>NZ_JAAHBU010000003.1 GCF_010671725.1 Pseudomonas brassicae | reverse complement strand
CTGGCTTGCCAGCGAAGGGAGCACTGCAGTGGTTCAGGCTAATGGCCATTCGCCAGAAAAACCCCCGAAGCCGTTTAAACTCCGTGCGTTTCGCTAAAGGTTGAGTACAATCATCGGCTTTTATCCGGGCCGGGACAGCGCCCATTCACCGGGCCTCGAAACGTCATGCTCAACGGTAGTTACTCTCCATCGCTGGTACTGATTTCGCTGTGTGTGGCGATCCTGGCGTCCTATACCGCCCTGGACCTGACCGGGCGCATTGCCACCGCCAAAGGCCGCGCGGCCTACCTGTGGATGGTGGGCGGTGCGTTCGCCCTGGGCACCGGTATCTGGTCGATGCACTTCATCGGCATGCTTGCCTTCAGCCTGCCCATCGAACTGGGTTATGACCTGACACTCACCGTGTTGTCGCTGCTGATCGCGGTGCTCTCCTCAGGCTTTGCCCTGTGGCTGGTCAGCCAGCCGAGCCTGCCCGCCAGGATGCTGGCCCTCGGTGCGTTGATCATGGGGGCCGGCATCAGTTGCATGCACTACACCGGCATGGCCGCGATGCAGATGCAGCCCGGTATCGAGTATGACCCGCTGTTGTTTGCCGCCTCGCTGCTGATCGCGGTGGGGGCTTCGGTGGCCGCCCTGTGGATTGCCTTCCGCCTGCGCCGCAATACCCCCTACGTGCGCCAGATTCGTGGCGGTGCAGCGGTGGTGATGGGCATCGCCATCGTGGGCATGCACTACACCGGCATGGCGGCGGCGAGCTTTGCCGACGGCAGTTTCTGCGGCGCCATCGATAGCGGCTTGAGCGGCAATGGCCTGGATTACCTGGTGCTGATCACCACCCTGGCAGTGTTGGCGGTGGCCTTGCTCACCTCGGTGCTCGATGCCCGCCTGGAGTCGCGCACCGCGGAGCTGGCGCAGTCGTTGACCCTGGCCAACCAGGAACTCACCCAGTTGGCGCTGCACGATACCCTGACCGGGTTGCCCAACCGCACGTTGCTGGCCGATCGTATCGACCAGGCGATCGCCAAGGTGGCGGAGCAGGGCGGTGGCTTTGCGCTGATGTTCATCGACCTGGACGGCTTCAAGCCGGTCAACGATGCCTTTGGCCACCATACCGGCGACCAGTTGCTCAAGGAGGTGGCGCTGCGCCTGCGCGGTCACCTGCACAGCCAGGATACGCTGGCGCGCATCGGTGGCGACGAGTTCGTGCTACTGGTCGAGCTGGGCGAGCCCGAAGATGCCGTGGGCGTGGCCGCCAAGCAGGTCAACCTGGTCTCGCGGCCGTTTCGCGTGGCCGAGCAGAGCCTGCAGATCTCCGCCAGCGTCGGGATCGTGCTGTACCCCGGCAATGGCACCGATCAGCTCGAGCTGCTGCGTAACGCCGATGCGGCGATGTACCACGCCAAAAGTGCGGGCAAGAACGCCTACAGCTTTTTCGATGTGTCGATGAACAGCAACGCGCGGATGCAACTGCAACTGCTGCAGGATCTACGCATAGGCCTGGAGCAGGGCCAGTTCCGTCTGTTCTACCAGCCCAAGTTCGACGCTGTGGGCCGCCGCCCCATCGGCGCAGAAGCCTTGTTGCGCTGGGAGCACCCGCAACACGGGCTGCTGCTGCCGGACCGTTTCATCCAGCTGGCGGAGAAGACCGGGCTGATCATCCCGATTGGCGAATGGGTGCTGGATGAAGCCTGTCGCCAGATGCGTATCTGGATGGACCTGGGGCATGCAGACTGGCGCATTGCCGTGAACCTGTCGGCGATCCAGTTCTGCCATGCCGGGCTGGTCGACAGCGTCGCCGGCACGTTGCAGCGCCACCGCCTGCCCGCCAACAGCCTGACCCTGGAAATCACCGAGACCACGGCCATGCGCGATGCCGATGCCAGCCTGATGGTGCTGCAACGGCTCTCGGACATGGGGGTCGACCTGTCCATCGATGATTTCGGTACCGGCTACTCGAGCCTGATGTACCTCAAGCGCCTGCCGGCCAACGAGCTGAAGATCGATCGCGGGTTTGTGCGTGATCTGGAGCAGGACAGCGACGATGCCGCGATCGTCTCTGCGATCGTGGCGCTGGGCCAGGCGCTGGGGTTGCGGATTGTTGCCGAAGGGGTCGAAACCGATCGCCAGCAGGACTTCCTCACCCGGCTGGGTTGTGATTCGCTGCAAGGCTACCTGCTGGGCCAGCCGATGCCCGCCGAGCGTTTCATGGCCGATATCGAAAAGCTCTCAGTGGCCAGGGCCTGAGGTTCAGGCCGAGCGCAGTGCACAGGAAGGCTGGAACGCATCGAGCTCGGCCTCGACCGCTTCATGATGCGCTCCACGTCGGCGGCCGCCATCAGTGTGGCGCAAGGGATGCCGGCAATTGCCAGCAAGGTTTCGCCCGTGGCCCGGTCGAACAGCCGCGCCACCATGCTGCGCGGGGCGTCCATGCTCGCCTCGAAACCCAGTGGGTGGAAATGCCAACGCATCATCTGGCAGGCGCTGGGGAAAGTCAGTTTGTTCATGCCGGCCTCCTTTGTAGTGCTGAACCGATACCGTCGAGCATGGGCATGCCTGCGGCCACTGAAGGCCGGGCGAGACCCTAACCATAGCACTCCGGTGGTGGATGCAAGGCCCGTATCTGCAGGCTTTTGCCCGATGTATGAGCCGCGTCACACCGGTGCTTGCCACGCAAGCGTTTGCGCCCCGCCAAGTGCAATGGCCCCTTGGCATGTTCTGCTATTTTTACCGGTAATCGGCCCGGATGCCTGGCCTGACCTTTCAGACCAACGGCTTCGTCAAGGAGACACTGCCATGCGCTATTCCGTCCTCACTCAACGCATCGCCGGTGAAGGTGCCGCAGCCTGGGATATTCACTACCGCGCGCTGGAGCTGCAGCAACAGGGGCGCGAGGTGTTCCTGCTGACGGTGGGAGATCCCGATTTCGCCACCCCGGCGCCTGTCGTGGAGGCCGCCATCGACAGCCTGCGCCAGGGCCATACGCACTACTCGGACGTGCGCGGCAGCCTGGCACTGCGCCAGGCCATTGCGCGCCGGCATGCGCGCCAGAGCGGGCAAATGGTGCAGGCGCAGGATGTGGTGGTACTGGCAGGCGCCCAATGCGGGCTGTACGCCGTGGCCCAGTGCCTGCTCGATCCTGGTGACGAAGTGATCGTGGCCGACCCGATGTACCTGACCTACGAAGCCGTGTTCGGGGCATGCGGTGCACGCGTGGTGCCGGTGGCAGCCAGCCCCGAGCGTGGCTTTCGGCTGGCACCGGCCGACATCGCGGCGCACATCACCCCGCGCACCCGCGCGATCCTGGTCAACAGCCCGCACAACCCTTCGGGTGCCAGCCTGGTGCAGGCCAGTTGGGAGCAACTGGCGCGCCTGTGTGTCGAGCACGATCTGTGGCTGATTTGCGATGAGGTCTACAGCGAGTTGCTGTATGACGGTGTGCACTTCTGTGCTTCCAGCCTGCCGGCCCTGGCCGGGCGCTGCGTGACCATCAACAGCCTGTCCAAGTCGCACGCCATGTCGGGCTGGCGGGTCGGCTGGGTGATCGGGCCGCCAGCCCTGGCCGGGCACCTGGAACACCTGGCGTTGTGCATGCTGTACGGCCTGCCGGACTTCATCATGGCGGCCGCCACGGTAGCGCTGGAGCAGGACCTGGAACAGGTGCGACAGATGCGCGACACCTACCGTGAGCGCCGGGACCAGGTCTGCGCGGCGCTTGCGGGCTGCCCGGGGGTGGGGGTGCACAGGCCCGACGGCGGCATGTTCGTGATGCTGGACATACGCTCGACCGGGCTGGGAGCCCAGGCCTTTGCCGAGCGCCTGCTCGAAGAGCATGGCGTGGCCGTGCTGGCAGGCGATGCATTCGGCCCCAGCGCCGCCGGGCACCTGCGCCTGGGGTTGGTGCTGGACAGCCAGCAATTGGTCGAGGCGTGCCGGCGTATTGCGCACTGCGCCGCACAGGTGCTGGAACTGGGGCCTTCAGCTCAATAGGCCAGCAGCAATGTTGATGGTGAAGCCCAGGATCGCCGTGTTGAACACGAAGCCGATCACCGAGTGTGCCAATACCACCCGGCGCAGGCCACGACCGGCGACCCCTACGTCGGAGGTCTGCACCGCGACACTGAGGGTGAAGGAAAAGTAGTGGAAGTCCCAGTAGTCGGGCTCGGCTTCACCATCGGCAAAGCGCAGCGGGGGGCGGGCGTCGCTGCTGGTATAGAACAGGCGCGCGTAATGCAGGCTGAAAACGGTACCGATCAACAGCCATGAGCCGGCCACTGTCAACCCGGTGTACAGGTAATGCAGGGCCCGCGCGGTGCCGTTCAGGCCCTGGCTGCCGGCCAGTTGCAAGGTAACCGCGGCAAGGCTGGCGATGGCCGCGATGCTCACCGTGAACAGCACCAGCCCCGCGTTCTCGTCTTCGATGCAGGCCACCTTGCGCACATGCGCGGGGACGGCGCCCAGGGTCAACCAGAATACCAGTACCAGGTAGGTCCAGACGCCAATGTTCCAACCGGCCAGTATGTGTTGCACGAGGTCGTCGGCCGGCACGAAAAAACCGCCCAGGCAGCCCAGCACTGCGGCCACGCTGAGGCGCGGATGGGTGTGCGCCAGTTTGTGGAAAGCCATGTCGCCTCACGTCGATGGATGCACCGGCAACTGTAGCCTATACCTATGAAGCCTTCCTTCCGGCACCACATGGAGCGACAGCATGAAACGCGCATTGATCATGGGTACGTTGTGCTTGACTGGGTTGGGCCTGGCCGGTTGCTCCAGCAGCACTGTGCAGCCCGACGAGTATTCGGGGTTTCTCAAGGATTACAGCCATCTTAGCGAAAGCAGATCGCCGTCCGGCGCTACCGTGATGCGCTGGATCGATCCCGATCTGAAGGTCGATCGCTACACCAGCGTGTATATCGAACCCAGCCAGCTCTACCCCAAGCCGCAAGCGACCGCTCGCATTCCGCAGAGCACCTTGCAGGGCATCACCCAGTACTATGACCAGGCGCTCAAGCGCGAACTGGGCAAGTCACTGCCATTGGCCAGCGGGCCTGGGCCGGGGGTGATCGTGGTACGCCCGGCGATTACCGCCGTCAGTAGCAAGACCGAAGGCCTCAAGGCGTATGAGGTGATCCCTGTGGCACTGGTGGCGGCGGCGGTGAGTACCGCGTCGGGTATTCGCGACCAGCAGACCGACATCGCCACCGAAGCGCAGTTTCTCGATGGGGGCAGCAACAAGGTGCTGGCCCAGGTGGTGCGCAAGGGCAGTGGCAAACCGCTGGAGAACGACAGCCAGGTGATGAAGCCCGACGATGTGAAGACAGTGCTCGATGGCTGGGCCTCGGACCTGCACCAGTCGTACCTCAAACTCAAGGCACGCTAGGCCTGCTGCCTGCCCATTCGAGTCCACCTCGAATGGGCAGGTGCAAGGTCATTCGGACCACCGCACGACGCGGTCCTTGCCGCTGCGCTTGGCGCTATAGAGCGCCTGGTCGGCCTTGCTCAGGGCCATGCCGATGGTGTCACCCTGCTCGATAGGCGCCAGGCCGATGCTGACGGTCACCGGGTGTTCGCCGCGGTCTTCGCGCACGCGTCGGCACAGGGCGTCGATGCGCTGTTCGGTGGCTGCAGGGTCCAGCCCCCACAGGTAGATCACGAACTCCTCACCGCCCAACCGCGCGTACTCGAACTCGTGCAGGCTTGCCTTGATGTTGGCGGCGATGCGCTTGAGTACCACGTCACCGCTGTCGTGGCCGAACTGGTCGTTGACCCGCTTGAAGTTGTCGACATCCACCATCGCGATGTAGTGCCCGGGCTCGTCGGCGGCGAAGCGCTGGTGCATTTCGGCCTTGGCCATGAACGAGCGCCGGTTGGGGATCTCGGTCAGGGCATCGATATAGGCGTGTTCGAGCAGCATCCTGGACATGCTGAAGTTCTGCAGCTTGGCCTGACGCAGCTTGAGGTAGCTGTACACCGTGAGGCCGGTGATGAACGTGCTGTAGCACAGGATCATGGTACCGCGCAGGTCCAGCAGGTGTGTTTGTGGCACGCTGTAAGGGTTGAGCAGCAGCCAGGTCAGCACCAGGGTCGTGAAGAATGACCAGCGCCGCAGTGGCAGTACCGAGGCACTGTAAAGAATGCTTGAGGCGCCGAGCACCAGCCAGCCCGAGCGCAGGTCTTCGGGGATGCCATCGATCACCAGGCGAATGCCCAGCGCGATCACACCGATGAAGATCAGGTTGAGCACATTGAAGTGTTCGGCCTTGTGCACGAACAGCAGTACCACCGTCAGGCTGGCAAGGACGCCGATGAACACCATCGACAGGTAAGTGAAGCCCTGGCCGCCGATAAAGCTCACCAGCAGATCGAACACCACCCAGATGCCGGTGCTCAGGCCGAAGATCAGCAGGCAGAAGCTGTGCAGGCGTTCGAAATCATGTTGGCGAAAGTCGGCGCGGACTTGGGGTGGGGCAATGTTTTTGCGAACCTGCGCTTCGATAGTCTTGAACATGGCTACCCTGCCAGACGTGCGAAAACGCAGAGCTTACCGTGCCCGGCGGGGAGGGTGAACTGCCCTGGGCTCATGCAACGGCGTGTCAGTGGGCATTTGCCCTGGGCCACAGGCGTAGCGGTGGTCAGCCCGGGTGGTTCGCCGGCACATCACTGTGCATGCGCGCCGCTTGCAACCAATCCAGAAATGCCCGTACCGCCTGCTCGCGCTCGCGCCCCGGCACGCACACCGCACAATAGTGCGCCGCCGGGAGGCGCACATCATCGCGCACCGGCACCAGCACCCCACGCGCCAGGCTGTCGGCCACCAGTACGCTGCTGGCCAGCACCAGGCCATGCCCGGCAATCGCCGCCTGCACGGCATAGTGTTCATCATCGTATTGGTGCCGCCGTGCCCGCGCCAGCCACCCGGGACATCCCGCCAGCTGGCTCCAGTGCTGCCAGTCGATAGGCCGGCCACGGGCGGTCACCCACGGGGCATCGATCAGTTCCAGTGGCTCGCCCGCCCGTGGCAGGCGCCACCCAGGCAGGGCATAGGCCGCGAAGTACTCATCGAACAACGGCTGCTGGTACAGGCTCGGGTCGGGCCTGAACCAGGCGCGGATGGCCAGGTCGATGGACGCGTCGCGGTGCAGATCAACCACCTGGTTGCCGGTGTGCACCTGTACCTGGATCTGCGGGTGAAGTCGGTGAAAGGCACCCAGGCGCGGGATCAGCCATGCACTGGCAAACGCAGCAGTGGTCGTGAGCTTCAACCGAAGCGGGTCTGCGGTTGGCGCAAACGCGGCCAGGCTCTGCTGTATGTCACGCA
This sequence comes from Pseudomonas brassicae, assembly GCF_010671725.1. GTDB lineage: Bacteria > Pseudomonadota > Gammaproteobacteria > Pseudomonadales > Pseudomonadaceae > Aquipseudomonas > Aquipseudomonas brassicae. The sequence continues at coordinate 8,157 of NZ_JAAHBU010000003.1, read as the reverse complement.
GGCCCGCATGCACGCGCCGGTATAGCTGTTCGCCGTGTTCGCTCAGTTGTACGCCTTGGCCTGTGCGGTGGAACAGTTGCACGCCCAGCCATGTTTCCAGGCTCTTGACCTGGTGCGACACCGCCGCAGCGGTGACCGCCAACTCGTCTGCCGCGGCCTTGAAACCACCCAGGCGGGCGGCAGCTTCGAAGGTGCGCAGGGCCGTCAGCGGCAGTTTGGCGAACATTGCAATCAACCGAATTGAGGGTGGCTCAATCTAGCTCAATTGAACCCCCGCCTCAATCAGCCTAGCCTGCGCCTCACCCCCCTTCAAAGGAGCCCCCCATGCAAGGCGTCACCCGCAAGATCACCCAGGCCGTGCTGTATGAGCTTGTCGCAGTGGCCTGCGTCGCCCCGGCGGTGGCGCTGGCTTTCGACGCAGGGATGGCCCATTCCACCCTGCTGTCGGTGATCATGTCCGCCATGGCGCTGGGCTGGAACCTGCTCTACAACCATCTGTTCGAGTACTGGGAAGCGCGCCAGGCGCAGCGCAGCCGTACCTTCGTGCGGCGCCTGCTGCATGCCATCGGTTTCGAAGGCGGGCTGGTGCTGATCCTGCTGCCGGTGGTGGCCTGCTGGCTGGACATCAGTCTGTGGGCCGCGCTGGGCACCAACCTGGCGCTGTTCGTGTTCTTCTTCGCCTATGCGTTCGTGTTCCAGTGGGCATTCGACCGGGTGTTCGGCGTGCCCGACTCGGCGCGTGAACGCAATGACCACGCCAGCGTGCCGGCAAATGAATGATTGACTTGGAAAAAGCCCTGGGCTAGTTTCACTGCCATGAGCTTATTCGCAGCGTTGCCATCGCACAGCATTATTACCGCCATTATCAGATTGGCGGGCTAGCGAGCACCTTGCACCTAACCCGCCCTGGAGGCGGTTTTTTCTTTCTACCTCCTGGGCACCTGAAAAAACCACCAGGAGTCACCGATGACCAGCCTTACCGCTTGCCCCAGCACCGCGACGACCGCACCCCACCTGCTGTCGGACTATGTGCGCCGGATTCTTGCCGCGCCGGTGTATGACCTGGCCATCGAAACCCCCTTGCAGCCAGCCCGTGCGTTGTCGGCCGAACTGGGCAACACGGTGCTGCTCAAGCGCGAAGACCTGCAGCCCACCTTTTCCTTCAAGATCCGCGGTGCTTACACGCGCCTCAGCCGCTTGACCACTGCCCAGCGCGAGCGCGGGGTGATCACCGCCTCGGCCGGCAACCATGCCCAGGGCGTGGCGCTGGCGGCGCGCGAGCTGGGCATGCAGGCCACCATCGTCATGCCCACCACCACGCCGGCACTGAAGATTGAGGGCGTTCGTTCGCGTGGCGGGCAGGTGGTGCTGCACGGTGACAGTTTTCCTCGGGCGCTGGCCCATGCGTTGCAGTTGGCCCAGAGCGAGGGCGCGACCTTCGTGCCGCCGTATGATGACCCGGATGTCATTGCCGGCCAGGGCACGGTGGCCATGGAGATCCTGCGCCAGCAACCCGGGGCGCTGGACGCGATCTTCGTACCAGTCGGCGGCGGCGGCCTGATCGCCGGCATCGCCGCCTACGTCAAGTACTTGCGCCCGCAGGTCAAGGTGATCGGCGTCGAACCATATGATTCCAACTGCCTGCAGGCCGCGCTGGCAGCCGGCGAGCGCGTGGTGCTGCCACAGGTCGGCACCTTTGCCGACGGTGTGGCGGTGGCGCAGATCGGTGCGCATTGCTTCGATGTATGTCGCCACTATGTGGACGAGGTCATCACTGTCAGCAGCGATGAGCTGTGCGCCGCGATCAAGGACATCTACGACGACACTCGCTCGATCACCGAACCGTCCGGCGCGCTGGCCGTTGCCGGGATCAAGAAGTATGTGGCCAGCCGTGGTGTGCAGGGCCAGACCCTGGTGGCAATCGATTCGGGTGCCAACGTCAACTTCGACCGCTTGCGCCACGTGGCCGAGCGCGCCGAACTGGGCGAGCAGCGCGAAGCGGTGATCGCGGTGACCATCCCCGAGCAGCCGGGCAGTTTCCGCGCCTTCTGCCAGGCCCTGGGCAAGCGTCAGATCACCGAGTTCAACTACCGCTACCAGCCGGGCAAGGAGGCGCGCCTGTTCGTCGGCGTGCAGACCCACCCGCAGACCGATCCGCGCGCGCAGTTGCTGGCCAGCCTGCACGAGCAAGGCTATGAGGTGCTCGACCTGACCGAGAACGAGCTGGCCAAGTTGCATATCCGCCACACCGTGGGTGGGCATGCAGTGCCGTCGCAAGAGGAGCGGGTGCTGCGCTTCGAGTTCCCCGAGCGCCCGGGGGCCTTGCTCGGGTTTCTGGAGCGGCTGGGCAAGCGCTGGAACATCAGCCTGTTCCATTACCGTAACCATGGCGCCGCCGAAGCACGGGTGTTCGTCGCCCTGCAAGTGCCCGCCGATGAGTTGGCACAGCTACCGGCAAGCCTGCAAGCCATGGGGTATCGGTACTGGGACGAAACCGACAATCCGGCCTATCGGCTGTTTCTTGGCTGAATTTGCCATAGATCAACATGCTCGGGCAGCGACGGGCGGATCCTTGAGGCAGAGAGATAAAGCCTGAGGGATACCGCCATGAGCAGCACGTTTTTCATTCCAGCCGTCAATATCATGGGCATCGACTGCCTCGATGAAGCCATGAGCGCGATTGTCGGCTACGGTTTCGCCAAAGCGTTGATCGTCACCGATGCGGGCTTGGCCAAGGCCGGGGTGGCGCAGCGGATCGCCGAGCAACTGGCCGTGCGTGACATCGATTCGGTGGTGTTCGACGGGGCCAAGCCCAACCCGAGCATTGGCAACGTCGAGCAGGGCCTGGCGCTGCTGCAGCGCGAGCGCTGTGACTTCGTCCTCTCGCTGGGCGGTGGTTCGCCACACGACTGTGCCAAGGGTATTGCGCTGTGCGCCACCAATGGCGGGCATATCAGCGACTACGAGGGGGTCGATCGCTCTGCCAAGCCGCAACTGCCGTTGATTGCGATCAACACCACGGCCGGCACGGCGAGCGAGATGACGCGTTTCTGCATCATCACCGATGAAGCGCGCCACGTGAAAATGGCGATTGTCGACCGCAACGTTACGCCATTGCTGTCGGTCAACGACCCGGCACTGATGGTCGGCATGCCCAAGGGCCTCACCGCCGCCACCGGCATGGACGCGCTGACCCACGCTATCGAGGCGTACGTGTCGACGGCCGCCACGCCAATCACCGATGCCTGCGCGCTCAAAGCCATCGAACTGATCAGCCGCAACCTGCGCCAGGCCGTGGTGGACGGGCACGACCTGACGGCCCGCGAGAACATGGCCTATGCGCAGTTCCTGGCCGGCATGGCGTTCAACAACGCGTCCCTGGGGTTCGTGCATGCGATGGCGCACCAGTTGGGTGGCTTCTATGACCTGCCGCATGGTGTGTGCAACGCGGTGCTGTTGCCACACGTGCAGCGTTTCAACGCGGCGGTGAGTGCCGTGCGCCTGCGCGATGTGGCCCGAGCCATGGGCGTGCCGGTGGACGGGTTGAATGCGGGGCAGGGGGCGGATGCGGCGATCACGGCAATCGTGCAGTTGAGCGATGACATCGAGATCCCGCCGGGCCTGGAAGTGCTGGGCGCCGCGGGTGGAGGATGTGCCGACACTGGCCGCCAACGCGCTGAAGGACGCCTGTGGCCTGACCAACCCACGTCCGGCCAGCCAGGTGGAGATCGAAGCGATCTTCAAGGCGGCCTTCTAAGGCCCTTTCGCCGGCAAGGCCGGCTCTTGCATGCAACCTGTGCAAGAGCCGGCCTCGCCGGCGAAACCGTTACGCAGGTCGATCAGACCACCAGCGACAACAGCATGATGAAGATGATGCCGACCACCGACAGGATGGTTTCCATCATGCTCCAGGTCTTGAAGGTCTCGGCCACGGTCATGTTGAAGTACTGCTTGACCAGCCAGAAACCGGCGTCGTTCACGTGCGACAGGATCAGCGACCCGGCCCCGGTGGCCAGCACCAGCAACTCGCGGTTGACCCCCGGCATCATGCCGATCACCGGCGCAACGATACCGGCCCCGGTAATCGTGGCCACGGTCGCGGAACCGGTGGCAATGCGAATTACCGCCGCCACCAGCCAGGCCAGCATGATCGGCGAGATCTGTGCCTGTACCGCCATCTGGCCGATCACGTTGCCCACACCGGTATCCACCAGCATCTGCTTGAAGCCACCCCCAGCGCCCACGATCAGGACGATTGCAGCGGTGGGTGCAAGGCTCTGGTCGAGCATCTTCATGATCTGCTGACGGCTGAAACCCTGAGCGGCGCCAAAGGTGTAGAAGGCCAGCAGCAGGGCCGCCAGCAACGCGCTGATCGGGTGGCCGATCAGGTCCATCCACTGGCGGAACAGGTGCTCGGCCGGCAGCACCACGTCGGCGAAGGTCTTGAGCAGCATCAGGAACACCGGCAACAGAATGGTGATCAGCGTGACACTGAAGCTGGGCAGTTGCCTGCGATCGCCTTCACGGGCGATCTGGTCCATCAACTCTTGGGACGGCGAGCCGGGGATGTAGCGCGAAATGAAGGTGCCGTACAGCGGCCCGGCGATGATGGCCGTGGGCAAGGCAACGATCAGCCCGTAGAAGATGGTCTTGCCGATATCGGCGTTGAAGATGCCGATCGCCAGCAGCGGCCCCGGGTGTGGCGGCACCAGCCCATGCACCACCGACAGCCCGGCCAGCAGCGGAATACCGATCTTGATCAGCGACACGCCGGTGCGCCGGGCGACGATGAACACCAGCGGGATCAGCAGCACGAAGCCGATTTCGAAGAACAGCGGGATGCCCACCAGAAACGCGGCGAACATCATGGCCCAGTGCACGCGCTGCTTGCCGAAGGCACGAATCAGGGTTTGTGCAATCTGGTCGGCGCCTCCGGAGTCAGCCATCAGCTTGCCCAGCATGGTGCCCAGCGCGAGCACGATGCCGACGAAGCCCAGCACGCCGCCAAAGCCGTCCTGGAATGACTTCATCACCTTGACCACCGGCATGCCTGAGGTCAGGCCCAGGAAACCTGCGGCCAGGGTCAGGGCGACAAAAGGGTGCACCTTGAAGTGGGTGATCAGCAGCACCAGACCGACGATGGTCACCAGTGCATCGAGCAGAAGATAGGTATCAGTTGCCAAACCGAACATGGTTCAGTGCCTCATATTGTCGTTTTTGTGGGCGTTGCATTTACAGCGTAGTTGCTTGAGACAGCGCTATCTTTGGTGAGCCGGCAAAACCGCCCGTATCAGGCCGTTCGCGCAAGTACCGGTTCACCGCAGGGCTTTAGCCAGGTGTCGACCTGCTCGGCGAGTCGCGCAATGGGCAAGGTGGCATCCAGCGCCAGGGTCATGGCTTCGCCACGCGGCGACTCAAGGGCGGCGAACTGGCTTTCGATCAGGCTGGCAGGCATGAAGTGGCCGGGACGCGCCAATACACGGCGCTCGGCTTCCTGCGGGGACAGTTCGAGGAATACGAAGCCCAGTTCGGGTACGGCCTGGCGCAGGGCGTCGCGATAACGTTTTTTCAGTGCAGAGCAGGTGAGGATCGGTCGTTCGCCGGCCTTGATGGTAGCTTGCAGCTCCTCGCCCAGGCGGATCAGCCAACCGGCGCGGTCGTTGTCGTCCAGGGGCGTGCCGGCACTCATCTTGCGAATATTGGCGGCGGGGTGAAAGGCATCGCCTTCGATCAGGCGACCGCCGCTGTGATCGGCAATCGCAGAACCGACGCAGCTCTTGCCGCAGCCAGCCACGCCCATCACCACAATAGCGGACAGGGGAGAGTTCATCGGTACCTCCTGCAGGGCAAGATAGCGCTATCTTTGGCCGGGACTGACAACGTCTCGGCGGCTATCCACCCGAATGTTATTGGTTTTGTAGAAGCAGTTTGGACGCTCATCGCAGCACACCTGCACTTATGCATTGCCTGACGTCTGAGACAGCGCTACCTTAGTGCCCGTTCCCTAATCTTTGCAAGTCGAAAAATAAAATTCCCATGACCCGCATCGGCTCTCGTACTACCGGTCGTCCCACCCTGGCTGAAGTGGCCAGGCTTTCCGGGGTGTCCCCGATTACTGCCTCACGCGCCTTGCGCGGCATCGCCACGGTGGCTCCGGAGCTGGTGCAAAAGGTCAAGGACGCGGCTGCGGCGCTGGGCTACGTGGCCAACCCGGCAGCGCGTGCGCTGGCGTCGGCGCAGAGCCAGTCGGTGGTGGTGCTGATCCCGTCGCTGTCCAACCAGCTGTTCATCGAAACCCTCGAAGCCATCCACGATGTAATGCGCCCGCGCGGCCTGGAAGTGCTGATCGGCAACTTCCACTACGACGTGGCCGAAGAAGAGAACCTGATTCGCAACTACCTGGCCTATCAACCGTGCGGCATTCTGCTGACCGGCTTCGACCGTACCGAGGCCTCCCAGCAGATGCTTTGCGCCAGCGGCGTGCCTGCGTGCACATGATGGAGCTGGGCGGGCCGAGTACGGCAACATCGGTGGGGTTTTCCCAGCAACAGGCCGGGCGTGCCGCCGCCCGGCACCTGATCGAGCGCGGGCGGCGCGCCTGGGCTTTATCGCGGCACAACTGGACCCGCGCGTGATGCAGCGTGCCGACGGATTCCGCCAGGCACTGGATGAGGCCGGGTTGTACGACCCGGCCCTGGAGATGCTGGCACCGCAACCCTCGTCGATCGGCCTGGGGGGGGAACTGTTCAGCCAGTTGCTGGACCGCCATCCGGATGTCGATGGGCTGTTCTTCTGCAACGATGACCTTGCCCAGGGCGCCATTCTGCAAGCCTTGCGCCAGAGCATAGCGGTGCCCGGGCAGGTGGCGATGGTGGGTTTCAACGACCTGCCGGCCTCGGCCCACCTGGTACCGCGGCTGACTTCGATCCGTACTCCGCGAGCGGCGGTGGGGCGTCAGGCCGCCCAGGCACTGCTGGCGTTGCTCGACGGCAAGAGCGGGCAGCCGCGGACCCAGGACCTGGGGTTCGAGCTGGTGGTCCGCGAAAGCAGTTGAAGGCAAGCGATCAACGGTGATGGCAGTAGGCTTGCACCGGGACAGGGGGGATCTATGCTCAGCAAATCCGCCAATGGAGTGGTCCCTCATGTTCAACGCCCACCGCAAGTCCGACCTGGCCGAAATAGAGCGTTGCACTCAGGCGCTGTCCGATTCCAATGCCAAACTGGCAGCCATTGGCCGGTCCATGGCGATGATCGAGTTCAGCCCTGACGGTATCATCCTCGATGCCAATGAGAACTTCTGCAAAACCATGGGCTACAGCGCCGAGGAGATCCGTGGCAAGCATCATCGGCTGTTCTGCGAAGAGCGCTACGCCAAAACCGATGGCTACCGCCAGCTATGGCGCGATCTGGCCCGCGGCGAAGCCCGCAGCGGCACCTTCCTGCGCCTGAACAAGGCGCACCAGGACGTGTGGCTGGAAGCCAGCTATATGCCGGTTTTCGGCGCTGGCCAGCAGGTCACCAGCGTGATCAAGGTGGCGTCTGACATCACCCGGCGCGTGAGCGAAGAACATGAGCACGACAGCCTGCTCAAGGCCATCAGCCGTTCCATGGCGACGATCGAGTTTACCCCCGAGGGGCATGTGATCAGCGCCAACGACAACTTTCTCAAAACCATGCACTATCGCGCCGAGGAAGTGGTCGGGCAACACCACCGCCTGTTCTGCCACCGCAGCGAAAGCGAGTCGAGCGCCTACAAGGCATTCTGGGCCTCGCTCAACCGGGGCGAGTACCACTCGCATCGTTTTGAACGGGTCAACAAGCTCGGCCAGATGGTCTACCTGGAGGCTTCCTATAACCCGATTTTCGATACCCGCGGGCGCCTCTACAAGGTGGTCAAGTTCGCCAGCGACATCACCCAGCAGGTGTGTACCCAGCAGACGGCGGCCGAGGCCGCCCACGCTACCTCGGTGCAGAATGATGCCTGCGCGCGCAAGGGCTCGGAGGTGGTGCAGCATACGGTGCAGGTGATCGAGGAGATCTCCCGCGAGCTCAATGCCGCGGCGCGCAGCATTGACGCCGTGAGCAAACAGTCGGAACTGATCGGGCAGATTGTGCAGACCATTCGCAGCATCGCCGACCAGACCAACCTGCTGGCGC
>NZ_JAAHBU010000299.1 GCF_010671725.1 Pseudomonas brassicae | reverse complement strand
GCTGGCACCAGTGGTCGGCCCACCCGCAAGGCCAGGCGGTGAACGCCGAACCACTGGTGCTGCGCGAACAGCACGCCCCTGGCCGTACACCGGCGTGGGCTGGCAGCCCGGCGCGTCCGCTGGCCGGGGTCAAGGTGCTGGACCTCACCCGCATACTCGCCGGCCCCACTGCCAGCCGCCTGCTGGCCGGGTTTGGCGCTGAGGTGCTGCGCCTCGATCCACCCGGCTGGGAGGAACCCGCGGTGGTCGCCGAAGTGACCCTGGGCAAGCGCTGCGCACGCCTCGACCTGCGCGCCGCGCCGGATCGTGCGGTGTTCGAGGGGTTGCTGGCACAGGCCGACATCCTGCTGCACGGCTACCGTGCCGATGCACTGGCGCAGCTCGGTTACGGGCCGCAGCAGCGTCGCGACCTCAACCCCGGGCTGATCGACGTGAGCCTCAATGCCTATGGCTGGAGCGGCCCGTGGCAGCATCGACGCGGTTTCGACAGCCTGGTGCAGATGAGTTGCGGTATTGCCCGCGAGGGCATGCGCTGGCAACAGGGCGAGCGTCCTGTACCGTTGCCGGTGCAGGCGCTGGACCATGCCACCGGTTACCTGATGGCGGCGGCGGCGATCATGGCGCTGGACACGCGCCTGCGCAGCGGCTGTGGCGGTTCGGCGCGCCTGTCGCTGGCACGCACGGCCAGGTTGCTGGTGGACCAGGGTACGCTGGTGGAGGATCTGCCGCTGGCGGCCGAGACCGAAGCGGATCGCGCCGAGCCGCTGGAGCAGACGCCCTGGGGGCCGGCACAGCGGCTCAAGGCGCCATTGCGGGTGGACGGGGCGCCACTGGTGTGGACGCGTGGGGCGTGTGAGCTGGGGTCGGCCAAGCCACAGTGGTAACACCTCTGGCCTCTTCGCTGGCA
>NZ_JAAHBU010000298.1 GCF_010671725.1 Pseudomonas brassicae | reverse complement strand
CTTGCCAGCGAAGCTTTTGGGGTCAGGCGATTTCTTTGGAGTCGCGCACCATGTCCACGTGCGGCAAGCCGGCTTCGAGGAACTCTTCGCTGACGACCTTGAAGCCCAGGCGCTCATAGAACGCGGTGGCATGGACCTGTGCCGTCAGCTTTTGCTGGCTGAGGTCGCGCTTCTGCGCCTCGACGATGGCCGCCTGCATCAGTGCGTCACCGACCTTCAGCCCGCGCCAATCCTTGAGCACCGATACGCGGCCGATCTGGCCGTCCTGCAGCAGGCGTGCGGTGCCGATGGCGTAGTCGTCTTCCAGGGCCAGGAAGTGCACGGCGACATTGTCGTCGGCATCCCATTCCAGCTCTGGCGGCACGTTCTGCTCGGCGATGAACACCGCTTCGCGGATACGGCGAATGTCCGCGTTGTCTTTCTGCCAGTCGGCCAGGCGGACCTTGATCTTATTCATTGGCAAACCCCAGGCTTCCTTGCTTGACCAGCTCGCAGATCAGGGTAACGCCATTTTCGTCGCCCAGCCACTGCGCCAGGTTTTCGATGTGCAGCGCGTCGGCAGCGCAGATCAGCTTCAGCAGGTCGCGCAACTCGCCTGGCAGCAGGCGGCTCTGGCCGCTGGCGAACAGCAGCAGGTTGTCGTCGACTTCCGACCAGGCCAGGCGCGCGCTCGGGTTGCGGATCAGCAGTGCGCCCTGTTCCAGTGCGTCGATCAGCTCTTCTTCGCTCAGGGCTTCGCCCGCGACCATCTCCGGGTAGCGGGGCTCGGTCATGAACTGGCCGAACCAGGTCAACAGCAGCCGCTCATCGCTCATGTGCTCGGCCAGCAGGCCCTTGAGGCGGTCCAGCGCATCGTGCTGGATCTGGTGCGGGTCGCTCACCGGCTGGGCGTCGGCATCGCTGTAGCGGTCTTCGTCCGGCAGGAACTGGCTGAGGAAGTCGGTGAAGTGGGTCAGCACTTCGGCCGCGCTCGGTGCGCGGAAGCCTACCGAGTAGGTCAGGCAGTCGTCTTCGGCGATGCCGTAGTGGGCCAGGCGTGGCGGCAGGTAGAGCATGTCGCCCGGTTCCAGGGTCCACTCGTCGGTCTGCTCGAAGTCGGCAAGGATGCGCAGGTCGGCGTGCTCGATCAGCGGGCTGTCACTGTTGCACATCTGGCCGATCTTCCAGTTGCGCTTGCCCTGGCCTTGCAGCAGGAACACGTCGTAGTTGTCGAAGTGTGGCCCAACGCTGCCACCGGGGGCGGCAAAGCTGATCATCACATCGTCGATGCGCCAGCTTGGCAGGAAGCGGAAGTTCTCCAGCAGCTCGGCGACTTCCGGCACGAACTGGTCGACGGCCTGGACCAGCAGGGTCCAGTCGCGTTCCGGCAGAGTGCTGAAGGTGTCATCGTTGAACGGCCCGCGGCGCAGCTCCCACGGGCGCTCGCCATGTTCGATGACCAGGCGCGCCTCGACTTCCTCTTCCAGCGACAGGCCGGCGAGTTCGTCGGCGTCGATCGGGCTTTCGAAGTCGGGGAAGGCCTGGCGAACCAGCAAGGGCTTCTTCTGCCAGTAGTCGCGCAGGAATTCGCGGGCAGTCAGGCCGCCCAGCAACTGAAGTGGTGTATCAGGATTCATGTGTAACCTATTGAAAAAAAGTAATTTTCTTTCAGCAATAAAAACGCCCGGCCAAGCCGGGCGTCAAAACGCAGGGGTAAATCAGATGCGTTTGGCTTGTGCCGCAGCGTTACCGATGTAGTTGGCCGGGGTCAGCTTCTTCAGTTCGGCGCGGGCTTCGGCCGGCATGTCCAGGCCGTCGATGAAGGTTAACAGCGCTTCTGGGCTGATACCTTTGCCGCGGGTCAGCTCTTTGAGCTTCTCGTACGGGTTTTCGATGTCGTAGCGGCGCATCACGGTCTGGATCGGCTCGGCCAGCACTTCCCAGCAGGCGTCCAGGTCTTCGGCGATACGCGCTTCGTTGATTTCCAGCTTGCTGATGCCTTTGAGGCTCGCCTCGTAGGCGATCACGCTGTGGGCGAAACCGACGCCCAGGTTGCGCAGCACGGTGGAGTCGGTCAGGTCGCGCTGCCAGCGCGAGATCGGCAACTTGCTGGCCAGGTGCTGGAACAGCGCGTTGGCGATGCCCAGGTTGCCTTCGGAGTTTTCGAAGTCGATCGGGTTGACCTTGTGCGGCATGGTCGAGGAACCGATTTCGCCGGCAATGGTGCGCTGCTTGAAGTAGCCCAGCGAGATGTAGCCCCAGATATCACGATCGAAGTCGATCAGGATGGTGTTGAAGCGGGCAATCGCGTCGAACAGCTCGGCAATGTAGTCGTGCGGCTCGATCTGGGTGGTGTACGGGTTGAACTCCAGGCCCAGCTCGTCTTCGATGAAGGCGCGGGCGTTGGCTTCCCAGTCGATCTGCGGGTAGGCCGACAGGTGGGCGTTGTAGTTGCCTACGGCGCCGTTGATCTTGCCCAGTAGTGGCACGGCGGCGACCTGGGCGATTTGACGCTCCAGGCGGTACACCACGTTGGCCAGCTCTTTGCCCAGGGTAGTCGGCGAAGCCGGCTGGCCGTGGGTGCGCGACAACATGGCACGTCGGCGAAACGGTGGGCCAGGGTGCGGATCGACTCGGCGATCTGGCGCATCAGTGGCAGCAGCACGGTGTCGCGACCTTCACGCAGCATCAGGCCGTGGGACAGGTTGTTGATGTCCTCGCTGGTGCAGGCAAAGTGAATGAACTCGCTGACCTTGGCCAGCTCGGGGAGCTTGGCGGC
>NZ_JAAHBU010000297.1 GCF_010671725.1 Pseudomonas brassicae | reverse complement strand
TGCCAGCGAAGAGGCCCGCATGAGCGCTATCCTCATCAGGCTAACCGGGCCTAAGCTTCATCATCGATGCGCCGCGGGCCCAACCGCCGTCCACGGGTGATCAGCTCGACGAACTGGCGCGCATTCAGCGGGTGCGCGAACAGCCAGCCCTGGCCATAGTTGACCCCTTCGCTGTTGAGCAGCAGCGCCTGGTCCTCATACTCGATACCTTCGGCAATCACCCGCAATTGCAGTGCATGGGCCATGCGAATGATGTGCGGGGCCACGCCGCTGCTGGCCGCATCGTGCCCCAGCGCATCGATGAAGGCCTTGTCGATCTTCAGGCAATCCACCGGCAGGGTCTGCAAGTAGGCCAGGCTGCAATAGCCCGTACCGAAATCATCGATCAGCACCTGGTGCCCGACCGCGCGCAACGCCTGCAGGTTGTCGCGCGCGACCACCACGTCGATCAGGCCGCGTTCGGTCACCTCGAAGGCGATCTGCGTCGCCGACACATGGTGCAGAGCCAGCAGTCGCGCCGCGACCCGGCCGATGCGCGGCACCATCACGTCGCACGCCGCCAGGTTGATCGAAATGTACAGCTGGCGGTTGGCGCGCAGCACCTGGCCCAGCTGCTCCAGCACCCGCTGCAGCACGAAGTCGGTGATCTGGCGGATCTGCCCGGTGTTTTCCGCCAGGGGGATAAACAGGTCGGGGCTGGTCAGCGTGCCATCGGGGCGTCGCCAGCGCACCAGTGCCTCGGCCCCGACGCAGCGGCGGCTGGTGAGTTCGAAGATCGGCTGGTACAGCACCTGCAACTCGCCACGGCGCAGCGCGCCCTGCAGTTCCGAGCTCATCGAACGGCTCTGGCGCACCAGCTGCAACACCAACCAGCCAATGCACCAGGCCAGCAACAGGCTGCCAGGGAACAGCAGCCACAGCACACCGTTCATTTTCAGCGGCAGGCTTTCGCGTGGGGTGATCAGCACCAGCTGATAGTCGGGCGACTTGGTGGGCATGCGATACACCAGGCGGTCGGGCAGCTCTATCAGGTCCACCTTCGACGCCAGCGGCCATTGCCCGGCAGGCGGCCAGGGTTGCGCCGGGCCCAGCACCGGCACAGCCCGCGCGCCCTTGTCGAGTACCACCAGCAGGCTGCCACCGGGCGGCAGGTCGACCACGTCGGTGAGGTGCCCGCGTGAGGTAGACACACGAAAGTGCCCGCGGCCGAGCACCAGCGCAGCACGGTTATCGTCCGGCTCGGTGGTGGTGTTGAGCCAGTAGCTGTAGGTGGGGCCTTGAATGTCCGGGGCGCGCAACGGGTCGAAGGTGCTGCTGCCCAGGCGGTTGGAGCAGGACTGCTCGCCGTCCAGGTAGGTGGCCTCGAAGACGAAGCGGTTGTCGAAGGTCACTTGCTGCAACGCGGCCATCATTTGCGCATCGCAGCCGCGCAGGGGTTGGGCCTGCAGCGCATCGACGCCTTCGCGCAACTGGCCGAAGATCTGCTCCAGGCGCTCCAGGAAGCGTTCGCCCTTGGCGTTCATCTGGGCGCTTTCGCTCTGCTGCAGTTGGTGCATGGCCACGCCGATGCTGGCCAGCAGCAACAGGGTCGCACTCGCCGTGGCCGCAAGCGTGGCCAGAAGCCAGGGACGATAGAGCAGGCTGCGCAACGCGGCAAAGGCAGATGACATCAAGAATTATCCCGTTGAATACCATGAGGTATAGCAACTGCCAGCCAAATCGCCCTGCCCGTTGGGCGGCGTTGCTCAGCGCTGGTTGTTCAGCACCTGCAGGATCGCGGCGGTCTGCGCGTCGGGCTCACCGTCGAACAGCTGCGGGCGAAAGCGCATCTGGAAGGCCGACAGCACATGCCGGGTGCTCACATCGAACTCGCCGGTCTGCTCGATGGCGTAGCCCAAGCGCGCCAGTTGTTGCTGGTACCAGGTGGCGCTGGGTGGGTTGACGTCGAAACGGGGACGCTGGCGAGCCACCGCCGTGGCGTCCGGCCAGATGCCCAGGCCGGCGTCGGCCAGGCGCTTCCAGGGGAACAGCGGGCCGGGATCGAGCTTGCGCAGCGGTGCGATATCGCTGTGGCCGATGATGTGTCGGGGCTGGATGCCGTTGCGCTGGACGATGTCCTTGAGCAGCACGATCAGGGCCTGCACCTGCGCTTCGGGATAAGGGTGCCACACGCGCCCGGTGGGGGTATCGGTGAAGCCCGGGTTGACGATCTCGATGCCGATGGAGGTGGAGTTGAGCCAGGTGCGGCCTTCCCACTGGCTGTCGCCGGCGTGCCACGCACGGCGGCTTTCATCCACCAGCTGATAGACCGTCGGCGGGTTGTCGCCAATCAGATAGTGGCTGCTGACCTCGCCATGGGTCAGCAGCGCCAGCGAGCGCTCCAGGTTGGCATTGGTGTAGTGCAGCACCACGAACTGGATGCGGTTGTCCTGGTTGGCCGAGGGGTGGCTGCGGTCGATTCGCAGCCCACTGGCGCAACCGGCCAGCGTGAGCATCAGCAGCGCACAAAGAAACGCTTTCATAGTAGAGGGGCAAGGCCTGAGCAGTCGGTAATGCAATAGCATAACGTATCCTCGAGGGCCGCACTCAGCCCTGTTCTACGCGGTTGCGGCCCAGGTGCTTGGCGCGGTACAGCGCCTGGTCGGCGCGCTTGAGCACAGCCTCGCTGCGTTCGCCCGAGCGGAATGCGGTAATGCCGATGGACAGTGTGATCGTCACCCGTTCGCCCTTGAAATGGAAGGGGCAGGCTTCGATTGCCGCACGCAGTGTTTCGGCCAGCGCGATGCCGCCGGCCAGGGCGGTCTGCGGTACCAGCATGACGAACTCCTCGCCACCGAAGCGGGCGATGAAATCGCGGCTGCGCAGGCGCTTGCGCAGTTCGTTGGCGACGATCTTGAGGACCTTGTCGCCGGCCTGGTGGCCGTAGTTGTCGTTGATGCGCTTGAAGTGGTCGAGATCGAGCATCGCCATCAGCAGGTGGCCGCCGTTTTCCTGCCAGGCGAGCATCTCCTGCTCCAGGCGCTCGGACCAGGCAGCACGGTTGGGCAAGGTGGTGAGCGGGTCGATCAGGGCTTTCTGGCGCTGCTCCTCCAGGTGCTCACGGTAGCCGAGGGCTTCCTGCTCCATGCTGGCCACGCGTTCGGCCAGGCCGTGCAGGCGGCTGGCCATTTCGTGCTCGCGCTGGTCGCGCTGCTGCTGGTGCTCGTCCATGGTGCCGAGCAGGCCTTCGAGGCGGTTTTCCAGGATGTGCTTGAGGCTGTCGAGGTCGGCGGCGCCCTGCACGCTGCTTTGCAGGCCATCGACCTGTTCACGCAGCTGGGTGTTGAGGTCGCGGTCGGCGGAGCTGTTATCGGCATGGCCTTCGCTGGCTTCCTGCAGGTGGCTCTGGAACGACTCGAGGCGTTCGTTGAGCTGTTGCAGGTAGGCTTCGAATTCGTGCTGGCCGCTGTCGGTGATGGCCAGCATCAGCACGGCCAGGTCATCCAGTACCGGCAGCAGTTCGTACCAGTTCAGGCCGTGTTCGAGGCGCTGGCGCACGGCCAGCGCCTGGGGCTTGTGGCGCTCGGGCAGGGTCAGGTCGTCGAGCAGGCCGAGCAGGGTCTGCTCGATGTGGGTGGCGACGGAGCTGTAGGACGGCTCGGTGCCGTCGGGGAGGGCGTAGTGCAACTCCTCGGGGGTGGGTTCGGGTGGCGCCTCGGCTTCGACCTCGATCACCTCAGGCGCTGTTGCGTCGTCGACAACATCCCCGGCAAGGCACTCGTCCTGCGGTGCCTGCTCCGGCGCATTCGCTGGCAAGCCAGCTCCCACAGTGACGCTGGCGAGCTCAGGTTCGTTGGTGTCACCGTGGGATTGCGCAGACGACGCTGAGCCTGTGGGAGCTGGTTTGCCAGCAAATGGCTGCACAGCCGCCCCGGTGTCTCCTTGCACGGGCGCGGCAACGGCTGCAACTCATCCACGTCTGCAACAGTCGTCACGGCGGCCGGGGCCGGCTCCGGCATGGGCTCAACAGGCTCGACCCTTTCCACTGTTGCGGGCACCGGCAAAGGTGCCACCGCCTGTGCCTGTGGCTCAGGCGCTGGCGCCTCTTCCTCATCCCGCCCACCAAACAGACGCTGCAAAAAGCCCGGCTTGCTCGCCTCTTCAGGGTGCTCCAGCACGGCCAGCGCCTTGCCCTGCAAGCCACTCAGCTCGCTGAGCAACAACGGCATCTCGCGCGACTGGCTGGCCCGCACCTCGAGCTGCTTGGCGAATTTCTTCAGCGGCCGGCTGACTTCGCTGGGCAAGGGCAGTTTCTGCAACTGGGCCACCAGCGCATTCAACGCCGTACCGACCTGGGCAATGCGCGTTTCACGGCGTTGCTCGGAGTCGAGCACGGCCTTTTCCAGGCGCGGGATCAACCCGGCCAGGGCGGCGTCCATGTTGTCGGTACGGATGACCTCGCGCATTTCCTTCATGCACTGGTCCACGGCCCGGTCGCTGCCTTCGGCAGCCAGGGTGCTGCGCACAAGGCCGCGGCGCAGCAAGTCGAGACGGGCGTCCCAGCGGCGTTCGAGCTTTTCCTGCTGCTCGATGCTCTTGAGGTATTTTTCTTTCCAGCGCTGGGCTTCGTCGGTCATGCCAGGGTCCGCAGAGGAAGGGACTAACGCAAGGCCGGAAGGGTATCGACAGTCAGAGCGTCAGGCAAACGAATCTCAACCGCGACCGGAAGATGGTCGGAAATCGGCTGGGAGAGCACCTGCACACGCTCCAGGGTAAGGCTCGGGCTGAGCAGAATATGATCAAGGCAGCGCTGCGGGCGCCAGCTGGGGAAGGTCGCTTCCACCTGCGGTGCGATCAGGCCCAGGTCGCGCAGCGGAGAGTGCTGCAGCAGGTCGGTGGCGTGGGTGTTCATGTCGCCCATCAGCACCTGATGGCGGTAGCCGCTGATCAGCTCGCGAATGTAACCCAGCTGCAGGGCGCGGGTACGCGCGCCGAGCGCCAGGTGCATCATCACCACCACCAGGGCGTCTTCGCCCTCGCCAAAGCGCACCAGGATCGCCCCGCGACCGGCCGGGCCGGGCAGCGGGTGGTCTTCGAGCAATTGCGGCTTGAGACGGCTGAGTACACCGTTGCTGTGCTGGGCCAGCCGGCCAAGGTTGCGGTTGAGCTGCTGGTACCAGTAGGGGAACGCGCCCAGTTGCGCCAGGTGCTCCACCTGATTGACATAGCCCGAGCGGTGGCTGCCGCCATCCACTTCCTGCAAGGCCACCAGGTCGAAGTCGCCCAGCAGGTCGCCGATCTTCTGCAGGTTGCCGGCCCGCCCCGGGTGCGGCAGCAGGTGCTGCCAGCTACGGGTCAGGTAGTGGCGGTAGCGCTCGGTGCTGATGCCCACCTGGATGTTGAAGCTGAGCAGGCGCAGGCGCCCGTCCTGCGGCAAGCCGCTTGCCTCCAGATGATGCGGGTTGACCTGCGGTTCATGCAGGCCAACCAGACGCTCGGGTTTCCAGCGACGCATGCTTTCGCCTCTTATTTGGCGGTGCGTTCCTTGGCAATCAGTTGATCAGCGACGTTCAGCACGCCTTCCGGCCCGCCTGCGGTGCCCTGGTCGAAACGGTACTTGCCGTTGACGACCATGCTTGGAACGCCGGTGATGCCGTATTTCTTGGCCAGTTCCTTGGCCTGCTTCACCTGCCCCTTGATCGCGAACGAGTTGAAAGTGGCCAGGAACTTGTCCTTGTCCACACCCTGGGTGGCGAGGAACTCGGCCATCTCGTCAGGCTTGATCAGACGTTTGTGTTGTACCTGGATAGCTTCGAACACTGCCGCGTGCACCTTGTGCTCGACACCCATGGCTTCGAGGGTCAGGAACATCTGCCCATGGGCATCCCACGGGCCGCCGAACATGGCGGGAATACGCTTGAAATTGACATCCTCAGGCAGCTTGTCGACCCACGGGTTGATCACGGGCTCGAAGCTGTAGCAGTGCGGGCAGCCGTACCAGAACAGCTCGACCACTTCGATCTTGCCAGGCTTGGCCACCGGTACAGGGTTGCTCAGCTCGATATATTCCTTGCCGGCGATCACAGGATCAGCCGCCTGGACCGTCATACCGAAGGCGCTGGCGGCGACCAGCGCGGCGCTGAGAATCAGATTACGCATGCGTTACTCCTGAGCAGTGATGAGTCGCCTCGTCGCGACCTGTGTTCAGACAGGCCCGGGCAGGTTCGAGTTCGTTAGTGTAACGGCCGAGCACAGAAAAGGGTGGCCTGGGCCACCCTTTTCATCGTTGCATCAGACCATTAACCCAGCGTTAACGCCGGGATCAATGCAGGCCCTGGATGTAGCTGGACAGTGCTTCGATGTCCTTGTTGCTCAGGCGGCTGGCGATGGTGCGCATGGTGGTGGCGTCGCCATCGTTGGTGCGCTCGCCCTCACGGAAGGCGGTCAGTTGCTTCTTGGTGTAGTCGGCATGCTGCCCCCCCAGGTGCGGGAAGCCTGCAGCGGCATTGCCCGCGCCATTGGGTGCGTGGCAACCGGTGCAGGCCGGCAGGCCCTTGCTCAGGTCGCCGCCACGGAACAGCGCTTCGCCGCGTGCCACCAGCTCAGGGTTGGCAGCGCCCACGCTGCCCTTCTGGCTGGCAAAATAGGCGGCGATATCGGCCAGGTCCTGCTCGTTGAAGGCAGCCAGCATGCCGGTCATCTCCAGCACGGTGCGCTTGCCCGACTGGATGTCGTGCAGTTGCTTGGCCAGGTACTTCTCGCCCTGGCCGGCCAGTTTGGGGAAGTTCGGTGCCAGGCTGTTGCCGTCGGGATTGTGACACGCGCCACATACAGCGGTTTTTGCCTGACCGGCAGCGGCATCGCCAACGACAGTGCCAGCAGCGTTGGCGGCCCCGGTGATGCCAACGGTCAACAGCAGACTCACGAGTAGTTTGTTCATCAGCTAATCCAACTACGGCTAAGGGTGAAAGAGTTATGTATCGGGGCTACCTGTTCTAGTGGCTCGCCCCTCAAGGGGTGGCCTGGTAGTCCTCGCTACTGCAGTCCATGCACAATCCACGCGGCGGCATAGCCTTGAAACCCTGGGTGAGCTGCACCGACCGGTTCTACGACCCCTTTGTCAGCGGTGACTTCCACGCTGTCGGGATCCTGTGTAGCCTGAGCGCCGAAAACGACCCTTTCAGGGTTGGGGGCTGCACTGCGTTCTACTGCGCAAGCTTGATCAAGCAGCTCCCGTGCACATCCTCCTACGCTGGGATAATGCGCACACGAAAAACGGGGGCATTATATACTCCCGTGCCTGAAACGGAAACGACACCGCGTGCCGAGACCCCCTCGCGCAACGCCCAATCGGAAATACCATGCAAGTCAAAAACCCCATCCTCGGACTCTGCCAGCAGGCCAAATTCGCCCTCAGCGCCGCCAAAGTCGACCAGTGCCCGGACGACGAAGGTTTTGAAGTGGCCTTCGCCGGCCGCTCCAACGCCGGCAAGTCCAGCGCCCTCAACACCCTGACCCACGCCAGCCTGGCGCGCACCTCGAAAACCCCGGGGCGCACACAGCTGCTGAATTTCTTCAGTCTGGACGACGATCGGCGTCTGGTCGACCTGCCGGGCTACGGTTATGCAAAAGTACCGATCCCGCTCAAGCAGCACTGGCAGCGCCACCTCGAGGCCTACCTGGGCAGCCGCGAGAGTCTGAAGGGCCTGATCCTGATGATGGACGTGCGCCACCCGATGACCGACTTCGACAAGATGATGCTCGATTGGGCGGTCGCCAGCGGCATGCCGATGCACATCCTGTTGACCAAGGCCGACAAGCTGACCTTCGGCGCCGCCAAGGGCACACTGCTCAAGGTACAGGCCGAAATACGCAAGGGCTGGGGCGACAGCGTGACCATCCAGCTGTTCTCGGCGCCCAAGCGCCAGGGCCTGGAAGAGGCTTACGCGGTGCTGGCACGCTGGATGGAACTGCCGGACAAGCCCGCAGAATAAGGGCTGCCCGGCAAACGCCGGGCAAAAAAAACCCCGGACTTCGTATGGGGAGGGGGAAGTTCGGGGTTCAAGTTCCGGACCGCTAGGGCGGGGTCCAGATATCTGCCAACACTTAACACAACATAGGAGCATCGAAGGGCTTCACCAGCCATTCAGTTACTCTGAGTCGTGGTTCACCGGTTTAGTTCCTGAGCGCTAGAAACTATTTGCGATAACCCGCTTGAGGCTAGGAATGCCGCGACCTTATGCCGCAGCATTTTTCTGCCAATGCAGGCGCCGGTGCTGCCGGCGACGACCCCTACCGCTCTCGACTAGTGCGCTTCATCCCAGTTCGCGCCCACGCCCACGTCCACCACCAGCGGTACATCCAGCGTGGCCGCGCTGCTCATGTGCTCGCGAATCTCGCGGGTTACCTGCTCGACCAGGTCGTCACGCACTTCCAGTACCAGTTCGTCGTGTACCTGCAGGATGACCCGAGCATCAAGCCCGGTGCTCGTCAGCCAGTTATCCACCGCCACCATGGCGCGCTTGATGATGTCGGCCGCGGTGCCCTGCATCGGCGCGTTGATCGCCGTACGTTCGGCTGCGGCGCGCTCCTGCGGGCGGTTGGAGTGGATGGTCGGCAGGTACAGGCGGCGCCCGAACAGCGTTTCCACATAGCCCTGGTCGGCCGCCTGCTTGCGCGTGCGCTCCATGTACTCGCGCACTCCCGGGTAGCGGGTGAAGTACACGTCGATATAGGCCTTGGCGGTCTTGCTGTCGACGCCGATGTCCTTGCCCAGCTTCTTCGCACCCATGCCATAGATCAGACCGAAGTTGATCGCCTTGGCGCTGCGCCGCTGCTCGGAAGTGACCTCGCTCAGCTCGACCTTGAACACTTCGGCGGCGGTGGCCGTGTGCACGTCCAGCCCGTCGCGGAAGGCGCTGAGCAAGCCTTCGTCCTTGGCCAGGTGGGCCATGATGCGCAGTTCGATCTGCGAGTAGTCCGCCGCCAGCAGTGTGTAGCCGGGCGCGGCGATGAAAGCCTGGCGAATGCGCCGGCCTTCAGCAGTGCGTACCGGAATGTTCTGCAGGTTAGGGTCGCTGGACGACAGGCGCCCGGTCGCTGCCACCGCCTGCTGGTAGGAGGTGTGGATGCGCCCGGTACGCGGGTTGATCTGCTCGGGCAGGCGGTCGGTGTAGGTGCTCTTGAGCTTGCTCATGGAACGGTACTGCATCAGCACCTTGGGCAGCGGGAAGCCTTCTTCGGCCAGCGCCTCAAGCGCCTCTTCAGCCGTAGACGGCTGGCCCTTGGGGGTCTTTTTCAGCACCGGCAGGCCAAACTTGTCGTACAGGATGGCGCCTAGCTGCTTGGGCGAGCCAAGGTTGAACGGCTCGCCCGCCAGGGCAATGGCCTCGCGCTCCAGCGCGTCCATCTTGTCGCCCAGCTCGCCGCTCTGGATCTTCAGCAGCTCGGCGTCCACCAACGCACCTTCGCGCTCGATACGCGCCAGCACCGGCACCAGCGGGATCTCGATGTCACTCAGCACATGGGCCAGGCTCGGCAGCAGCGCAAGCTCGGCGTGCAGTTTCTGGTGCAGGCGCAGGGTGATGTCTGCGTCTTCGGCGGCGTACGGGCCGGCCTGGTCCAGGTGGATCTGGTCGAAGGTCAGCTGCTTGGCCCCCTTGCCGGCGATGTCCTGGAACGTGATGGTGGTGTGGTCCAGGTACTTCTTGGCCAGGCTGTCCATATCGTGGCGGGTCGCCGTGGAGTTGAGCACGTACGACTCGAGCATGGTGTCATAGGCGACACCGCGCACGGTGATGCCGGCACAGTTGGCCAGGATGTTGATGTCGTACTTGGCGTGCTGGCCGACCTTGAGCGTATTCGGGTCTTCCAGCAGCGGCTTGAGCGCATTGAGCACGAGGTCGCGGTCCAGTTGCTGCGGAGCACCTTCGTAGGTGTGTGCCAGCGGAATGTAGGCGGCTTCATAGGCACGCACGGCAAACGACAGGCCCACCAGTTGCGCCTGCTGCGCATCGACCCCGGTGGTTTCGGTGTCAAAGGCAAACAGCTCGGCGTCCTTGAGTTTCTGCAGCCACACGTCAAAGCGCGCCTGGTCGAGGATCGTCTCGTACACAGGCGCTACCGGCGCTGCCGGTTCGACGGGCGCCGCAACGGCAACCGGTGCCGCCTCAGGCGCCGCAACCGACACCGACGTGGCCACCGGGGCCAGTGCCTGGCGCTTGGCATCGCGCTGCACCTCGTCGATCCAGCCCTTGAACTCAAGGTCGGTGTACAGCGCCAGCAGTGTGTCGCGGTCCGGCTCGCCCAGGTGCAGGTCGTCCAGCCCGACGTCCAGCGGTACATCCACCTTGATCGTGGCCAGCTCATAGGAGAGGAACGCCAGGTCCTTGTGTTCGAGCAGCTTGGCCGGCAGCGTCTTGGCCCCGCGAATCGGCAGGCTCGGCACGATATCGAGGTTTTCGTAGAGTTCCTTGATACCACCGTTGACGCCCACCAGCAGGCCGACGGCGGTCTTTTCACCGACGCCCTTGACCCCGGGGATGTTGTCGGAGGAATCGCCCATCAGTGCCAGCAAGTCGATAATCTGCTCGGGAGCGACACCGAATTTCTCTTTCACGCCGTCCACGTCCATGGACGAACCCGACATGGTGTTGACCAGCGTAATGTGCGCATCGACCAACTGCGCCATATCCTTGTCGCCGGTAGAGATCACCACCGGGCGCGAGGCGGCGGCGCTGCTGCGCGCCAGGGTGCCGATCACATCATCGCCTCGACCCCTTCCACGCACAGCAACGCGAAGCCCATGGCCTTGACGCTGGCATGCAGCGGCTCGATCTGCACGCGCATGTCATCGGGCATGCTCGGGCGGTTGGCCTTGTAGTCGGCGTACAGGTCGTCGCGGAAGGTACCGCCCTTGGCGTCGAACACCACTGCGAACGGGCTGTTGGGGTACTGCTTGCGCAGGCTTCTGAGCATGTTCAGCACACCCTTCACCGCACCGGTGGGCATGCCCTTGGAGTTGGTCAGCGGCGGCAGCGCGTGGAACGCGCGGTACAGGTACGACGAACCGTCCACCAGGACGAGGGGAGCTTGGCTCATGAGCAGAATCAACCTTTTCAACGGGCCCGGCGCTAGAATGTCCGGAACATTGACGACAAAGGGACAAGGTTATCATGCGTAGACTAAATCGCCTGTTGCTGCTCGGTGTGCTGGCTGTCGCTCCACTGGCGGCCAGCGCGGCGGATGAAGCGCCTTCGGCCGATCCGGATGTCACCATTCGCACGGAAGGCGACAAGACCATCCAGGAATACCGCCAGAACGGCTTCCTGTATGCCATCAAGGTCACGCCCAAAGGGGGCAAGCCTTATTTTCTGGTGCGTGCCGACGGCTCGGAAGGTAACTTCGTCCGTTCCGACCAACCCGATATGCTGATTCCTTCCTGGAAAATCTTCGAGTGGTAATGCAGCACCCTACCATCCACCTGGCACGTCCTGCGGGAAGTGCCCGAATGAGCAGTTTTTGACCATGTCTGTCTTCACCCCACTGACCCGGCCCGAACTGGAAACCTTTCTGGCACCCTATGGACTGGGCCGCCTGCGGGACTTCCAGGGGATTGCTGCCGGCACCGAGAACAGCAACTTCTTCGTCAGCCTCGAACAGGGTGAGTTCGTGCTGACACTGGTCGAACGCGGCCCGATCCAGGACCTGCCGTTCTTCATCGAACTGCTCGACGTGCTGCACGATGCCGACCTGCCTGTTCCCTACGCGCTGCGCACCACCGACGGCGTGGCGCTGCGCGAGCTGGCGGGCAAGCCGGCGCTGCTGCAGCCACGCCTGCCGGGCAAGCACATCAAGGTGGCCAACAACCAGCATTGCGTGCAGGTGGGCGAGCTGCTCGGCCATTTGCACACCGCTACCCAGCACCAGGTGCTGGAGCGCAAGACCGACCGCGGGCTGGACTGGATGCTGCAGACCGGCGCCGAGCTGATGCCGCGGCTGACCCCGGTGCAGCAGGCGTTGCTCAAGGGCTGCCTGGACGAGATCGCCCAGCACCAGGCGCAGATCCTGGCGCTGCCACGGGCCAACCTGCATGCCGACCTGTTCCGCGACAATGCCTTGTTCGAAGGCACGCACCTGACCGGCCTGATCGACTTCTACAACGCCTGTTCGGGGCCGATGCTGTATGACCTGGCGATCACCCTGAACGACTGGTGCTGCGAGGATGACGGGCAGATCGACCCGCCGCGGGCGCGGGCATTGCTGGGAGCGTACGCGGCGCTGCGCCCGTTCACGGCGGCCGAGGCGCAGCTGTGGCCGGTGATGCTGCGGGTGGCCTGCGTGCGGTTCTGGCTGTCGCGGCTGATTGCCGCCGAGTCGTTTGCCGGGATGGACGTGCTGATTCACGACCCGGCCGACTTCGAGGTGAGGCTGGCGGCGCGCCAGCAGGTGGAGATCGCCCTGCCGTTTGCGCTCTAACCGCTGAAAAGCTTCGCTGGCAAGC
>NZ_JAAHBU010000296.1 GCF_010671725.1 Pseudomonas brassicae | reverse complement strand
GCCCGACGCATCGTCGAGGAGCTGCGCCTGGCGCGCGCCGAAGCCGTGTCGCTAAGCAATGCGCCGGAGGGCCTGATCCGGATCGACGCGCCGTCGGCCTTCGGGCGCCGCCACCTGGCGCCGGCCATCGCGGACTTCCTGGTGGCCTCCCCGGCCTGGATGTGCACTGCGCCTGATCGACAGCTTCGTCGACCTGCACGGTGCGCACCTGGGCGAAGTCGACCTGGTGCTGCGTGCGGGGCCGCTGGCCGATACCCGGCTGGTCGCGACGCCACTGGCCTACATGGTGCGTATCGCCTGCGCCAGCCCGGCCTACCTGCAACAGCGCGGCGTTCCCGCAAGCCCCAGCGAGCTGCCTGAGCATGACGGACTGGACTGGGACGGCCTGGCACCGCCCTTCGCCTGGCGCTTTGCAGTGGACGGCCAGATGCGCCTGCTGCGCCCAGCACGCATGCGCATGAGTGCCAACAACGCCGAAACCCTGCTGTTTGGCGCGCTCGCAGGGCTTGGCATCGCGCACTTGCCAACCTGGCTGATCAGTGACTACCTGCTGCGCGGCGAGCTGCTGCCGCTGTTTTGCGATAACGGCTTACCCGCCGCCGAGACCAGCGGGGTGTATGCACTGCGCCTGGAACATGAAACGAACTCTCGCAGCCGTTTGCTGCTCGAATTCCTCAAGAGCCGCTTCAGCCCTGTGCCGCCGTGGGACCTGGCACTGCAAAGCGAGCTGCGCTGGCAATAGCGCCGATTGACTGCGTGCTAATATTTCACGGACCCGAGAAAAGGACCCGCATGAACGCCTCCCCCGACGCGCCCGGCTGTGAAGAACTGCTGCTCGACAACCAGGTGTGCTTCGCCTTGCACTCCACGTCGCTGCTGATGACCAAGGTCTACAAGCCGCTGCTGCAGGCGCTAGGCCTCACCTACCCGCAATACCTGGCAATGCTCGTGTTGTGGGAACGCGATGGTCTGACCGTGGGAGAAATCAGCCATCGCTTGCTCACCGACCCCGGCTCGCTGACCCCGCTGCTCAAGCGCCTGGAGGCCG
>NZ_JAAHBU010000295.1 GCF_010671725.1 Pseudomonas brassicae | reverse complement strand
GAGCCATGGCTCGCCTTTTTCATTGCCGCCCGGCACATGCCTTGCAACGCTGCCTGAACTTACCCGGCCATGGCCCGGTCAATCAGTGCATGTGTTTGCCAGGTACCTCACCATGACCAACCCGTTCCAGCAGATCAACGCAGCATTCGCCGACCTGTACCGGGTCAACCTGAGCATCGAGCGGCTCGACGGCAGCATCATGCTGACCCTTTCCGACGCCGCTGGCGTGGTCGCCAAGCGGCTGATCAGCCCAGCCCAGCGCAACGACCCCAAGCGCCTTGGCCATCTGATCGAGAGCATTCGCTTCGGCATCGCCATCGAGCAGGGCCACAGCGCCATGGACATTCTGGCGGCGATGACCAAAGACAGTGCACGCAGCCCTGGCCAGCGCGCTGCCAGCGAGCGTCGCGCGGGCCTGTGAGCCTGGGCTACTTGCCCTCTTCGATCTCCTTGCCACTGGCATCGATGGCCTTGGTGGACGGGTAGCGCGACGAGGCGTAGCGCACCACCAGGATCGAGAACGACAGCAGCAGGATGCCGCCGCACACATACAACAGGCCCACGTCGGGCGCCTTGTGGTGCGACACGTCGCCGATCAGCAGGCGCGTGAGCGCGGTGATCGCCACATACAGCAGGAAGCGGATCGGCATGTGGTTGGTCTTGAAGTAGATCCCCACCATCGCCCCCAGCTCCAGGTAGATGAACAGCAGCAGGATGTCATCGACGCTGACTCCGCCCTTGCCGAGCATCTCCATGAACGCCGACACCGCCGCATAGGCCGTGATCCCGCCGATGCCGAACAACGCCAGGTAATGAAAGGCCTCAACGCAAAGATTACCCAGCGAATCTGCCGAGCCATGCAGACCCTTGCGCACTTTTTCAGCCCATTTGATGTTCACGATGCGAATTTCCTTGGAAACGACGGGAGGAGGATGCGCCACGCAAGTGACGCTTTGCCTGCATGCAGTAAAAAGGCCACAGGCCCTGCTTGAGAAGGCGACCGATTGCCGCAAGGCACCAAACCGGCCCGCGGCATGCAATCAAACTGAGCTATAAAAATGCCACTACCCAAAGGCGCTGGTTTGCCTTATGCTTTTACCTGTATAAAAACACAGTACTCGTACACATCAATTATCGAAAGGCATGTGAGGTGATGAATGGCCGTCGAAGTGGTATACCGCAGCAGCCGCGATCTGGAGCGCTTGTTCATGGATAAAGCTGAAGCAGACCGTCACGACAAAATGCTGGAGCTGGCCGAGCTGCTGGCCGAGGTGCTGCAAAAAGCCGTACCGTCGCTGAGCGAACAGCAGGTAGAGGAAGCGGGTATCTACATGGCGAAGAACCGCGATGTGTTTGCCAAGGCCTTCAAGAGCCAGCCCGATGCGCTGTCGGAACTGCTGGTCGACACCCCGGCCGAGTAAACCTCAGGCGCTGTACACCAATTGCTCGGCGAGCATTTCGGCGACCCGGGCAGGTGAGGTTTTTTCAGCCTGGGCATGCGCAAAGACTTCGGTCAGCCGCGTGGGGATACGCGACAGGTGCGCGGTGATGGTACCCAGGTCATGGCCCTGGTGGGTCAGCGCCACGTAGATCAGCCCGCCCGAGTTGATGACGTAGTCCGGGGCATACAGATGCCGCGGTGCTCCAGCTGGTCGGCCACCTGCAGGTGGGTCAGCTGGTTGTTGGCAGAACCCGCCACGGCCGCGCAGCGCAGCTGCATCACGCTCTGGCTGTTGAGCACCGCGCCCAGCCCGCACGGGGCAAAAATGTCACACGGGGTACTGATCAGCGCTTCACTGGCCACCGGGTGTGCATTGAACTGTTCCATGGCCAGTTGTACCCGCCCCGGGTCATGGTCACTCACCAGCAACACCGCGCCTGCCGCATGCAGTTGCTCAGCCAGCGCATAGCCGACATTGCCCAGGCCCTGCACGGCCACCCGCAACCCTTCCAGATTGTCCGTCCCCAGCCGTGCCATCGCCGTGGCGCGAATGCCCGCAAACACGCCCATCGCCGAATGCGGCGATGGGTCGCCGGCAGCGGTGGTGCTGGTGACATGCTGGGTGCTCTGGGCGATGCAGTCCATGTCCAGGGTCGAGGTGCCGCTGTCGATGGCAGTGATGTAGCGCCCCTCCAGGCTGTCGACAAAACGCCCGAACGCCTCGAACAGCGCCGCACGGTTTTCCACATGCGGGTTGCGGATGATCACGGCCTTGCCACCGCCCAACGGCAAGCCGGCCAGCGCCGCCTTGTAGGTCATGCCCTGGGCCAGGCGGATGGCGTCGCTCATGGCACTGTCGTCGTCGGGGTAGGCCAGGTAGCGGCAGCCCCCCAGGGCGGGGCCCAGGCGTTCGTTGTGGATCGCGATGACCGCCTTCAACCCGGTGGCCGAGTCGATGCACAGGTGCAGTGATTGCGTACGTGTACTTTGCATGAGAGCGAACATTGCCCGGCCCTCGGGAGACAGTGCTGACCCCAGTATAGGCGTCGGCGCAGCGGTCGTTACGCGCACTGGACGAAAGCGCACGCCAGCGCTACAACATTAGCTTGAGCGGAGATTGCCATGACCCCACGCCAAGCCTGCCTGGCCTGCCTGGAACGTACCCCCGTCGCCCTGTTCGAGGCGGCGCTGTGGATCGCTGCCGAACACGATGCCAGCGTACAACCGCCGCAGGTGATGGGCGAGTTACTGGCGTTGCAGCAGCAGGTCAGCCAGAGCCTGCCGATGCTGCCGGTGAGCGAGTTGGCCCAACCGTTGTTGCGCGCGCTCAATGCGCTGGGGTTTCAGCAGGACGAATATCATCCGTTGCGCCCGCAGGCGGCGCTGCTCGACAAAGTGCTGCAACGTCGTCGCGGGCAACCGCTGGCGCTGGCATTGCTGACGCTGGAGCTGGCGCGGGGCTTGTCGATCCCGCTGGAGGGGGTGAATTTTCCGGGGCATTTTCTGTTGCGGGTGCCGGGCGCTGATCATCTGCTCGACCCGTGTGGCGGGCGACGCCTGTACCCGGCCGATTGCCGCGAGTTGCTGGGGCGCCAGTTCGGCCCGCAGATCGCCCTGAGTGCCGAGCACCTGGTCACAGCCAGCGGCCAGCAGATGCTGCAACGGCTGTCACGCAACCTGCGTCAGTTGCACGCCAGCAATGACGATGACCTGGAAGCGCTGAAGGATGCGGAGCGGGTGTTGCTGCTGGGGCCGGCCAGTGCCAGCGACTACCTGGCGCGGGCGACGCTGTATCAGCGGCTGGATTGCCCGCAGGCAGAGCGTTTTGACCTGGAGCACGCGCTGATGCTGACCGAGGATCCGATCCAGCGCTTGCGCTTGACGGAACGCTTGAGCCATTTGCCGCCGCCTACCCCGTCGGTGCACTGACGTTCTGTAGCGGTTTCTTCGCTGGCAAGCCAGCTCCCACAGGGATTTGCGGCGCTCACAAAACCCTGTG
>NZ_JAAHBU010000294.1 GCF_010671725.1 Pseudomonas brassicae | reverse complement strand
GCAGGCGCTCATCTGGCGGCCGTGGACATGCAGGGCCAGGGTGGCCGGCTCCAGGTGATCGGCATTCAGCGCCCGCCCGGTTTGCGCGCTCAGCGCCTCCAGCCAGGCGGCCGTATTGCTGGCCCAGAACGCGGCATTGAGTTCGACGAACGCCTCCCACGCCAGGCCAATGTCCAGTGTCACTGCTTCGCAGCGATGACCCAGCTGTTCCAGCATCTTGGCAACGGTTTGCACCGCAGTGACCATCATCGGCGCGCTGCGCTGACCATTGAGCGGGTGCATCAGCAGCGCGATCTTCAGCGGGCGAGGCGGTTTTTGCAGTGCCGACAGGTAACCGTCGACGGGCGCCGACAGGCTGAACGGGTCACCGGCCTCTGCACCTGCCATACGCTCCAGCAGCAGCGCACTGTCACGTACGGTACGACTCAGCACACCCTGCACGGCCAGGCCATTCCATGCTTCATCCAGATACGGCCCCATCGAAATCAGCCCACGGCCCGGCTTGAGGCCGAACAACCCGCATGCTGCTGCCGGTACCCGGATCGAGCCACCGCCATCGGTGGCATGTGCCGCCGGCACCATGCCGGCCGCCACTGCCGCGGCCGAACCGCCGCTGGAGCCACCTGCGCTGCGGCTGACATCCCACGGGTTGCGGGTAGGGCCGCTGAAGCGTGATTCGGTGGTGGTGCTGATGGCCAGTTCCGGCACCGTGGTGCGGCCCAGGGTTACCAGCCCGGCCTCGCGAAAACGCCGCATCAGGAACGAATCGGCCTCGCTGCGCAGCCCCACTGCCAGTTGGCTGCCGAATTCATGCGCGCGGCCCTGCATGCTGATCGCCAGGTCCTTGATCAGAAACGGCACGCCGTGCAACGGCCCCTCGCCAGCGTCAGGTACGGGCTCGTCCTGCCAGTGTTCGGCAAGTGTGTTGAGCGTCGGGTTCACCTGGGCAATTGCACGGTGGGCCGCGTCGATCACCTCGCCAGCAGTGACCTCGCCCTGGCGGATCAAGCCGGCAAGGCCGATGGCGTCGTGTGCGGTGTAGTCAGCAAGTTTCATTAACGGCTCCGGTTGCAGGTAGAATACTCCATGGTATCGATCGATACCGGTAAGTATAGATTGATACCGATTGGTATCGTCGTCAACTGGAGTCTTGCATGCGTGAAAAACCAATCCCTCGGCTGGCCCCGCGCGACCGGGTGCTGGAGGCCGCCCAGGCGCTGTTTTTCAATGAGGGCATCAGCCGTGTGACGGTCGATGCGATTGCGGCTACGGCCCAAACCACCAAGATGACCGTGTATCGGCATTTCGAGTCCAAGGATGCGCTGGTGCTGGAGTGGCTGCAGCGCATGATCGAGGACTATGACGCGCTGTGGGCGCAGCTGTGCGCGCAGCATGCGGGCCAGCCGGCGCTGCAGATCCTGGGGTTCGCCGAGTTTCTGGTAGAGGAGCCAGTGCTGTCCTCGCACCGGGGTTGCGCGTTCACCAATGCCCTGGCCGAAC
This sequence comes from Pseudomonas brassicae, assembly GCF_010671725.1. GTDB lineage: Bacteria > Pseudomonadota > Gammaproteobacteria > Pseudomonadales > Pseudomonadaceae > Aquipseudomonas > Aquipseudomonas brassicae. The sequence continues at coordinate 17,051 of NZ_JAAHBU010000294.1, read as the reverse complement.
TGCCCGTGCGCGACAGCCCGGCGCGCACGCTGATCGAGGCGCACAAGCGGCGCCAGGCGGCGCACTTGCAGCAGCTGTGCCTCGAGGCAGGGTTGGCGGCGCCGGAGCAGGCAGCGTTCGAACTTACGCTATTGCTCGAAGGGGTGCAGATCGTGGCGCAGAACAAGGGCTTCGATGAGGTCGGGCCACGCCTGCTGACGCTGGTGCGCACGCGGCTTGGGCTGGCCTGAGCCTCAGTCGGGGTAGGCCAGGCGCAAGGGCACCACGTCGGCACGGGCACTGCTGACGCGGTTGCGGCCCTCGCGCTTGGCGGTGTACAGCGCCTGGTCGGCCGCATCGAGCCAGGTGATGGGGTCGCTGAAGTGCGGCTCGAAACTGGCCAGGCCGATGCTCAGGCTGATGCGTAGCTGCGGCAGTTGTTCGTTGCGGTAGTCACTGACCCGCTGGCGCAGGCGTTCCATGGCCTGGCTTGCCTGCTCCAGGGTACTGGCTGGCAAGATCACGCCGAACTCGTCGCCGCCGTAACGCCCGGCCAGGTCATCGTCGCGCAGGTTGTGCTTGAGCTGCGCGCTGAGCTGGCGCAGCACGCAGTCGCCGACCACATGGCCGAAGGTGTCGTTGATGGCCTTGAAGTGATCGATATCGATCACCGCGATCACCGCCTGGCCATGGTGTTGTTGGCACAGCTGGAAGCGCAGTTGCAGCAGGTCTTTCCAGGAACCGTGGTTGAGCAGGCCGGTGAGGCTGTCGGTGCGGCTGAGTGCGCTGAGGCTGAGTTTGTGCTCGGACAGCTTGATCGCCAGGCGATAACACACCCAGCCCAGCGCCAGCGGGTACAGGGTCAGCATGGGCAGGCAGGCGTACACCTGCACCGCACTGGTGGTCAGTTGCAGGCCGGGGCCCAGCAGCGCGATCGACACCAGCATGCCTGTGCCTTGGGCCAGCATGCCCTGGATGAACAGGCGCTGGCCCCCGGCGGCGACGTTGTTCATGCTCATCATGGCCAGAATGGTGACACTGATCAGCGGGTTGAACTGCACCGTGGCGGCCCAGAAACCGCCCATCAGCGAGTCGACCAGCAAGTTGCGCCGCTCGGCCTGGTAAGGCGAACGCGACCTCAGCCCCAATCGATAGGCCAGGTGCGGCCAGACCAGCCCGTTGAACACCACCAGGACCAGCACCCAAGGCGCTACGCCCAGGGGCAACAGGCCGCAGAGTACGCTGACCAGGCCGAGGCCCGAGCCGATGATGCGCGGCAGGTAAATTCTCCTGACAAATGAAAGTCCCTTGCCGCTGTTAGTTTGAGTCATGATTTGCCGATCTGCCTGACGCGCCATTCATCGCATGATTTTGATGAATATTTTGAACAGTCCCGGCCTGTTCAAGAATGGCCTTGCGGGCCATTTCAAGGTTGGTACGGGCTACGCGCATGCAACTGATACGACTTGCTGGAGTACTGCTACTGATGGCTTCCCTGACTTCGCACGCCACGCAACCTGCGCAGCAGCAGGAGGGGCGTTACCGCAACCAGGCTGAACTGCCGCGTGACGGCCTGCTGAAAAAATTGCGCATCGGCCTCAAGTTTCTGCTGCTGAGCAAGCCGGCCGGCACGCGCCCCAGCGCAACGATCCCCGTGCAACCGCTGAGCCAGGCCGCCTTGCTCGCCGCGCCCGATCACAGCCTGTGGCGCCTGGGGCATTCGACCGTACTGCTCAAGTGGCGCAATCGCTTCTTCATCACCGACCCGGTGTTCGCCGAGCGCGCCTCGCCGGTGCAGTGGGCCGGCCCGCAGCGCTTTCATCAGCCACCGCTGGCGCTGGAACACCTGCCGCCGATTACCGCGGTCATTCTCTCGCACGACCATTACGACCACCTGGACGCCCACGCGATACGTGCCCTGGCCGATCGCACCGAACTCTTCCTGGCCCCGCTGGGGGTGGGTGACACGCTGATCGAGTGGGGGGTGCCCGCCGACAAGGTGCGCCAGCTCGACTGGTGGCAGGCGACCGAAGTGGCGGGCATTCGTTTCGTGGCCACCCCGGCGCAGCATTTTTCCGGGCGTGGCCTGCTCGACAGCAACCGTACGCTATGGGCGTCCTGGGTAATGCTGGACGCCGACCTGCGGGTGTTCTTCAGTGGCGACACGGGCTATTTCGACGGTTTCAGGCAGATTGGCGAGCAGTACGGGCCGTTCGACCTGACCCTCATGGAAACCGGTGCCTACAACGTCAACTGGCCCAATGTACACATGCAGCCCGAGCAGAGCCTGCAGGCCCACCAGGATCTGCGCGGGCGCTGGCTGCTGCCGATCCACAACGGCACCTTCGACTTGTCCACCCACACCTGGCATGAGCCGTTCGACCGCATCATGGCCCTGGCAACCCGTGCCGAGGTGCCGTTGAGCACGCCGCAGATGGGCGAGCGGGTGAGCCTGTTGCAGCCGCACCGTGCCACGGCCTGGTGGTTGCCCCTCGAGCAGCAGGAGGCTCAAGCGGCATTGGCGGGCGAGCACCCCTAGGGCGTGTCGGTCGGGTCACGTCGTCCCGGCAGGGGGCGCTCGCGGCCCTTGTTCAGGGTTTCATCGGGCAGGCCGGCGTCGCTGCGGATCTGTGCGTGGCTGATCAGGGCGAAGATGAAGCTGCCGCCCACGATGTTGCCGGCCAGGGTCGGCCCCGCGAAATGCAGCCAGAACTGCTGCCAGCTCACTTCACCGGCCCACACCAGGTACGACACCTCCACCGAACCCACCACGATGTGGGTGAAGTCGCCCAGCGCCATCAGGTAGGTGATCAGCAGGATGATCCAGATCTTGGCGTTTTCCATCGACGGGATCATCCACACCATGGTGGCGATCATCCAGCCCGAGATGATGCCTTTGGCGAACATCTGGCCGATCTCGTTTTCCATCACCTTGCGCCCCACCTCGAGGAAGGCGACGTCGGTCTTGCTGTCGAAAATCGGCAGGTGCAGCATCACGTAGGACACCAGCACCGTGCCCACCAGGTTACCGAACAGCACCACGCCCCATAGCCGCAGCAGGCGAGCGGCGTTGTTCAGGGTGGGTTTGGTCATGACCGGCAGCACCGCCGTCAGGGTGTTTTCGGTGAACAGTTGCTGGCGTGCGAGGATCACCGCCAGAAAGCCCGCCGAGTAGCCGAGGCTGGCGATGACCTGGCTGCTGTCGCCGTCGGGCAGCCGCGCGTAGAACAGCCCCATGGCCATCAGCGACAGGCCCATGGTGAGCCCGGCGGCCAGCGCCGACCACCACAGCGCGGCGATGGTGCGTTGCAGCTCCTTGTCGCCCTGGGCGCGGATGATTTCGTGCAGCACTGCTGCGCGCGGTGGCTGGTTATGGCTGACTTCCTGTTCTTCATCCGCAGACAGGCCCGGGGTTTTGCCGCTTTTGTGCTCGCTCATGGGGAAACTTCTGTGGTGGGCTTTGAGTAAAGATCCGCGGCCACTGAATTAGTTGCCTGCTGGACGTGGACTGCCCCACAAAGATCCAGCGCCTTGTTCGCTCGACGTCAGACCCCGCGGGAACCACCTGCCACCAGCCCCTCACCCATGGGCACAAAACCCGGCATAATCGCTGCCTTTCGAACAGTGGATCCGGCCCCCATGAAACAAGGATGTTGCGCCGCATTGCTAGCCGCTGCGGCACTGACAGCAGCCACCCCGGCACAGGCGCGCCTGGACAGCGAAGTGTTCACCGGCACCCTCGGTACCCAGGCGATCGTGCTGGAACTCAACCGTGCCGTCCCCGAGGACGTCAGCGGCCGTTACTTCTATGCCAAGCACCACCACGACCTGCTGCTCACCGGCAACATTCAGGGATCGCAGATTCACCTGGTAGAGGGGCACGAACCAGCCCCGGATGCAGGCGTCGAGTCACTGCCGACGCTAGCGCTGTGGCATGCGGCGCAAGGTGGTCTGCAAGGTGAATGGCAGAGCCCGCAGGGCAAGCGCCTGCCGATCAATCTGTTGCCTGCACGCCTGCCGCAGCAGTGGGGGGATGCCGACCCTTTCCTGAGCCGACAGTACACCGAGTCCCCGTATGAGTTCCTGAGGCTGATGCAACTGCCGCTGACGCCTGGCGAGCCTGAGAACTTTCGCGGCTACCCACTGCTGTGGCTGAGCGAGCCTTCTTCCGGGCTGGGCATTTTCGTGGTCGAAGACGGCTACCCGGAGGATCAGCTCAAGCGCGTCAACCAACGGCTGCGCGCTCGCCTGTCCAGTGACGTGGTGGCGTACCACCAGTGCATGCTGCTGGGGCGGCCGGGCGCTTACTACCGCCAGACGGTGACGCCGCGGTACATGACCAACGCCCTGGTCAGCGTGAGCGTGGTTCAGGACTACAGTTGCGAGGGTACGCCGATGCTGCCCACCGACGTTCCGCTCAACCTGGCGGTGGAGTCAGGCAACGTGCTGACCCTGGAAGATGTGTTGTGGGTAGGCGAGGGCAAGCCGTTGCACTACGAGTACCAGCCTGGGCCGAACCCCGAGCAGTTGGCCACGGTGAGCTTCGGCGCCTATATGGAGTATCGCTCGCGTACCTTTGCCCCCTGGTTGCTGGAGCAGCTCAAGCAGTTGTACCCACAGCACATGGCGGCCGAGGTGGGCGAGAACGGGTGTGACTATGCACAGCCACAGGTCTGGCAGACGCCGACATGGCGCTTTACCCCCGAGGGCATCCAGTTCGACCCGGTATTCGATAGCGTGCAGCGTCATTGTCGCGGCGTGGACTGGGCAGTGCTGCCGTATCGGCTGCTCAGGCAGCATCCGGGCGGGGTGGCGCTGGAACTGCCCGAGTAAGGTTTGCTCAACTATGTAGCACCTGCTTGGCCGACATCGTCTTCAGGCTGTGTACTCGCGCATTCAAGCAGAGCACAGCCCATGACCATCGGTTCCACCTACAACCACCCCGCCGACATCGCGGCCACGCTGGTAGACACCCCACCAGGCTGGTCGGCCCGTTTCCCCAACCCACCCGACCTGTGTTTCGACTACCGCAGGCTGCTGGAGCAGGTCGGTGGTATCGCCAGGGCCCAGCGTGCCGAACACCGTATCTGCATCGTGGGCGCCGGCGTTACCGGCCTGACTGCCGCCCGTGAACTGCTGCGTTGCGGCTTCACGCATATCACCCTCATCGAAAAATCGCACCGCATTGGCGGCCGGCACATGACGGTGGTCAACAGTGCCCGGCCGGGCGCGGCCCCTTCCACGCCCTTCGAAATGGGCGCCATGCGCATGCCGTTGTTCAATCGCACCGGCGAAGCGCCGAGCGGATGACCGCCACGGTGGCGCTGGCCTATGCGGGAGAGGATTGGGAAGACCTGTGGGCTGCCATTGTCGAGCGCTATCAGGCGGTGTCGTTTCGCGATCTGGTCAGGTTGCCTGCCATCGACGCGTGGAGTCCGCAAACCCCGGGCGATTTTGGCGGCTTGGGGATGAGCGCGGCCGAGTCGGCCATTTTCTACGCCATCGGTATCGGGGATGGCAGTTGGGGGGCTTTTTATGACGTCTGCAGCCTGTACCCGCTGCGTACCGCGATCTTCGGTTTCAGCAGCCATCTGCAACTGGTGCATGGGCGTGTAGACGCAGGCGGGATCCCGTTGCACGCCCCGGTCAAGGCCAATCAGCGCGTACAGGACAGCAGGGGACTGGCTTTTGCGTCACCCAGCTACCTGGGCCTGGCCGCGCTGGATGAGTGCCTGCTGTTCATGCCTGTGGAGCCCGTCGGGGTGTCTCCCTATGAGCACCTGCGTGCCCGGCCCAGCGGGCTGCTCACTGACAGCGCGGTCACCGGGTTGCGCAAGTTGCCGAATCGGCAGATTCGCGTGCAGTACCAGTGGCATGCCAGCGACCCGCAGTCGAGCGCGTTGCAGACCGAGGATTTCGACTCGGTGATCGTCACGCTGCCCTCCTGGCTGATCGAGACGTCGGTTCGGCTGGAGGACTTCACCCCTGCCAGGCTGCCCCGGCGCATCATCGATGCGTACAAGACGGCGCACTGGGAAACCCGCTGCAAAGTGTACGCGCCGTTGAACAAAGTTTTTTGCAATGCAATCAGCCCATTCCGCAAATTCTGGTGATTGACAGTTTTATTCACGATGTTTATGCCTATGGCTATAACGACCATTACGTCTATGACTGCATTCTGCTCAGCTACACCTGGGAGGACGATGCGACGAAACTGGCCTCGTTCAGCGATGCACAGCTGGTGGAGAAGTGTGTGCAGGAACTGGATCGGATCCTGTTGCGTTGCACTAACGTGCAGGCGCCGCTCTCGCCGTACGTTGATACCCGCAACGCCTGGGTGCAACGTTGGGTAACCGACCGCAACGCCATGGGGTGCGCCAAACTCTACCGGGCGGGTACCTACTACGATGCCTTGAGCCTGATGCAGTACAGCCGTGAACATGCGCACCACAGCGGGCTGTACCTGGCAGGTGAGTCGTTCTCGGTGGATGCCGGTTGGACAGAGCCTTGCCTGCGCACAGCGGTCGATGCCGTCATCAATCTGTGCAACAACACCAGCGCGGTGTTCAACGGCGGTTTCAGCATGGCGGTCTACCCACATTACAGGGGGCAATCCGAGGTCTCCTAGCGAAGGCTTTCCTACAGGCCTGGGCGCGGCCTTGCAACACTGTCGGAAGGGGCTGACTTGTCCTCCTTGTTGAGTTTTTTGTCCACTGGAAAGCCTCCAGACGACAACTCAAACAACAAGAAGGACGCTCCCATGCCTGCACCCTCTGCCCCCGTCAGCCCGGTCCGTATCGCGGTCATCCAGTTCGATCCGCAGGTCGGGCTGGACGAGTGCGACAACAATCTGTGCAAAGGCCTGCAACTCGCCGAAGAGGCGGTGCATGAAGGCGCCAATCTGATCGTGCTGCCGGAGCTTGCCAACACCGGCTACACCTTCGAGACCCGCGCAGAGGCCTATGCGCATGCCGAAACCCTGGACGATGGCCCCAGCATCAAGACCTGGCGTGCTTTTGCCCGTGAGCACCAGGTGTACCTGGTGGCGGGGTTTGCCGAGCGCGACGGCCTCAAGCTGTATGACAGTGCCGTGCTGTTCGGGCCTGAGGGCCTGCTGGGGCATTACCGCAAGGCGCACCTGTGGAACCAGGAAAAGCTCTGGTTCACCCCGGGCGACCTGGGCTTCCCCGTCTTCGAAACCCCGATCGGTCGTATCGGGCTGATGATCTGCTGGGATGTGTGGTTCCCTGAAGTGCCACGCCTGCTGGCGTTGCAGGGCGCAGACATCATCTGCAGCCTGAACAACTGGGTGTGGACGCCGCCGCCGCTGTTCGATGCCAGCGGCAAGTGCATGGCGTCCTACCTCACCATCACGGCGGCCCACGTCAACAACGTCTATATCGCTGCCGCCAACCGCATCGGCAGCGAGCGTGGCGGGCGCTTCCTGGGCTGTTCGCTGATTGCCGGCACCAACGGCTGGCCGCTGGGCGAGGTAGCGGGCCCCGAGAACGAGTGCATCCTGTATGCCGACGTCGACCTCAGCGCGGCCCGCAGTGCGCCGATCTGGAACAGCCTCAACGATTTGCCGCGTGACCGGCGTACCGACTGCTATGGCGCGATGCTCGGCTACGACCAGCATCCAGCGCTGCCGCGCTGAGGAGGGGGCATGGACAAGTCAATCGACAAGGGCGACGCGAGCTTCGTGCCACTGCTGCTGATGTGCGTGAGCGTTTCCCTGTTCACCGGTGTGTTCATCGAAGTGGTCACCGGGCGGGCTGCGTCATGGGTCGGCGTATGGCCGGACTATGCACACATGGTCGCCAACCTGCACGAGCCGCTGGCACGATTGCGCTGGATCGTCGGTGATATCAGTGAGGTGGCGTTCTACAAGCATGAACTGCCTGCGATCGGGCTGTTGCTGGGGGCTGCGCTGGCGCATTGGGCGCACCGTACGGGCAGGGCGTGGCAGGGGTTTGCGATCTGCTATGGCACGGGGCGGTGGCCGTGGCTGGTGACCAGTTCGCTGCTGGGTCTGTTGCTCAGCCATGCGCTGTGGGGCTGGACGTTGAGCGCCAGCACCTGGCAGCCCACCTTTGTCGCGTTCGTTTCCTTGCCGGCGGCGATGGTGATGCTGTTCGGCGGCGGCTGGAAGGTCGCGATCAACGGTGCGCTGCTGGGCGCACTGCTGGTGACGCCGGCCAGTCTGCTGCTGGTGAACTACCTGTGTTATCCCTTGGACCTGCCGGTGGTGATCGGCAACGTCGGCGGCATGGCGGCAGCGAGTGTGCTGGCGTTCATGCTGTGTCGGCAGTTTCCGCAACTGGTGCGCTCTACGCCTCCTGTCGAGGTGCCGGCAGCGGCCCCGGCTATCGAGACGACGAGGCCGGACCATGGCGTCAAGTGGACGATTCGACGGGTGCTGGCCGACTTCAGCGAGGCGCCGTTTTTCGGCAACGAACTGGCCAGCCTGGGCCTGTTGCTGGGCGTATTGGCGGCGTACCTGCTGTCACCGGCCGGGCCGGCCTACGGCTCGCACCTGGTGCTGGAGATGGTGGGTGGCCAGGCGCTGGCCTCGCTGATCGGTGTGCTGGTATGGCGCAGGCGGTGGATACAGCGCGGGTGGTACCCGACGTATATCCCGATCGTTTCGATTGTGCCGGCGGCGGTGCTGACGCTGGGCGGTGGTTGGGCGGTGGTGCTGCTCAGCGCAAGCCTGGGGGCATTGATGGCGCCGCCGCTGGCCGCTGCCATCAGCCAGCGTTTACCCAGTCATATGCATGGGTACATCGGCAATGTGCTGTCGATGGCGGTGTGTACGTTGGTGATTGTGCCGTTTACAGGATGGGTTACCAGCGCGGTTTGATGACAGTGCAATCAGCGGCAGACAGGCTATAGGTTGCCGACTTTGATTGTGGAGCATCCGATGACACCGCTGGACCCGCTGAGCGAAAAAGAACAGGAAAAGCTGGACAAGTTGCTACTCAAATATGGCAATGACGAAGCCATCCTCTCGCTCTCCGAGCTGGATGGCTTCTTTGCCGCACTGGTCAGTTCGCCTCAGGTTGTGCTGCCCAGTGCCTGGATTCCGGTTATCAGCGGTGGTCAAACACCGGTGTTCAGGAAGCGGACTGAGGCAGACGTGTTCTATGGGTTGATGATGCGTTACATGAACATCATTGCCGTCGAACTGTTTGAGGACGGTGATGCATTCGAGCCGGTTTTTCTTGAAAGCAACCTGCATCCCGAACCGGTAGTCATCGTCGAAGACTGGTGCTTCGGTTACATGCGCGGTGTTCAGTTGGCCAATTGGCCCAAGCTTCCCGCCACGCAGGCGGCTCATCTGGCGGCGATTGAGCTGCATGGGCTTGAAGAGAACTTCAGCAAAATCGACAAGTTGACCCTTGAGGAGTATCTGGCCTCCGTTGACTCGATTGTCGAGGGCGCACGTTCGTTGTACCGGTATTTTCTTTCAAAACGTTGAGAGGGAAGCAATGTTAACGGTACCTGTGGTGCGGGTAATGTAGTGTGTGAGTGAGACTACGCGACGAGGGACCGAACCATGACAGCATTCGTACAGCCGCTGAACGCAAAGGAAAGGGGGCGCCTTGATGGTTTTTTGCTCAAGTACGGCAACGACGAAGCCATCCTGACGCTTTCCGAGCTGGACGGCTTTCTGGTGGCGCTGGCCAGTTCACCGGTGCGGCTCACGCCTAACGAATGGTTGCCCGAGGTGACCGGTGGCCGCGAGCCACGCTTCAAGAAACCGGCCGAAGCCGAGGCCTTCTCGGCGTTGTTGATGCGTTACATGAACAACGTGGCGGGCGCGTTGAACGAAGCGTGTGATGACTTCGAGCCGTTGTTTGTTGAAGATGAGTCCGAGCCTGAGCCGCAGGTGGTGGTCGATGAGTGGTGCTTCGGCTACCTGCGTGGCGTACAGGTAGCGCGCTGGCCGGCGTTGCCGCCGGTGCAGTCGGCGCACCTGGAGGCGATCGCGCTGCATGGGCTGGAAGACAACATCGACCAGGTCGAAGCCTTGCAGCCGCAGCAGCATGACGCCTCGATCGAGGCGATCGTGATCGGTTTGCGGGCGTTGTATGGGTTTTTCGATTCGCAGCGCGCTTGATCTTCAGCGACCCGCCACTGTAGGAGCCGGCCCCTTGCCCAGGGCTGCACAGCAGCCCTGCAAGGGGGCGGCAATAAAGCCTGCGGTTCCCCCCAACGATGTTCCATCGCCTCAACCAACCGAGCACAAAAAAGGCCGCCTTTCGGCAGCCTTCTTTTGCAGCATCAAAACCCGGGACATCAATCCCAGCTCAACGCCCCGCCAGTCTGATACTCGATAACCCGCGTCTCGAAGAAGTTCTTCTCTTTCTTCAAGTCCATGATCTCGCTCATCCATGGGAACGGGTTGGTGGTACCTGGGTACTCTTCCTTCAGGCCGATCTGCGACAGGCGACGGTTGGCGATGAACTTGAGGTAGTCCTCCATCATCGCCGCGTTCATGCCCAGCACGCCGCGTGGCATGGTGTCACGGGCGTATTCGATCTCCAGTTGAGTACCCTGCAGGATCATCTGCGACGCCTCTTCCTTCATCTCGGCATCCCACAGGTGCGGGTTCTCGATCTTGATCTGGTTGATCACGTCGATACCGAAGTTCAGGTGCATCGACTCGTCACGCAGGATGTACTGGAACTGCTCGGCAACGCCGGTCATCTTGTTGCGACGGCCCATCGACAGGATCTGGGTGAAGCCGCAGTAGAAGAAGATGCCTTCCAGTACGCAGTAGTAGGCGATCAGGTTGCGCAGCAGCTCTTTGTCGGTCTCGACGGTACCGGTGTCGAACTCGGGGTCGGAGATGGCACGGGTGTAGCGCAGGCCCCAGGCGGCCTTTTTCGCGACCGAAGGGATCTCGTGGTACATGTTGAAGATCTCGCCTTCATCCATGCCCAGCGATTCGATGCAGTACTGGTACGCGTGGGTGTGGATCGCCTCTTCGAACGCCTGGCGCAGGATGTACTGGCGACACTCCGGGTTGGTGATCAAACGGTACACGGCCAGCGCCAGGTTGTTGGCAACCAGCGAGTCGGCGGTGGAGAAGAAGCCCAGGTTGCGCATGACGATGCGACGCTCGTCGTCGGTCAGGCCTTCCGGGGTCTTCCACAGGGCGATGTCCGCGGTCATGTTGACCTCTTGCGGCATCCAGTGGTTGGCACAGCCATCCAGGTACTTCTGCCAGGCCCAGTCGTACTTGAACGGCACCAGCTGGTTGAGGTCGGCGCGGCAGTTGATCATGCGCTTTTCATCGACCGCGACACGCGCAGCAGAGCCTTCTAGCTCAGCCAGGCCTTCGGCGATGTCGAGGTCGTCCAGGGCGCCTTGGCGCGCTTGACCGCGTCGGAGTCGGCAGCGGTCACTACACGGGCTTCCTGCGCGGCAACACCGCCAGCGCTGTCGAGCTTGTCGATGCCCGCTTCAGCCGCTTGAGAGGCGGTTTGACCTTTGGCGGCGACTTCGCCGTCTTCGTTTTCGAATTCGTCCCAGCTCAGCATGATGGGTCTCCTGCTTGAGGGCCATAAAGAGTATGGCCGGTTGGATCTTGGTTGCGCTGCTCGCGGTTAGGGTACTGCTGTGCACGCAAAATCTTGGAATGCTTCCGCAGGCAAGGCCTGTCGGGGAGGTCGGGGTAGCCCGACCCGGGGATTGTGCAAAAGGGCCGGTGGTTTCACCGGCCCCTTCGCTGGCAAGCCAGCTCCCACAGGGGAGCGGCGCCATCAGGCCTTATTGGCAGGCTTCGCAGTCCGGCTCGTCGATCGCACAGGCTTTAGGCACTGGCGCCGGCGCCGGGGCAGCCTGCACCGGAGCACTGTCGCCACCGCTGGACACGGCGTTCAGCTTGCCGGTATTGATGGTCGACTTCTCGGTGCTGGTCGCGGCCAAGGCACGGAGGTAGTAGGTGGTTTTCAGGCCACGGTACCAGGCCATGCGGTAGGTCACGTCCAGCTTCTTGCCTGAAGCGCCGGCAATGTACAGGTTCAGCGACTGCGCCTGGTCGATCCACTTCTGACGACGGCTGGCCGCGTCGACGATCCACTTGGTCTCGACTTCGAACGCGGTGGCGTACAGGTCTTTGAGCTCTTGCGGAATACGCTCGATCTGCTGCACCGAACCGTCGTAGTACTTCAGGTCGTTGATCATGACCGAGTCCCACAGGCCACGGGCCTTCAGGTCGTGGACCAGGTACGGGTTGATCACGGTGAATTCGCCCGACAGGTTCGATTTCACGTACAGGTTCTGGTACGTCGGCTCGATCGACTGCGAAACGCCCGTGATGTTGGCGATGGTCGCGGTCGGCGCAATGGCCATGATGTTCGAGTTGCGAATGCCTTTCTGCACACGGGCACGTACCGGTGCCCAGTCCAGCGATTCGTTCAGGTCGACGTCGATGTATTTCTGGCCACGTTGCTCGATCAGGATCTGTTGCGAATCCAGCGGCAGGATGCCCTTGGACCACAGCGAGCCCTGGAACGTCTCGTAGGCGCCACGCTCATCGGCCAGGTCGCAGGACGCCTGGATCGCGTAGTAGCTGACCGCTTCCATCGACTTGTCGGCGAACTCGACCGCAGCGTCCGAACCGTACGCGATGTGCTGCAGGTACAGCGCGTCCTGGAAGCCCATGATGCCCAGGCCCACAGGGCGGTGCTTGAGGTTCGAGTTGCGTGCCTGCGGCACCGAGTAGTAGTTGATGTCGATCACGTTGTCGAGCATGCGCACGGCGGTGTTCACGGTGCGTTGCAGCTTGGCGGTGTCGAGCTTGCCATCGGTGATGTGGTTCGGCAGGTTGATCGAGCCCAGGTTGCAGACCGCGATCTCGTCCTTGTTGGTGTTCAGGGTGATCTCGGTGCACAGGTTCGAGCTGTGGACCACGCCCACGTGCTGCTGCGGCGAGCGCAGGTTGCACGGGTCCTTGAAGGTCAGCCATGGGTGGCCGGTCTCGAACAGCATCGAGAGCATCTTGCGCCACAGGTCTTTGGCCTGGACGGTCTTGAACACCTTGATCTTGTTGTACTCGGTCAGCGCTTCGTAGTACTCGTAGCGCTCTTCGAAGGCCTTGCCGGTCAGGTCGTGCAGGTCTGGCACTTCGTTCGGCGAGAACAGGGTCCACTTGCCGTCATCGAAGACGCGCTTCATGAACAGGTCAGGGATCCAGTTGGCGGTGTTCATGTCGTGGGTACGACGACGGTCGTCACCGGTGTTCTTGCGCAGCTCGATGAACTCTTCGATATCAAGGTGCCAGGTTTCCAGGTACGCGCACACCGCGCCCTTGCGCTTGCCGCCCTGGTTGACTGCCACGGCGGTGTCGTTGACCACTTTCAGGAAGGGGACGACGCCCTGGGACTTGCCGTTGGTGCCCTTGATGTAGGAGCCCAGTGCACGCACAGGGGTCCAGTCGTTGCCCAGGCCACCGGCGAATTTGGACAACATGGCGTTGTCGTGGATCGCGTGGTAGATGCCCGACAGGTCGTCCGGCACGGTGGTCAGGTAGCAGCTCGACAGCTGCGGGCGCAGGGTGCCGGCGTTGAACAGGGTCGGGGTCGAGGCCATGTAGTCGAACGACGACAACAGGTTGTAGAACTCGATCGCACGGGCTTCCTTGTCGCTTTCTTCCAGCGCCAGGCCCATGGCCACACGCATGAAGAACACCTGCGGCAGTTCGAAGCGCACGCCATCCTTGTGGATGAAGTAGCGGTCGTACAGGGTTTGCAGGCCCAGGTAGGTGAACTGCTGGTCGCGCTCGTGGTTGATCGCCTTGCCCAGACGCTCCAGGTCGAAGTCGGCCAGTGCCGGGTTCAGCAGTTCGAACTGCACGCCCTTGGCGACGTAGGCAGGCAGCGCCTTGGCGTACAGGTCGGCCATTTCGTGGTGGGTGGCGCTGTCGGCGACTTCCAGGAAGCTCAGGCCTTCGGCACGCAGGGTGTCCATCAGCAGGCGGGCGGTCACGAACGAGTAGTTGGGCTCACGCTCGACCAGGGTACGGGCGGTCATCACCAGGGCAGTGTTGACGTCCTTGATGGCCACGCCGTCGTACAGGTTCTTCAGGGTTTCGCGCTGGATCAGCTCGCCATCGACTTCGGCCAGGCCTTCGCAGGCCTCGGTGATGATGGTGTTCAGGCGGTTCATGTCCAGCGGCGCGAAGCTGCCGTCGGCCAGGCTGATGCGGATGCTCGGGTGCGGTTGTACCGAGGCGTCTTCGCTGGTGCGGGTGGCACGTTCCTTGGCACGCTGGTCACGGTAGATCACGTAGTCGCGGGCCACTTTCTGCTCGCCGGCACGCATCAGGGCCAGTTCGACCTGGTCCTGGATCTCTTCGATGTGGATGGTGCCGCCCGACGGCATGCGACGCTTGAAGGTGGCGGTGACCTGTTCGGTCAGGCGGGCTACGGTGTCGTGGATGCGCGACGAGGCGGCGGCGGTGCCGCCTTCAACTGCGAGGAACGCTTTGGTGATGGCCACGGTGATCTTGTCGTCGGTGTACGCGACGACAGTGCCGTTACGCTTGATCACGCGCAGTTGGCCCGGGGCGGTAGCGGCCAGATCCTGGTTCGAATCGGCCTGCGGCGCCAAGGCCTGCGGGTTCTCGCGAGTTGTGTCGGTTTGCATGGGTGTCTCCACGTTCTCTATGTTTGTTCAGATGCCTTGTGGGCATCCACCGTTCCGTCGAAAGCTCGACCACTGGCCCGCCAACGCATCACGCGCCTGGCAGGGCAGGGTGTAGCGGCTTCGGACAGATCAGGAAAAAAAAGGGGCAATCGCTTGCCGCTCCCTGGCCGAAGTCAAAGGCCCTGGGCCACGGCCCAGAACTGTTGCTGACGGGGTTGAACCTGCAACGCCCGTACCCGAAACAAGACCCGTGGCGGGCTTGCATCGGTCGCCTTCCGCAGGAGCGGTTTGGCTGCGAATTTGAATCAAAGTTCAAGCAAAAAAAGCGTTGTGCAAGGCTTGAGTTGTTTGCTCGACTTGTGCTTGGGTTTTTCGTGAAAACCCAACATGTAGTGTTTTGTCGCGCTGGGGATACAAGATAATGCGGTATCAGGGGTATTGCAAGGCAGCCCCCTGTGGATAACATGTGTGTAGATTGTGAGTGATTCAGGGCAAAGCCTTGTAGGCCGCGTCTCACCGCCATTCCACCGTCTGTCACTCTTTTTTTGCCCGGGCAATGCGTCGCAGGGGCATTTTTAAGGGCGCGAACCCTATCACAAAAAACGCACTTGTCCAGCCGATTTGGCGCGGCTTTTTCCGGCGCCCGGCGGTGGTAGTATCGCGGGCCAATGTTGCCCTTTGTCGAAGGGCTGCCACCCACACAATAAAAAGCCCAGCGAGGTGCCCCGTGGAGCCGTCCAGCAGTCAGGTGTTGATCGTCGAGGATGATGAGCGGCTAGCCGAATTGACCCGTGACTACCTGCAGGCCAACGGCTTCGAGGTGGCGGTGGAGGGCGACGGTGCCAAGGCGGCCGCGCGTATCATTGCCGAGCAGCCGGCCCTGGTGATCCTCGACCTGATGCTGCCCGGGAGGATGGCCTGAGTATCTGCCGCAAGGTGCGCACGCAGTACCCCGGGGTGATCCTCATGCTGACGGCGCGTAGCGACGAGCTGGACCAGGTGCAGGGGCTGGACCTGGGCGCCGACGACTATGTGTGCAAGCCGGTGCGTCCGCGCCTGCTGCTGGCGCGCATCAACGCGCTGCTGCGCCGCTTCGAGGCACCGGCGTCGGGCGCCGAGCGCCAGAGCCTGCAGTTTGGCCCGTTGCGGGTCGACAATACCTTGCGCGAGGCCTGGTTGGGCACTGATGGCATCGAGCTGACCAGCGCCGAATTCGACCTTTTATGGCTGCTGGTAAGCAACGCCGGGCGCACCCTGTCACGCGAAGAGCTTTTCACCTCCCTGCGCGGGGTGGGCTATGACGGCCAGGACCGCTCCATTGATGTGCGAATTTCGCGCATTCGCCCCAAGATCGGCGATGACCCGATTCACCCGCGCATGATCAAGACCATCCGCAGCAAGGGTTACCTGTTCGTGGCCGAGGCCGCTGCTGCCCTGGGCCAGGCTGAATGAACTCGATCTTCCTGCGTATCTACGGCGGCATGCTCGCCGCGCTGGTGCTGGTGGCGGTGCTGGGCGCCCTCAGCCTGCACCTGCTCAACGAGGTGCGCGCCGAGCAGTACCGCGAGCGCCTGGCCCACGGCACCTTTACCCTGATGGCCGACAACCTGGCACCCATGAGCGAGGTGGAGCGCACCCGTGCTCTGGCGATGTGGGAGCGCCTGCTGGGGATTCCGCTGGCGCTGGAGCCGGTCGAGCAGTCCGGCCTGGATGGCAGCCAGCGTACCCGCCTGCAGCGTGGCCAGGTGCTGGTGGAGCGCACCGGGCCACATGCGGCGCGGGTGCTGCGCCAGGTGCGTGGGCACAACCTGCTGCTGACCGGCGAGGTGCAGCAGATCAGCGAGCAACTGGCCCGTGCCACTATCTACCTGCTGGCCGACGAGCTGGTGCGTTACCCGGTCGGCGAGCAGCCACGGCGCCTGGCCGAACTCAAGCAGAGCAAGGGCTTCGGTTTCGACCTGCGCCTGCTCAGCCTCGACCAGACCGACATGGACGATGACCAGCGCCGGCGCGTCGACGAGGGCGACACGGTGATGGCGCTGGGCAAGGATGGCGACTCGATCCGGGTGTTCGCCGGGATGGTCGCCACGCCCTGGGTGCTGGAAATCGGCCCGTTGTACCAGATGAATCCCTACCCGCCGCAGTTGCTGGTGCTGATCGCCGCCTTGGGCTTGTGCCTGATCGGGCTGATCGTCTACCTGCTGGTGCGCCAGCTGGAGCGACGCCTGTCGGGGTTGGAGGTGGCGGCCACGCAGATCGCCCAGGGCAGCCTGGAGGTGCGTGTGGCGGCCGATGACGCCGACTCGGTGGGGCGCCTGGCGGCGGCGTTCAACCACATGGCCGAGCACTTGCAGCAATCCCTGAACATGCAGCGTGAGCTGGTGCGGGCCGTGTCCCACGAGCTGCGCACACCG
>NZ_JAAHBU010000293.1 GCF_010671725.1 Pseudomonas brassicae | reverse complement strand
GTCCTGCATGCACCGCAAAAACCTGTGGGAGCTGGCTTGCCAGCGAAGGGGCCCTCACCTGCGCTACAGAACGTAGAAGAATATCGCGATGAAGTGCAGCAGGCTCCCGGCAATCACGAACAGGTGCCAGATGCCGTGCCAGTGCCGAAAGCGGCTGTCATAGGCAAAGAAGATGATGCCGATCGTATACAACGCCCCACCCGCCGCCAGCCATGCAAACCCCGCCGTACCCAGGCTGGCCAGCAACGGCTTGACCGCCACCAGCACGATCCAGCCCATCACCGCATAGATCACGATCGACAGCACACGCGCCTCGGAACGCGGCTTGATCTCCTGCAGCATGCCGATCAGCGCCAGCCCCCACACCACCCCGAACAGGCTCCAGCCCCACGGCCCGCGCAGGCTCACCAGGCAGAACGGGGTATAGCTGCCGGCAATCAGCAGGTAGATCGACAGATGATCGAGCTTGCGCATGATCACTTTCGCCCGCCCGCGCACGCTGTGGTACAGCGTAGAGATGCTGTACAGCAGCATCAGCGTGAAGCCGTAGATCGACAGGCTGACGATCTTCCAGGGGTCGCCCTGCATCCCCGCCACCACCAGCAGCCAGATCGCACCGATACAGGCCAGCACGGCGCCGACCAGGTGGGTCCAGGCGTTGAAACGTTCACCGTGGTACATGCAACGAGGTCCTCCGTGGTGTGATTCGAACCCTCACCCTACACAAGCACCGCGTCAGGTGCATTACGCTGTTAGTCCGACACGCTCAGGCGCCCGCCGTCTGCAACAGCTGTTCCAGGCCCGGCAGGTCGGGCACCCGCGCCACCTGCTCACCCACCTGCACCGCCGCCAGCTCCAACGCCGCCAGCGGCACGTCGACGTAGTTGAGCTGGCTGTCGAGCTTGCACGAACGCGGGATGCCCTGCACCAACAAGGCAAAAAAGTGCCGCGACGTCTCCCCCAGCGCATTGAGCACGACGATACGGGCACGCTCGCCGACCTGGGTCTGGCCGCCGCAGGCCGCCTCGAAACTGAGCAACGGCAGGCGCTGGCTGCGCCAGTCGATCCAGCCCAGCAGCCAGGCCGGCTGGTCGGGCGAGGCCGTGCAGGCCTGGTAGCCGATCAGCTCGGCCACCGCCACGTTGGGCAGCACCAGGCAACGGTCGCTCAAGGGCAACAGCAACCCGGTAAGGGTGTTGCGCCGGCTGCTGCGCGGCGTCTGATCAAGCATGCGGCGTACTCCAGCGGGCGATGCTGTGCAGCAGCACCGATTCCTGATAAGGCTTGCCCAGGTAGTCGTTGACGCCGATCGCCATGGCCCGGTCGCGGTGCTTCTGGCCGGTACGCGAGGTGATCATGATGATCGGCAGGTCCTGCAGACGTGGGTCCTGGCGCACCTGGGTGGCCACCTCGAAACCGTCCATGCGCGGCATCTCGATGTCCAGCAGCAGCACGTCGGGACAGTGCTCGGCCAGCACGCTCATCGCATCGACGCCGTCCTTGGCCGTCAGCACATTCATGCCGTGGCGCTCCAGCAGGCGCCCGGTCACCTTGCGTACGGTGACCGAGTCGTCCACCACCAGCACCAGCAGCGGCCGCGCCAGCGCGCCCGGATGATGCTCGATGCGCAGCCGTGCCCCGCTGCCGGTGGCCTTGGACAGTTGCAGGTGCAGCCCGCGCAGTTGCGCCAACAGGTCGAGAATCAGCACCACCCGGCCATCGCCCAGCAGCGTGGCCCCGGCCAGCCCGTGTACCCCGGCAAACTGCGGGCCGAGGCTCTTGACCACGATTTCGCGGCTGGCGGCCAGGCTGTCGACCTGCACCGCGAACTGCTGGTCGTGCGCGTGCACCAGCAACACCGGCAACGGCAGGCTCTGCCCCAGCAGGCGCGGCTGCACCTCGCCCTGCACCAACTGGCCGATGTAACGCAGTTCGTAATGGTGCCCGGCGTAGGCGTAACGCGGCGGTTCCAGCTGGTAGCAGGCTTCAAGCTCCGCCGGCGGTACACGCACCACGCCTTCGATGGTGTTGAGCGGCACCGCGTACTGCTCGTCACCGTAGTGCACCATCAGCGCCCGGTTGACCGAGACGGTGAACGGCAGGCGGATCAAAAAGCGTGCGCCCTTGCCCTGCACCGAGCTGATCACCATCGAGCCGCCCAGTTGCTTGACCTCCTCGTGCACCACGTCCATGCCCAGGCCACGCCCGGAGATCTGCGTGATCTTCTCGGCGGTGGAGAAGCCCGGCTGCAGGATGAACTGCATCACCTCGTGGTCGCTGAGTTCGATGGCCGGGTCGAGCAGGCCCCGCTTGATCGCCTTGCGCCGCACGGCGTCCAGCGGCACCCCGGCGCCATCGTCGGTCATCTCGATGACGATGTCGGCGCCCTCGTGCAGCAGGTTCAAGGCGATCGTGCCCTGCTGCGGCTTGCCTGCCGCCAGTCGCGCCTCGCGGGTTTCCATGCCATGGTCCACGGCGTTGCGCAGCATGTGCTCCAGCGGCGCGACCATGCGTTCGAGCACACTGCGGTCCATTTCGCCTTCGGCGTTGCCCACCACCAGTTCGACCTGCTTGCCCAACTCGCTCGCCACCTGGCGCACCACACGCTGCAGGCGCGGCACCAGACGCTCGAACGGCACCATGCGGGTGCGCGTCAGGCCTTCCTGCAGCTCACTGTTCACCCGCGCCTGCTGTTGCAGCAGGCTGTAGGCGTCGTGGGCGCGTACCGTGAGGGTTTCCTTGAGGTCGAGCAGGTCCGAGGCCGACTCGAACAACGCCCGCGACAACTGCTGCAACTGGGAATGACGGTCCATTTCCAGCGGGTCGAAGTCGTCGTAGCCGAGCGTATCGCCTTCGCTCTGCTGGCGACTGAGGATGCGCCCCTGGGTTTCGGTGTCCAGCCGGCGCAACTGATCGCGCATGCGCTCCAGGGTGGTTTCCATCTCGCTCAGGGCAACCTGGGCGTCATTCACCTGCTGCTCGATGCGCCCGCGAATGATCGAGTTCTCGCCCGCCAGGTTGCCCAGGTCGTCGAGCAGTTCGGCGGTCACCTTGACCATGTCGGCCGGTGCACGCTCCGGCGTCGCGACCGGCGCGTCGACGGGCGCGCTGTCTGCGCCGGGCACCGCGGCCGCGCTATCGCTGAGCGCGGCGCTGCTGAAGTTGCGGATGTAGTCGATCAGCGCCGTGGCGGCATGCAGCGGCTGGTGCAGGCGCACCGCATCGAGCATGTGCGCCAGGCGGTCATGGCAGTTCTGCAGCAGGCTGAACAGCGCGGCACTGGGTTGCAACTGCCCGGCGGCCAGGTGTTCGTAGAGGAATTCGAGCTCGTGGGCCAGGTCGCCGATCGGCGCGATCTCGACCATGCGCGCGCCCCCCTTGAGGGTATGCAGGTCGCGCAGCAGGTTTTCCACCTCGACCCCGTTGCGCGGCTCGGCCTGCCAGCGCAGCAGCGCAGCCCCGGCGCTTTCGACGATGTCGAAGCCTTCTTCGAGAAAGATCTCCAGCAGCTCCTTGTCGCCCTCCTGGCTGGCCGAGGCCCTGCCGGGCTGCAGCGGGGCGCTCACGGCATGGCGAAACTCGCGCAAGGCCGCCAGTTGCTCCACCACCAGCTCTGCAGCCTCGCCGTGCTGCAGTTGTTCGAGCAGGCGCCCGAGCAAGGCGTGGCTTTCGCCGAGCAGGCCCAGCACCAGCGAGCCAGGCGGATAACGGCGCTCGAGCAGGCCTTCGTACAGCGTTTCCAGTTCCTGGGCCAACACCTCCACCGCACCGATACCGGCCAGCTGCGCTCCGCCCTTGAGGGTCTGCAGGTCGCGCTGCAGCGACGACAGCGCCGTGCCGTTGTCAGGGTCTGCGCGCCAGCGCGCCAGGGCCTGGTCGGCGCCGTCCAGAATGTCGCGCGCCTCGTCGAGAAACAGCTCGACCACTTCGCGGCCCAGCGCCTGGTGCTCCAGTTGGCGGGTGGCTTGGGCCAGCTCGGTGATGCGCCCCGGCTGTTCGCCCTGGCTGCGCACCAGGCCCATGGCCTGCGGGTCGAGCCCCTCTTCGAGCAGTTCGCGCAGCGCATGCAGGCGCTGCGGGCTGGCGTCCACCTCCTGGCCCGCAGCAATCTGGTCGAGCATGTTGATCAGGGCTTCATGGGCGAACTGCGCCTCCTGGAAAAACCGCTCGCTGACCGCCAGGCTGCTTTCCTCGACCGCGCCGTACAGGTCCAGCAGCGCCTCGCAGAGCTCGTCCACCTGCCACAGGTCGGCCAGGTGCGCGCTCTGCCCCAGGGTCGTCAGTTCATCCAGCAGCGCGCTCAGTTCCTGACGCTCGCCGGGGTGTTCCTGCCAGCGCTGCAACAGGGTCTCGGCATCCAGCAGGATGTCCATGCCCTGGGCCAGGAAACTGGCGATCAGTTGCGGGTCGCGGCGCACCCGCAGGCCATGGCTGGGCGCGTCACGCAGGGCCTGCAGGCGGGCAGCGACAACCTGGTCGATCTGCTCGATGAGCACCTGTGCACCGGCGATGGCCGCCAGCGGCGTGCGGTCGAGCTGGTCCAGGCCGCGGCGCAGCAGCGGCTCGGCCATTTGCAGCAGGTACAGCTCGTCCAGGTCCAGGCCCAACTGGTGCGCCTTGAATTCCCGCGCCAGCAGGTCAAGCGCGCCGGCCAGCTCGGCAATCGGCACCACGCCGGCCATCGCCGCACTGCCCTTGAGGGTGTGCAGGGCGCGCTGCAAGGCATCGCTGACCGGCACCGGCAACTGCGCCTCGGCCCCCGCCAGGAACTCGTCGATGCTGCCCAGGTGGGTGTTGGCCTCGTTGCGAAAGATTTCCAGCAGTTGCGGGTCGATGGCCTCGGCCGGTGCACTGTGGCCCTGCGCGTCATTCATCGCCAGCGCATGCAGGCGCACCGCCAGGCGCTCCACATCGGCGTGCGGCGGGGTGTGTGCGTTGGCGAATTCGAGCAGCAGCACGGGCAACCGCACCAGGGTCTGTTCCAACCCGGCGAGCACCTCGCGACCGGCCTCGACGCGGCCTTCGAGCATGCGGTTGAGCAGGTGCTCGGCGGCCCAGGCCAGCTCGGCCAGTACCTGCGCGCGCACCATGCGGCCACTGCCCTTGAGGGTGTGAAAAACCACGGCGCATCTCCACCAACCGCTCACGCGAGGTGGTCGAGACCCGCCACTGCTGCCAATCGGCCTGCA
>NZ_JAAHBU010000292.1 GCF_010671725.1 Pseudomonas brassicae | reverse complement strand
GGCGCTCCCTTCGCTGGCAAGCCAGCTCCCACACGATCAGTGGATTACCTGTGGGAGCTGGCTTGCCAGCGAAGAGGCCCGCCAGTTCACCCCATCAATGATTGCGAAACTCGCTATGACAGCCCTTGCACGCCGCCTCGACCTTGCCCATCGGCGCGACCATCGCGCCAGCATCCAGCGGTTGCGTACGCGTCTGCGCGACCAGCTCGCCGGTCACCTGCTCCATCTGCCGCGCCAAGTCCTGGAAACGTGCCTGTTTCTGCCAGACATCGGCCGTGGCACTGCTGTCTTCTTCGCGCACCTGGGGAAAATGCTGCCACGGTTCATGGGCCAGGGCGTCCAGCTTGACCGCCCCGTCGGCGAACTTCTGCCCATCGAACGCCAGGCGCCCACGCAGCATGCCGCCCAGGTCTTCACTGGTCTTGAGCATCTGTTTGAAGATCGCCTTGCGCTGGCCCAGCGGCGAGTTGGGATCGACCCCGCCACAGGCGCTCAGCGCCAGGCAGGCCAGCAGCAGGAGGGAACATCGTTTCAATGTCATGGTCAGCTCGGTGCACCTGAAAAGGCGGCCAGTATCCCCGCCCGCCCGCAAAAGACCAATACCCCCATTAAAACTACGGGTTGTTTGCCAACCCGAGGACCTGCTTCATGAACACCGTTCTGAGCCGACTGGGCCTGACCGTTTCGCTGCTGGCACTGCTGGCCGGCTGCAACGGCAGCGCGCCGGAAAAAACCACGCCACACCCGCTGGCCACCTACAGCCAAGCCACCTGGAAAGACCTGCCGGCAGTCAGCGACAGCGACCTGGTGGCCGGTTTCAACGCCTGGCGCAGCGCCTGTGAGCGGCTCAAGCGCGACACCGTGTGGGCCACCACCTGCGAGGCGGCAATGCAGGTGCCGGACGACGCCACGCAGATACGCGGCTTCCTCCAGACCCAGCTACAGGTATACGGCCTGCGCTCGGCCGACAACAGCGCCAACGGCCTGATCACCGGCTACTACGAGCCGGTCTACCCCGGCAGCATGACCCAGACCGCCAGCGCGACGGTGCCGGTGTATGGCATCCCCGACGACCTGGTGGTGGTGGCACTGGACAGCATCTACCCCGAACTCAAGGGCAAGCGCCTGCGCGGGCGCCTGGACGGGCGCACGCTCAAGCCCTACGACACCGCCGAAGTGATCCAGCGCCAGGGCGTCAAGGCTCCGGTACTGGCCTGGCTGACCGACCCGATGGACCTGCAATTCCTGCAGATCCAGGGCTCGGGGCGTATCCAGCTGGCCAGCGGGCAGCAACTGCGGGTGGGCTATGCCGACCAGAACGGCCACCCGTACCGCCCGGTGGGACGCTGGCTGGTCGAGCAGGGCCAGTTGAAGAAAGAAGACGTGACCATGGGCAGCATTCATGCCTGGGCCCAGGCCAACCCGACGCGGGTGCCCGAACTGCTGGCAAGCAACCCCAGCTACGTGTTCTTCAGCACCCGCCCGGACAGCAACGAAGGCCCGCGTGGTTCGCTCAACGTGCCGCTGACCGCCGGCTACAGCGTGGCCATCGACCGCAAGGTGATCCCGTTGGGCAGCCTGCTGTGGCTGTCGACCACGCGCCCGGATGGCGCGCCGGTGGTACGCCCGGTAGCCGCCCAGGACACCGGCGGGGCCATCACCGGCGAGGTGCGCGCCGACCTGTTCTGGGGCACCGGCAGCGAAGCCGGCCAGTTGGCCGGCGACATGAAGCAGCAGGGCCAGATCTGGCTGCTGTGGCCCAAGGGTGCAGCCCTGCCGGTGGTGCCGCAGGTGGACGGCAACTAGCTCAGGCCGAAACCACGAACAAGCTGACGATCAGACCGATGCCGGCGAACCACACCAGCGAGCGCAGCACGGCCCAGTCGGCCAGGTAACAGATGATGTAAAGCAGGCGGCTGGTGATGTAGAGCACCGCCAGCACGTCCTGGGTCACCTGCTCGGCATTGCCGACGATGTCGGCGATGACCACGGCGGCGACAAACGCCGGGATCGCTTCGAAGCTGTTCAACTGCGCCGCATGGGCGCGCCGCGGCAGGCCTTCGAGCGTTTCCTGGAACGCCCGCGGGTCATGGTTCTGGCGCAGGTTGTAGCGGCCACTGCTTAACTTGGCAATGCTGGTGCACACCAGCGGCAGCAGCACGGCGATCAGTACACACCAGAAGGCAACGGTCATGGGGCAATCCTTGTTGGTCAGGGGGTCAGAGTTTCATGATCAGCATGCCGATCAGCACCAGGGCACAGGCTAAGAGCCTGGGGCCGCCGAAAGGTTCTTTGAGGTAGCGCATGCCCAACAGCACCACCAGGATAACGCTGACCTCACGCAAGGCGGCAGCCTCGGCCACCGACCCCAATTGCATCGCCCACAGCACCAGCGCATAACTGGCCAGCACACACAACCCCACCGCCACGCCGAGCCTGTACTGCGTGCGCCAGAACAGCGCAAACGGTGCACGCCGCGCCAGCGTGGCCAGCAACGGGAAGGGCCAGGCGCTGATCAGTGTCAGCCATACCAGGTAGTCCAGCGGCTGCGACCACCGGCGTATCGCACTGCCGTCAAGCCAGGTATAGCAGCCGATGCACAGGCCGATCAGCGCACCAGCGGCAGCATCGACCACGGCAGGCGCTCACCGCCGCCGCCCTGCCACAGCAGCAGACCATGCCACACGGGATCAGCAGGATACCGATGACCTGCTGATTGCTCAGGGTCTCGCCGGCAAACACCAGGGTCAGCGCCAGCACCACCAGCGGCGACAACCCGCGCATCAAGGGGTAGACCAGGCCCAGGTCACCGGCCCGGTAGGCCTGGATCAGCAAAAAGCGGTAAACCAGCTCGAAGCCTGCCGAGGCCAGCATCCACGGCCAGATGTCAGCCGGTGCACCTGCACGAAGGCCACCATCACCAGGGCGAACAGCAGCGCTACCCCGTCCATGCTGGCGATCACCAGCAGGCGCTCGCCGCTGAACTTCATCAGGGTGTTCCAGGTGGCGTGCAGGAGGGCGGCAACCAGTACCAGAGAAGTCGCGAGCACGGTTCAGTTCCTTGGCAGTGCACGGCAGGTCGTCATTGGCCGTGCAGTGCAGTTTCAACCAGGCGCAACAAAACAGCCAGCATGCGGTCAATGGCTGCTGATCGAAAAAGTGTGTCCCGAAGGCCCCGCCAGTGCATCCAAGCCCTGCCCGAGACCCTCGGGCACCGACTTGGAAGCCACTACAGGACCTAGGATGCTTGAGCTCGTTGCTGCGTTTATCTGCCTGACCACCCTCCTCACGTATGTGAATTACCGCTTTATCGGCCTGCCACCCACCATTGGCGTGATGGTCACCGCACTGTTGTTTTCCCTGCTGTTGCAGGGCCTGAGCGTCATCGGCTACCCCGGCCTGGAAGAACGGGTACAAGGCCTGATGAATCAGATTGATTTCAATGACCTGCTGATGCACTGGATGCTGGCGTTCCTGTTGTTTGCCGGCGCCCTGCACGTCAACCTGGCCGACCTGCGCGACTACCGCTGGCCGATCGGCCTGCTGGCCACTCTCGGGGTACTGATCGCCACCGTGGTCATCGGCTACCTGGCGCACTGGATCTTCGCCCTGTTCGGCTGGCACGTCAGCCTGCTGTACTGCCTGCTGTTCGGTGCGCTGATCTCGCCCACCGACCCGATCGCGGTGCTGGGCGCGCTGCGTACCGCCAATGCATCCAAACCGCTGAAGACCACCATCGTCGGCGAATCGCTGTTCAACGACGGCACGGCGGTCGTGGTGTTCACCGTGCTGCTGGGTATCGCGCAACTGGGCGAAACCCCGAGCGTCAGCGACACCGCCATCCTGTTTGCCCGCGAGGCCATCGGCGGCGCGCTGTTCGGCGCAGTGATCGGCTACGTGACCTACCGCATGATCAAGAGCATCGAGCAGTACCAGGTCGAGGTCATGCTGACCCTGGCACTGGTGATCGGCGGCTCGGCCGCGCCTACGAGCTGCACGTCTCGGCACCGATCGCGATGGTGGTGGCGGGGCTGATCATCGGTAACCTGGGGCGCAACCTGGCGATGAACGACATGACCCGTCGCTACATGGACGGTTTCTGGGAACTGATCGACGACATGCTCAACGCGCTGCTGTTCGCCCTGATCGGCCTGGAGCTGTTGCTGCTGCCGTTCTCGTGGATGCACCTGGCGGCGGCCGGTGTGCTGGCGGTGGCGATCCTGCTGTCGCGGATGCTGACCGTGGCTCCGGCGATCGTGCTGCTGCGCCGCTGGCGCAAAGTGCCGCGCGGCACGATTCGCGTGCTCACCTGGGGTGGCCTGCGCGGCGGCGTTTCGGTGGCCCTGGCACTGTCGCTGCCACTGGGTGAAGAACGTGACCTGCTGCTGAGCATCACCTACATCGTGGTGCTGTCGTCGATCCTGCTGCAGGGCTTGAGCATCGGGCGCGTGGTGCGCGGCGTGACCGAGCAGCCGTAAGGTCGCTTTCGCCGGCCAGGTGGGCGCCTGCGGGTGCCCTGCCTGCCGGCGAGCGGTTATTCCACCGAGGTGTCGAACTGATCCTGGATGTACTTGATCTCGGTACGCCCGTGGGCCGCCGGCAGGCCGTCTTCGCCCAGGTTGACGAAGACCATCTTGTCGACCGTGAGGATGCTCTTGCGGGTGATCTTGTTGCGCACTTCACACTTGAGGGTGATCGAGGTACGCCCGAACTCGGTGGCGGTGATGCCCAGCTCGATGATGTCGCCCTGGCGCGAGGCGCTGACGAAGTTGATCTCGGAAATGTACTTGGTCACCACGCGCTGGTTGCCCAGTTGGACGATCGCGTAGATCGCCGCCTCTTCGTCGATCCAGCGCAGCAGGCTGCCACCGAACAGGGTGCCGTTGGGGTTGAGGTCTTCGGGTTTGACCCACTTGCGGGTGTGGAAATTCATGCGTACTCCTGACCGTCTTGCCAATCGATGCCGGTCATGATGGCAGAGCCTGCGCACGGTCTCCATTGATCATCGACTATCGTCTCGATTAATCGACAGAAACCCTTGGGCAGTTGCCCTCGCACGGCTATAATCGCCCACGCTTGAAAAACGGTCATCGTCACACGATACCGTTCCCGCCACCTGTCCGAGGGGCGCTGCAGCAGGTTCGTCCTGTCAGGCTCGGATGGGGCGTTGCCTGCTCGGGGGTCCCCGCACAGGCACTAAACGCACAACGGCGCCCATTCGCACACTACGAATGGAGGCTCTTGATGAGCGCTGTAAACACGCCTGCAGATTTTACCGACTACAAAGTCGCCGACATGTCCCTGGCCGCCTGGGGCCGTCGCGAAACCATCATCGCCGAGTCCGAAATGCCGGCACTGATGGGCCTGCGCCGCAAGTACGCCTCCGAGCAACCGCTCAAGGGCGCGAAAATCCTCGGCTGCATCCACATGACCATTCAGACTGCCGTGCTGATCGAAACCCTGGTTGCCCTGGGTGCCGAAGTACGCTGGTCGTCCTGCAACATTTTCTCGACTCAGGATCAGGCTGCGGCGTCCATCGCTGCTGCCGGCATCCCGGTTTTCGCCTGGAAAGGCGAGACTGAAGAAGAATACGAGTGGTGCCTGGAGCAAACCATCCTGAAGGATGCCAGCCATGGGACGCCAACATGATCCTCGACGACGGCGGCGACCTGACCCAACTGCTGCACGACAAGTACCCACAAGTACTGGACCGCGTCCACGGCGTGACCGAAGAGACCACCACCGGTGTGCACCGCCTGCTCGACATGCTGGCCAAGGGCGAACTGAAGATCCCGGCGATCAACGTCAACGACTCGGTCACCAAGAGCAAGAACGACAACAAGTACGGCTGCCGTCACAGCCTGAACGACGCCATCAAGCGCGGTACCGACCACCTGCTGTCGGGCAAGCAGGCCCTGGTGATCGGCTACGGTGACGTGGGCAAGGGCTCGGCCCAGTCGCTGCGTCAGGAAGGCATGATCGTCAAGGTCTCGGAAGTCGACCCGATCTGCGCCATGCAAGCCTGCATGGACGGTTTCGAGCTGGTCTCGCCGTTCATCGACGGTATCAACAACGGCACTGAAGCCAGCATCGACAAGGCCCTGCTGGGCAAGATCGACCTGATCGTGACCACCACCGGCAACGTCAACGTGTGCGATGCCAACATGCTCAAGGCCCTGAAAAAGCGCGCCGTGGTGTGCAACATCGGTCACTTCGACAACGAAATCGACACCGCTTTCATGCGCAAGCACTGGGCATGGGAAGAAGTGAAGCCGCAGGTGCACAAGATCCACCGCACCGGCCCTGGCGATTTCGACGCACAGAACGATGACTACCTGATCCTGCTGGCCGAAGGCCGCCTGGTGAACCTGGGCAACGCCACCGGCCACCCGAGCCGCATCATGGACGGCTCGTTCGCCAACCAGGTACTGGCGCAGATCTTCCTGTTCGGCCAGAAGTACGCCGACCTGTCGCCGGCCCAGAAAGCCGAGCGCCTGACCGTTGAAGTACTGCCGAAGAAACTCGACGAAGAAGTGGCCCTGGAAATGGTCCGCGGTTTTGGCGGCGTGGTGACCCAACTGACCAAGCAACAGGCCGACTACATCGGCGTCACGGTTGAAGGCCCGTTCAAGCCACACGCCTATCGCTACTGATGGGCCAGAGCCGGTGACGCCCTCAAGCGTCACCGGCTTTTTTCTGTGGCCAGCCCCGTCGCTGGCCAGCACGATCGGTTTACCAGGATTTCGCCATGTCTCAGGACCGCCGTTACAGCTTCGAGTTCTTCCCCACCAAGACCGATGCTGGACATGAAAAACTGCTTGCCACGGCCCGTACCCTGGCCAGCTACAACCCGGATTTCTTCTCCTGCACCTACGGTGCCGGGGGCTCGACCCGCGATCGCACGCTCAACACCGTGCTGCAGCTGGAAAGCGAAGTGAAAGTACCGGCCGCCCCGCACCTGTCCTGCGTGGGTGACAGCAAGGCCGACCTGCGCAGCCTGCTGGCCCAGTACAAGGCCGCCGGCATCAAGCGCATCGTCGCCCTGCGTGGCGACCTGCCGTCGGGCATGGGCATGGCCAGCGGCGAGCTACGCTACGCCAACGAGCTGGTCGAGTTCATTCGCCAGGAAAGCGGCGACCACTTCCATATCGAAGTGGCTGCCTACCCGGAAATGCACCCGCAAGCCCGCCACTTCGAAGACGACCTGCTCAACTTCGTACGCAAGGCCAAGGCCGGTGCAGACAGCGCCATCACCCAGTACTTCTTCAACGCCGACAGCTACTTCTACTTCGTCGAACGCGTGCAGAAGCTGGGCGTGGACATCCCGGTGGTGCCTGGCATCATGCCGATCACCAACTACAGCAAGCTGGCGCGCTTCTCCGATGCCTGCGGCGCCGAGATCCCGCGCTGGATCCGCAAGCAACTGGAGGCCTACGGCGACGACGCCAAGAGCATCCAGGCGTTCGGCGAGCAAGTGATCAGCGACATGTGCGAGCAACTGCTGCAAGGCGGCGCGCCCGGGCTGCACTTCTACACCCTGAACCAGGCCGAACCGAGCCTGGCCATCTGGAACAACCTGAAGCTGCCACGCTGATTGCGCCAGCATCGGTAGACACTGCTGCAAAGCACCAAGGGCTCTGGCGCACGTCAGGGCTCTTTTTGTGGATGCCGGGTGCAGGCTGGCCATTCTCGGGCAGTCAACGTACTCTCACGCCATGCCCTATTTCACCCGCCTGCTCACCGCCCTGCTTCTTGTCTGCCTGAGCACCCTGGTTCAGGCCGAGAAGCTGCGGATCGTCACCGACCCCTGGCCACCGTATGCCTATGAAGAGAACGGCCAGGCCAAGGGTATCGACTACCAGGTCACGGCCGAGGTGTTCAGGCGCCTGGGTATCGAGGTGCAGTGGCAGTTCCTGCCGTGGAAGCGCTGCCTGGCCATGCTCGAACAGGGCCTTGCCGACGGCGTGCTCGATATCTTCCGCACCGAGCAACGCGACGCCCAGCTGTTCTACCCCAGCGAGCCGCTGTCGCAGGTGGAATTCGTGCTGTTCCAGCTCAATGCCCGCCCCCATGTGATCCAGCGGCTGGAGGATCTCAAGGGGCTACGCGTCGGTACCGCACCGGGTTATACCTATGGCACTGCATTTGCCAGTGCCACCGGCTTCACCCGCGAACCGGCGCCCACCCTTGAAGCCAACTTCGGCATGCTGCAACTGGGACGCATCGACCTGCTGATCACCGACCGTCGCGCGGGCCGCCACGTGATCGCAACACTGGGGCTGGAACAGCAGGTCAGCGAGCTGCCACTGCTGATCAACCGCCAGAGCCAGTACCTGGCAGTGCGGCGCAATGCCGGCATGGACCTGCTGGCCCAACGCTTCGCCGCCGAGCTGCGCCGCTTCAAGCAGGAGCCGGCGTACGCCGAGCTCAATGCCCGCTACCACGGCACCGGGGCGAACTTTCAGCAAGCCGTTGAGCAGCAGGAACGCAGCACGCAGTGATTGCTCTGTTATACTCCGCCAACCCCGCCAGGCTTACGCCCGGACGCTCGGCCTTGCAACAGGCATCCCGACCGGCAGGACAGCGCGCCAAGAGCCCGCCCGCCGCACCCCGGATGCGCATTGAAAGCCCAGCAGGACCGGACGCGATAGCATCACCTGATGCCCGTCGCGCCAGGCACGAACTTCCCATAGGGCTTAGCCCCCACTAGAACAGGATTACTCATGTCCTTTGCTTCCCTCGGTCTCTCCGAGGCTCTAGTCCGCGCTATCGAGGCAGCGGGCTATACCCAGCCTACGCCGGTGCAACAGCGGGCCATTCCCGCCGTGTTGCAAGGTCGCGACCTGATGGTCGCGGCGCAGACAGGTACTGGTAAAACCGGTGGCTTTGCCCTGCCGATTCTCGAACGTCTGTTCCCGGGCGGTCACCCGGACAAGTCCCAGCGCCATGGCCCACGCCAGCCGCGGGTACTGGTCCTGACCCCGACCCGCGAACTCGCCGCGCAGGTACACGACAGCTTCAAGGTCTATGCCCGCGACCTCAAGTTCGTCAGCGCCTGCATCTTTGGCGGTGTCGGCATGAACCCGCAGGTACAGGCCATGTCCCGCGGCGTCGACGTGCTGGTGGCCTGCCCGGGCCGCCTGCTCGACCTGGCCGGCCAAGGCAGCGTCGACCTCAGCCACGTTGAAATCCTGGTGCTCGACGAAGCCGACCGCATGCTCGACATGGGCTTTATCCATGACGTGAAGAAGGTCCTCGCGCGCTTGCCTGCCAAGCGTCAGAACCTGCTGTTCTCGGCGACCTTCTCCAAAGACATCACCAACCTGGCCGACAAGCTGCTGCACAACCCCGAGCGCATCGAGGTCACGCCGCCCAACACCACGGTCGAGCGTATCGAGCAGCGCGTGTACCGCCTGCCTGCCAGCCACAAGCGCGCCCTGCTGGCCCACCTGATCACCCAGGGTGCCTGGGAACAGGTGCTGGTCTTCACGCGTACCAAGCACGGCGCCAACCGCCTCGCCGAGTACCTGGAGAAGCACGGCCTGACCGCTGCCGCGATCCATGGCAACAAGAGCCAGAACGCACGCACCAAGGCCCTGGCCGACTTCAAGGCCGGCACCGTGCGCATCATGGTCGCCACCGACATCGCCGCCCGCGGCCTGGACATCGACCAGTTGCCCCACGTGGTCAACTTCGAGCTGCCCAACGTCGAAGAAGACTATGTGCACCGTATTGGCCGTACCGGCCGTGCGGGCCGTTCCGGCGAGGCCATCTCGCTGGTTGCACCCGATGAAGAGAAGCTGCTCAAGAGCATCGAACGCGTCACTCGCCAGAAGATCCAGGACGGCGACCTGATGGGCTTCGATGCCTCCACGGTCGAAGCCGAGAAGCCCGAAGCCCGTGAGCGCCCGCAGATGAACCCGCGCGGTGGTCGTGGCGGTCGTGGTGACGGCAGCAATGCCGGCAGCGGCGGACGCAAGGACAAAGGCAAGGACAAAGGCCAGGAAAAGGATAAGCCCGCAGGCGAAAGAGCCACTGAGAAGGCCGCCGGCGCGCCCAGAGCGCAAGCCCCGTGACAACAGCAAACCCCGCCAGGCACCCTCGGGTCAGGCAGCAGTAGCACCCAAGGCGCCGGCCGATCGCGACCCTGAGGCATTCCTGGACGACGAAGTCGACAATTTCGGCAACCGCGCCGATTACGTCAGCCCGTACCAGAACAAGGGTGGCCAAGGCCGCAACCGTCGTCCGGGCGCACCCGCTGCGGCCGGCACCGGCACCGGCGCACCTCGCGGCGGCCAGCCACGCAGCAACAACGGTGGCGGCGCACGCACCGGTGGTGGCGCCAGCACCTCGGGCGAAAAACGCGGTGGTGGTGCGCGCAGTGGTGGCGGTGGCCGTGATGGCCAGGCGCGCCGCGAAGGCAGCAACAACCGCAACCGGCGCCCGACGCGTGACGAGCAGTCGAGCCAGGAGCCAGCCGTGCGCAACCCGCGCGACGGCCAGCCGCAGCCGAAGATCGTGCACAAGGAATCGAAGATCGACCGGTTCCCGACCGCTGAACAGCTCGAGCAGTTGCCAAGCCGTCCACGTGGCGAGAAGCCTGCGCTGCTGACACGCAACCGCTGATTCAGCGACTGCGCACACAAAAACGCGCCCCTAGGGGCGGCGTTTTTTATGGCGTGCCTGAAGCGATTACTGCTTCACGCCTTCGAGCGAGATTTCCAGGTCGACCGTCTGCGAGGTAGGGCCTGGGCCTTTCACGCCGAAGTCGGCCAGGTTGAGGGTGGTGGTGGCATTGAAGCCGGCGCGCTCGCCGCCCCATGGATCCTTGCCTTCACCGTTGAAGGTGGCCTTGAAGGTCACCGGCTTGGTGACGCCGTGGAAGGTCAGGTCGCCCGTCACGTCAGCAGTCTTGGCACCGGTCGGCTTGACAGCGGTGGAAACGAACTGGGCGTCTGCGAATTTCTTCACGTCGAGGAAGTCGGCGCTGCCGATGTGCTTGTCACGCTCGGCGTGGTTGGACCACAGGCTGGCGGTCTTCACGTCGACGGCAATCTTGCTGGCTTCGGGCTTGGCCGAATCCCAGCTGAAGGTGCCATCCCAGTCCTTGAAGGTACCGTGCACGTAGCTGTAGCCCAGGTGGCTGATCTTCCAGTCGATGAACGCGTGCTGGCCTTCCTTGTCGATCTTGTAGTCGGCGGCCATGGCCTGGCCGGCGGTGAACAGGGCGGTACCGAGCGCCAGAGCGGCAAAAGTCTTTTTCAACATTACTTCTATTCCTTTGGAGTTGAGGTTGAACATCAAGCTTTGCGGCCCAGCATGCGGATCAGGGTCGCGTCACGGTCGATAAAGTGGTGTTTCAGGGCCGCCAGGCCATGCAGCCCGGCGAAGATCACCAGGCCCCAGGCCAGGTAGAAATGAATTTCGCCGGCAACGTCCGCCTGGTCAGGCAGGCCGCTGATCAGGGCCGGCACCTGGAACAGGCCGAACACCGGGATACCGGCACCGTCGGCGGTAGAAATCAGGTAGCCGGTGATCATCACACCGAACAGGCCCAGATACAGCAAGCCGTGCCCGGCCTTGGCAGCGAAGCGGGTAAACGCCCCGTGGTTGGCCGGAGCCGGAGGCGGCGGGCTGATGAAGCGCCACAGCACGCGGCCGAGCATGATCGCCAGCAGGGTCAGGCCAATGCTCTTGTGCAAGTCGGGTGCGGTATGACGCCACGTACTGTAGTAGTCCAGCCCGACCATCCACAGCCCCAGGCCGAACAGGCCGAAGACCGCCAGGGCCACACCCCAGTGCAGGACGATACTGACCACGCCGTAGCGTGAAGGAGAGTTGCGCAGTTGCATTGACGTGTTTCCCTGTAAGAACTGTGCTCAAGACTAAACGGTTATCTATCGAATTAAAGCGGAAAATTTCGCTTTGAAAGATCGAGAAATATGATGATTAGTGTGGGACGAGCAGGTTAAGGAAACATTAACTTGGCAGGTAGGATTTGCTGTGGCCCCTTCGCTGGCAAGCCCACACAGGTATAGCGCAAGCCTTGAGCAACGCGATACCTGTGGTAGCTGGCTTGCCAGCGAAAGGCTCAACGCATTACTGCGTCTTGGCCTGGCTGTTGGCAGCAGGCTTTTTTGCCACTGGCTTGGCCGCCGGCTTTTTCACCGGCTGGGCCTTGGCCGCTGGCTTCTTGGCTGGCGCAGCCTTGACCGGTGCTTTGTTGACCGCAGGCGCCGCCTTGGCCGGCGCGTCCTTGGCCACTGGTGCAACCGCAGCAGATACCGGGGCCGCCGCAGGCGCTGGCGCCGTTTCAACCGGCTTCACCGCAGCTTTCTCCACGGGCTTGTCGCCGCCACCGAACAGCCGCGAGAAGAAACCGGGCTTGCCCTCTTCCTTGTTCACCGGCGCCGCCTTGGCAGCCTTGTCGGACGAACCGCCGAACAGGTTGGAGAAGAACCCGCCCTTGCTGTCCTTCGCGGCTACCGCTGCCGCCGCAGCCCCGGCCGCCACCGGCGCGACCTTGGCCGGGTCGAAGGACTTGCCCTGAGACATGCCCACCACCTGCTCTGCCGCGCGCTGGCCGCTGCGCAAGGCGCCTTCCAGGGTGCCCGGGTACAGCGCGTCGGTGTGCTCGCCGGCAAACGCAATGCGTTGCACCGGGCGCTCCCACAGGCGCCAGAACTTGCTGATCTGCCCTGGGCCATAGGCCAGGTAGGCACCGCCCGTACCAGCGTCGGTGCTGTAGCGACGCACTTCGTAGCCGGTAAAGGCACCGCGTGCCTGCGGGTAGAACGCATGCAGACGGATCAGCACCTGGTCGACCATCTGCTTGTCACCGAAGGCCTGCAGCAGGCGCGCGTTGTCGCCGGACAGGTTGATCACCACGTTGGCGCCACCCTTGAGCGCCGGTTCGATCCACAGCATGCCCAGGCCGGTGTTGCTGTAGATCTCGCCGGACATGCGTGCACGGCTTTCCCAGACCGGGGTCTTGAACTTGAGCAGCAACTGGTCGCGCCAGCCGTAGTTGGTGCCCTTGAGCGCCGCCAGGTGCTGGTTGTCCAGCCCTGGGGTCATCTGGATCCTGGCCAGTGCGCGCAGCGGCACCGCCAGCACCACGTAGTCGGCGCTGTAGCCCACGCCACCGACCTTGACCGTGACGCCGTCCTTGTCCTGGGTGATGGCGCTGACCGGCGAGCTGGTCTTGATGGTTTTCAGTTGTTTGACGAACGCCTGGGCCAGCACCGGGCTGCCACCGGGCAGGCGTGCAGCGCGCAGGTCGCGGTCGTTCACACCGCGGTAGACACGGGTCTGCTGGGCGAAGTACAGCAGCGACAGGCGCGATGGCTCGTCGTAGCGGGTACGGATCTGCTGGTTGACCAGCTGGCGCGCAGTGGCCGGCAGTTGCAGCTTGTCCAGCCAGCTGGACACGTTGATCTGGTCGAGGGCGAACAGTGTGCTGTTGGCGGCCGGGTTTTGCGGGTCGCTGATCGAGCGCGCCAGGTCGTCGAGGGTCTTCTCGTAGCGCTTGAGCGCTTCGGCCGTGGCCGGCTGCTTGGTCGCCAGGTCCGCCGCGCTGAAGTACTCGCCATCGATCAGGTAGCCCGGCGTACGCACGAACTCGGGGGCCGGCAGCGTGGCCAGCTTGAAGGTGTCCAGGTACTGGTTGAGGGTCGGCTGGGCCTTGCTGTTGCCGATCCACTCGCTGGTGGCCAGGCCCGAGCGCCCGCCCATGCCCGGCTTGGCTTCCAGCAGGGTGACCTGCCAGCCCTTGTTTTGCAGCTCATAGGCGGCGGTGAGACCGGCCAGGCCGCCCCCCACGACGATGGCCGTCGGCTGCTTGGCGGCCGCGAAGGCGCCCGCGCTGAACAGCCCAATCATTACCAGCGCGCAGGCGCGCAGCCAACCAGCAGACATTCGGCGAACTCCGGATCAAAGGCAGAAGATGCGGGGCGAACACCCCGGAAAAAGCGTGGGTGAAGGATACGTCAGGCCAGTCAGGCCTGCCACTAAAGCCCGCACCGATTACGCCTTATGGGTTGTCCTGCCCCGACGCTTTGCATAGGCTTGCGCGGTTACCCGAACCCGCGTCGCCAGGAGAGAGCCCATGGGCCTGAATCAACAGTGGATGGAACGTGACCTCAAGGTCCTGTGGCATCCCTGCACCCAGATGAAAGACCACGAGCACCTGCCGCTGATCCCGATCAAGCGCGGCGAAGGCGTGTGGCTCGAAGACTTCGAAGGCAAGCGCTACCTCGACGCGGTGAGTTCCTGGTGGGTCAACGTGTTCGGCCATGCCAACCCGCGGATCAACCAGCGCATCAAGGACCAGGTCGACCAGCTTGAGCACGTGATCCTGGCCGGCTTCAGCCACCAGCCGGTGATCGAGCTGTCGGAGCGCCTGGTCAAGCTAACCCCCGAGGGGCTGAACCGCTGTTTCTATGCCGACAACGGCTCGTCGTGCATCGAAGTGGCGCTGAAAATGAGCTTCCACTACTGGCTCAACAAGGGCCAGCCGGACAAGAAGCGCTTCGTCACCCTGAGCAACAGCTACCACGGCGAGACCATCGCGGCGATGTCGGTGGGTGACGTGCCACTGTTCACCGAAACGTACAAGGCCTTGCTGCTCGACACCCTCAAGGTGCCCAGCCCCGACTGCTACCTGCGCCCCGAGGGCGTGAGCTGGGAAGACCACTCACGTACGCTGTTCGCCGCCATGGAACAGACCCTGGCCGAGCACCACGCCAGCGTCGCCGCGGTGATTGTCGAACCGCTGATCCAGGGCGCCGGCGGCATGCGCATGTACCACCCGGTGTACCTCAAGCTGCTGCGCGAGGCCTGCGACCGCTATGGCGTGCACCTGATCCATGACGAGATCGCCGTGGGCTTCGGGCGTACCGGCACGATGTTCGCCTGCGAGCAGGCCGGCATCCGCCCGGACTTCCTGTGCCTGTCCAAGGCCCTGACCGGCGGCTACCTGCCGCTGGCCGCGTGCCTGACCACCGACGAGGTGTACGGCGCGTTCTACGACGACTACCCGACCCTGCGCGCGTTCCTGCATTCGCACAGCTACACCGGCAACCCGCTGGCCTGCGCGGCGGCACTGGCGACCCTGGACATCTTCGAGCAGGACAACGTGATCGAGGCCAACAAACCGTTGGCGCAGCGCATGGCCACGGCCACCGCGCACCTGGCCGACCACCCGCACGTGGCCGAAGTGCGCCAGACCGGCATGGCCGTGGCGATCGAGATGGTGCAGGACAAGGCCAGCAAGACCGCCTACCCGTGGCAGGAGCGGCGTGGCCTGAAGGTGTTCGAGCATGCCCTGACCCGTGGCGCGCTGTTGCGTCCGCTGGGCAGCGTGGTGTACTTCCTGCCGCCGTACGTGATCACGCCCGAGCAGATCGATTTCCTGGCCGAGGTGGCCAGCGAGGGCATCGACATTGCCACGCGCAGCAGCGTGAGCGTGGCGGTGCCGGCCGATTTCCACCCCGACTTCCGCGATCCGGGCTAAACAGCTTCGCTGGCAAGCCAGC
>NZ_JAAHBU010000291.1 GCF_010671725.1 Pseudomonas brassicae | reverse complement strand
GACATCTCGGGTATCCCTGATAACAAACTGAAGGGGCAATTGGGTGTGTTCGTGCAGCAAGCGGTTGAAGCCATAGCATCCTTCCCACCCCATCGTTGAGGCGATCACCTTAACTGCTTGGTGAGTAATCTCCCCTTCAGAAAGCCAGCGTAATCTGTCTACCCTCCAATCCATAAAATTCACGAGCAAATTGCGGTCAACATATGAGCGCAGAGATTCATTAGGTTGGATACGCAACAGCATGGATGGGTTGGCCCCTCAGCGACTGATCCCGCGTCTTCGTTCAAGGGTTACGATTAAGCAGCCAACGCCAGATATCAGGTGTAAAAAAGGCACCCAAAGGTGCCTTTTCGGAAGGTTTGAGGAGTAGTCGCAGCGATCCTTTAACTCCCAGCCTTGCGACCTTGGGTTCAGAATCCGACCGGCTATGCCCGTCGTCACTACTTCAGAGAAACCAGCATTCTCTGCTGCCGAAGTTGCGGGGGGCCTTGCTGGTACCCAGTCCCGACGGATGCGCGGTTGCAGTCCTCGACTACAAGCCTATACAGGGTGACACGCGTGTCAATTAGATTCTGAGGCGTAATTCCAAACGGGGTGCATCACTGCACCCCGCCAACCCGGATTGGTCCCGAACAGGATTACCTGCCTGCGACAGCTTTAATTCCCGTGCGACAGGTTTAATTCCCTAAATCCACCCATTCAACTGAAAACCGCCCTTACTCAACCGTCACCGACTTGGCCAGGTTGCGTGGCTGGTCCACATCAGTGCCCTTGAGCACCGCCACGTAGTACGACAGCAACTGCAGCGGGATGGTGTAGAGGATCGGCGCCAGTGCATCGATGATGTGCGGCATGGCGATCACATGGGTGCCCTCGCCGTTGCTCATGCCGGCCTTCTCGTCCGCGAACACGATCAGCTCACCACCGCGTGCACGCACTTCCTGCAGGTTGGACTTGAGCTTCTCCAGCAGTTCGTTGTTCGGCGCCACGGTAACCACCGGCATGTCGGCGTCCACCAGTGCCAACGGGCCGTGCTTGAGCTCACCCGCCGGGTAGGCCTCGGCATGGATGTAGGAAATTTCCTTGAGCTTGAGCGCCCCCTCCATTGCCACCGGGAACTGCGCACCGCGGCCCAGGAACAGCGTGTGGTGCTTGTCCGCAAACAGCTCGGAGATCTTCTCGATGGTGGTGTCCATCGCCAGTGCTTCACCCAGGCGCACCGGCAGGCAGCGCAACTGCTCGACCAGCTCGGCTTCGACCGCCGCCGACAAGGTGCCACGCACACGGCCCAGCGACAGGGTCAACAGCATCAGCGACACCAGCTGGGTGGTGAACGCCTTGGTCGAGGCCACGCCGATTTCCGGGCCGGCACGGGTCAGCAGGGTCAGGTCGGACTCACGCACCAGCGAGCTGATACCGACGTTGCAGATCGCCAGGCTGGCCAGGAAGCCCAGCTCCTTGGCATTGCGCAGGGCCGCCAGGGTGTCGGCGGTTTCGCCCGACTGGGAGATCGACACGAACAGCGTATCCGGCTGCACCACCACCTTGCGGTAGCGGAACTCGCTGGCCACTTCGACCTGGCACGGAATGCCGGCCAGTTCTTCAAGCCAGTAACGCGCGACCATGCCGGCATGGTAGCTGGTACCGCAGGCAACGATCTGCACGTTACGAACGTTGGGGAACAGCTCAGCCGCTTTCGGACCGAAAGCCTGTACCAGCACGTGGTCGGTGCCCAGGCGGTCTTCCAGGGTGCGCTGCACCACGGTAGGTTGCTCGTGGATTTCCTTGAGCATGAAGTGTCGGTACTGACCCTTGTCGGCCGCTTCGGCGCCTTCGTGGTACTGCACGCTCTCGCGCTGAACCGGCTGGCCATTGATGTCCCAGATGGTGATCTGGTCGCGACGGATCTCGGCGATATCGCCTTCTTCCAGGTACATGAAGCGGTCGGTGACCTGGCGTAGGGCCAACTGGTCGGACGCCAGGAAGTTCTCGCCATGGCCCAGGCCGATCACCAGCGGGCTGCCGCTGCGCGCTGCCAGCAGGCGGTCAGGCTGATGCGCACTGATCACCGCCAGGCCGTAGGCGCCATGCAACTGCTTGACCGTGGCCTTCAGTGCATCGGCCAGCTCCGGGAGGCTTTTGAGCGTGTGGTGCAGCAGGTGCACGATCACTTCGGTGTCGGTCTGCGAGGTGAACACGTAGCCCAGGCCCTTGAGCTGCTCACGCAGGGCATCGTGGTTCTCGATGATGCCGTTGTGCACCACTGCCAGTTCGTGGCCGGAGAAGTGCGGGTGCGCGTTGCCTTCGGTCGGCGCGCCATGGGTCGCCCAGCGGGTATGCGCGATACCCAGGTGGCCTGCCAGCGGCTCGGCGGCAACGGCGGCTTCCAGCTCGCTGACCTTGCCGATGCGACGACGGCGCTCCAGGTTGCCCTGCTGTGTGAATACGGCCAGGCCGGCGCTGTCGTAGCCGCGGTATTCCAGGCGCTTGAGGCCTTCGATAAGGATAGTGGTGATATTACGTTCGGCGACTGCGCCCACGATTCCACACATAGATGTTGCTCCTAGCTGATGGCGGCACAGATCAGGTTGATGCCGCGGGCTTGAATTTGTTCGCGCGCCTCCATAGGCAGGCGCTCATCGGTAATCAGGGTGTTCACGCTGCTCCAGGGCAGCTCCAGGTTGGGAATCTTGCGCCCGACCTTGTCCGACTCGACCATCACGATCACTTCACGGGCCACCTCGGCCATGACCCGGCTCAGGCCCAGCAACTCGTTGAAGGTGGTGGTGCCGCGCACCAGGTCGATGCCGTCGGCGCCGATGAACAACTGATCGAAATCGTAAGAACGTAGTACCTGCTCGGCGACCTGCCCCTGGAACGATTCCGAATGCGGGTCCCAGGTGCCACCCGTCATCAACAGCACCGGCTCGTGCTCCAGTTCACTCAAGGCGCGGGCCACATTCAACGAGTTGGTCATCACCACCAAGCCAGGTTGCTGGCCCAGTTCGGGAATCATCGAAGCCGTGGTGCTGCCACTGTCGATGATGATTCGCGCATGTTCGCGAATGCGCGCCACCGCGGCCCGAGCGATCGCCTGCTTGTACAGTGAGACCGGCGTGCTCTGGTCGGCGAACAGTTCCTGCGGCAGGGTCACCGCGCCACCATAGCGGCGCAGCAGCAAACCATTGGCTTCCAGCGCCGCCAGGTCCTTGCGGATGGTCACTTCGGAGGTTTCGAAGCGTTTGGCCAAGGCATCCACACTGACCTCGCCCTGCTCATGCAGCAAGGCAAGGATGTTATGGCGACGTTGTGGCGTATTGCGCTTCGACATGGCAGCTTAAGTTTCGATTCGAAAGATAACGAAGCCAATCAAAACCTAAAGCGTTCATTGGGTCAAGCACTGCAGTCGTTTTTTTGCTGTGGATAACGCCGCAGGTGCTGTCGAGTTATCCACATCGGTACTGCGCTCACAAAAAAGCCGACTTATGCACAATCCAGTCGGCTTGCTGTCCAGCTGTGAATAACTTCAGCTTTTGTTGATTTTCTCTGGGCGCTTCCACTCATCGATATTGCGCTGGCGGCCGCGTGCCACTGCCAACTGACCTGCCTCGACATTCTGGGTAATGGTGGAACCTGCCGCCGTGGTCGCGCCGTCAAGGATATCCACAGGCGCCACCAGTGAGTTGTTCGAACCGATGAACACATCTTCACCCAGCACCGTGCGGAACTTGTTGGCGCCATCGTAGTTGCAGGTAATGGTGCCGGCACCGATGTTGGTGCGCGCACCGACCTGTGCATCGCCCAGGTACGTCAGGTGCCCGGCCTTGGCGCCTTCGCCCAGGTGCGCATTCTTCAGTTCGACAAAGTTACCCACATGCGCACGCGCTTCCAGCACGCTGCCGGGGCGCAAGCGCGCGAACGGGCCGGCATCGCTGCCCTCGCCCATCACCGCGCCTTCCAGATGGCTGTTGGCCTTGACCACCGCGCCTTTGCGCAAGGTGGTGTTCTTGATCACGCAATTGGGGCCGATGACCACGTCATCCTCGATCACCACGCGGCCTTCGAGAATCACGTTGATGTCGATCAGCACATCACGCCCCACGGTCACCTCCCCGCGC
Organism: Pseudomonas brassicae; assembly: GCF_010671725.1. GTDB lineage: Bacteria > Pseudomonadota > Gammaproteobacteria > Pseudomonadales > Pseudomonadaceae > Aquipseudomonas > Aquipseudomonas brassicae. The sequence continues at coordinate 17,774 of NZ_JAAHBU010000291.1, read as the reverse complement.
ACGTCGAAACGCGCCGGGTCACGCAGGGTCACTCCCTGAGCCATCAGCCGGCGGCCTTCGCGCAGTTGGTAATGACGCTCCAGTTCCGCCAGTTGCCGGCGATCATTGGCGCCCTGTACTTCCATCGGGTCCAGTGGCTGCTCGGTGGCCACCACCAGGCCGTCGCTGACCGCCATGGCGATCACGTCGGTAAGGTAATACTCGCCCTGGGCGTTGTTGTTCGACAGGCGACCCAACCATTCGGCCAGGTGCACGCCCGGCACCGCGAGAATGCCGGTATTGCCTTCAGCAATGGCGCGCTGTGCGGCACTGGCGTCCTTGTGCTCGACAATGGCCGCCACCTGACCAGCCTCATCACGCACGATGCGCCCATAGCCGGTCGGGTCGGCCAGGGTCACGGTAAGCAGGCCCAGTTGCTGTGGGGTCACCTTGTCCAACAGCCGACGCAGCGTATCCACTTCAATCAGTGGTACGTCGCCGTAGAGGATCAATACCGTCTCGGCAGTCAGTGCAGGCACGGCCTGTGCCACGGCGTGGCCAGTGCCCAGTTGTTTGTCCTGCAGCACGAAGTTCAGGTCAGCGGCAGCCAGGCGCTCGCGTACAAGCTCTGCGCCGTGACCGATCACCACGTGGATACCCTGCGGCTTGAGCTGACGAGCACTGTGGATAACATGGCCAAGCATGGAATCACCGGCCACCGGGTGCAGCACCTTGGGCAGCGCCGAACGCATGCGGGTGCCCTGGCCTGCCGCGAGAATAACGATATCGAGAGACATTGACTGGCTACCAATTCTGGGAGGTCAGCGAGGTGACCAAAAAGAAGAATTCTGGAAAAAGAAAAAGGGTAGCCGAGGCTACCCTTTAACTCAATCGCGGAAAAAGTAATCAGCCCGTAGGCCGAGTTACCTTCCCTTGCGCAACTGCTGGACGGTGCGCAGCTGGGCTGCGGCTTCGGCCAGACGTGCGGCAGCGGCGCCGTAGTCGAACTCCGAGCCTTTCTCGTGCAGGGCGTTTTCAGCAGCCTTGAGGGCTTCCTGCGCCTGAGCTTCGTCCAGGTCGGCAGCACGTTGCACGGTATCGGCAAGCACCTTGACCATGTTCGGCTGGACCTCGAGGAAACCACCAGAGATGTAGAACACCTCTTGGGCGCCACCCTGCTTGGTCAGCGTGATCGGACCAGGCTTCAGATTAGTGATCAGCGGGGCGTGGCCTGGAGCGATACCAAGATCACCCAGGTTGCCGTGCGCAATCACCATCTCGACCAGGCCGGAGAAGATTTCTCCTTCCGCGCTGACGATATCGCAATGGACTGTCATAGCCATCTGCTTGCCTCAACCTGATTAGCGCCCCTTGCGGGGCGCCGGGATTACAGTTTCTTGGCTTTCTCGACTGCTTCTTCGATGCCGCCGACCATGTAGAACGCTTGTTCTGGCAGGTGGTCGTAGTCACCGTTGAGGATGCCTTTGAAGCCAGCAATGGTGTCTTTCAGGGAAACGTATTTGCCTGGAGAACCGGTGAAGACTTCAGCCACGAAGAACGGCTGGGACAGGAAGCGCTGGATCTTACGAGCACGGGATACCAGTTGCTTGTCGGTCTCGGACAGTTCGTCCATGCCCAGGATCGCAATGATGTCCTTCAGCTCTTTGTAGCGCTGCAGCACGTACTGAACGCCGCGAGCCGTTTCGTAGTGCTCGTTGCCGATCACGTTCGGGTCCAGCTGGCGCGAGGTCGAGTCCAGTGGATCGACCGCTGGGTAGATACCCAGGGAGGCGATGTCACGGGACAGTACAACGGTGGCGTCCAAGTGGGCGAAGGTGGTGGCTGGCGACGGGTCGGTCAGGTCGTCCGCAGGTACGTATACCGCTTGGATCGAGGTGATCGAACCTTCCTTGGTCGAAGTGATACGTTCTTGCAGAACGCCCATCTCTTCAGCCAGGGTCGGCTGGTAACCTACTGCCGAAGGCATACGGCCCAGCAGTGCGGATACTTCAGTACCGGCCAGGGTGTAACGATAGATGTTGTCGACGAACAGCAGAACGTCGTTACCTTCGTCACGGAACTTCTCGGCCATGGTCAGGCCGGTCAGCGCTACGCGCAGACGGTTGCCTGGTGGCTCGTTCATCTGACCGTAGACCAGGGCTACCTTGTCGAGAACGTTGGAGTCCTTCATCTCGTGGTAGAAGTCGTTACCCTCACGGGTACGCTCGCCCACACCGGCGAACACGGAGTAACCGCTGTGCTCGATGGCGATGTTACGGATCAGTTCCATCATGTTTACGGTCTTGCCGACACCGGCACCACCGAACAGACCAACCTTACCGCCCTTGGCAAACGGGCAAACCAGGTCGATAACCTTGATGCCGGTTTCCAGCAGGTCGTTGCCGCCTGCCTGGTCTGCGAACGATGGCGCTTCACGGTGGATGCCCCAACGCTCTTCTTCGCCGATCGGGCCCGCTTCGTCGATCGGGTTGCCCAGCACGTCCATGATCCGGCCCAGGGTCGCTTTACCGACCGGTACGGAGATGGCTGCGCCGCTGTCGACAACGTCCAGACCGCGCTTCAAGCCTTCGGTCGAGCCCATCGCAATGGTACGGACCACACCGTCGCCCAGCTGCTGCTGAACTTCCAGGGTGGTTTCCGCGCCTTGTACTTTCAATGCGTTGTAAACGCTCGGCACGCTGTCACGTGGGAATTCCACGTCGATGACGGCGCCGATGATTTGAACGATACGTCCGCTACTCATAGCTGGATCCTCTGAATATTTGAACCGTTAAACCGCGGCAGCGCCGCCGACGATTTCCGAGATCTCTTGGGTGATCGCAGCCTGACGCGCCTTGTTGTAGATCAGCTGCAATTCGCTGATCAGATCGCCGGCGTTGTCAGTGGCGTTCTTCATTGCGATCATCCGCGCAGCTTGTTCAGCCGCGTTGTTCTCGACCACCGCCTGGTAGACCTGCGACTCCACGTAACGCACCATCAGGCCGTCCAGCAGCTCTTTGGCGTCAGGTTCGTAGAGGTAGTCCCAGTGGTGCTTGAGTTCTTGATCCGGGGTTGCAACCAACGGAATCAACTGCTCGACCGTTGGGGCTTGCGTCATGGTATTGATGAACTTGTTCGATACCACGGACAGACGATCGATACGACCATCCAGGTAAGCGTCCAGCATGACCTTGACGCTGCCGATCAGATCATTGATCGACGGCTCTTCGCCCAGGTGGCTGATCGCTGCAACGACGTTGCCGCCGAAGCTGCGGAAAAACGCCGCACCTTTGCTGCCGACCACGCACAGATCGATTTCGATCCCTTGCTCGCGGTTGGCCGCCATGTCCTTGACCAGGGCCTTGAACAGGTTGGTGTTCAAGCCACCGCACAGACCACGGTCACTGCTCACAACCACATAACCGGCGCGCTTGACAGGGCGATCGATCATGAAGGGGTGGCGGTATTCCGGGTTGGCGTTGGCCAGATGACCAATCACCTGGCGGATACGCTCCGCATAAGGACGGCTAGCAGCCATGCGCATTTGAGCCTTGCGCATCTTGCTGACCGCCACTTTTTCCATGGCGCTGGTAATTTTTTGCGTGCTTTTGATGCTCGCAATCTTACTGCGAATCTCTTTTGCGCCTGCCATGTAACACCTATCAGGTTAGCAAGCGGGGGCTGCAAAGCCCCCGCTGCGGCTTACCAGGTTTGGGTGGCCTTGAACTTCTCGATACCGGCTTTGATGCCAGCATCGATTTCGTCGTTGAAGTCACCCTTCACGTTGATCTTCGCCATCAGTTCGGCGTGATCACGGTTGAAGTAAGCGATCAGCGCTTGTTCGAAGCTACCGATCTTGGTGATTTCAACGTCGGTCAGGAACCCACGCTCAGCGGCATACAGCGACAGCGCCATGTCCGCGATGGACATTGGAGCGTATTGCTTCTGCTTCATCAGCTCGGTAACACGTTGACCGTGCTCGAGTTGCTTGCGGGTGGCTTCGTCCAGGTCAGAAGCGAACTGGGCAAATGCCGCCAGTTCACGGTACTGAGCCAGAGCGGTACGGATACCACCGGAGAGCTTCTTGATGATCTTGGTCTGAGCGGCACCACCCACACGGGATACCGAAACACCGGCGTTCACTGCAGGGCGGATGCCCGAGTTGAACATGGCCGATTCCAGGAAGATCTGACCGTCGGTGATGGAAATCACGTTGGTCGGAACGAACGCGGAAACGTCGCCAGCCTGGGTTTCGATGATCGGCAGTGCGGTCAGCGAGCCGGTCTTGCCAGTTACGGCACCGTTGGTGAACTTCTCTACGTACTCTTCGGAAACGCGCGATGCACGCTCCAGCAGACGGGAGTGGAGATAGAACACGTCACCTGGGTACGCTTCGCGACCTGGTGGACGGCGCAGCAGCAGGGAGATCTGACGGTAGGCAACGGCCTGCTTGGACAGGTCATCGTAGACGATCAGCGCATCTTCACCGCGGTCACGGAAGAACTCGCCCATGGTGCAACCGGCGTATGGCGCCAGGAATTGCAGTGCGGCGGATTCCGAAGCACTGGCAACCACCACGATGGTGTTGGCCAGGGCGCCGTTTTCTTCCAGCTTGCGAACGATGTTGGCAACGGTCGAACGCTTCTGGCCGACAGCAACATACACACAGAAAATACCGGAGTCTTTCTGGTTGATGATGGCGTCGATGGCCATGGCGGTCTTGCCGATCTGACGGTCACCGATGATCAGCTCACGCTGGCCACGGCCGACAGGGATCATGGCGTCAACCGACTTGTAGCCAGTCTGTACAGGCTGGTCTACCGATTTACGCCAGATAACGCCTGGTGCAACCTTTTCAACGGCGTCGGTCTCGGTGTTGTTCAGCGGACCTTTGCCATCGATTGGGTTACCCAGTGCGTCGACAACGCGACCCAGCAGTTCCTTACCAACCGGAACTTCGAGGATGCGGCCGGTGCACTTGGCGCTCATGCCTTCAGCGAGGGTGTCGTACGCGCCCAGTACTACCGCACCAACGGAGTCTTGCTCCAGGTTGAGGGCCATACCGAACACGCCGCCCGGAAACTCGATCATTTCGCCGTACATAGCGTCGGCCAGACCGTGAATCCGCACGATACCGTCAGAAACGCTGACGACAGTACCTTCGTTGCGGGCTTGGGAGGCTACATCGAGTTTCTCGATGCGGCCCTTGATGATTTCACTAATTTCGGAAGGATTGAGTTGCTGCATTGCTCTGCTGCCCCTTCAAACTCAAGATTTCAATGCTTCGGCCAGTTTCGCGATTTTGCCGCGTACTGAACCATCGATAACCAGGTCGCCGGCGCGGATAACGACACCACCGATTAGGCTGGCATCCTCCGTCGCGTGCAGGCGCACTTCCCGGCTGAGTCGTGCACTGAGAACCTTGGCGAGTTTGTCTTGCTGTTCTTGGTTCAACGCAAAAGCACTGGTGACTTCCACGTCCACGGATTTCTCTTGTTCGGCCTTGTACAGCTCGAACAGAGCCGAAATCTCCGGCAACAGCAGGAGACGTTCGTTTTCCGCGGCAACATGAATGAAATTCTGTGCCTGTGCATCGAACTTGTCACCGCACACGTCAATAAACGCGGCGGCCTTTTCTGCGCTCGTCAGTCGCGGGGCCTTGAGCAGGCGCTGCATTGTGTCGTCTTGCGACACTGCAGCAGCCAGGCCGAGCATGGCTGACCAATTGGCCAGTTGCTGATGGGCCTGGGCGTGCTCAAAGGCGCCTTAGCGTAAGGTCGGGCCAACGTGGTCAGTTCTGCCATGATCGCCCTCGCTTAAATTTCAGCGGCCAGTTTATTAACCAGCTCCGCATGCGCGTTTTGATCGATTGTGGCGCCAAGGATCTTTTCAGCACCGTTGACGGCCAGGCTACCCACTTGGGCGCGCAGCGCGTCTTTGACGCCGTTCAGTTCCTGTTCGATCTCGGCTTGAGCCTGGGCCTTCACACGGTCAGCTTCGACGCGAGCCTGGTCACGGGCTTCCTCGACGATCTGGTTACCGCGTTTCTTGGCTTGCTCAATGATTTCGGCTGCCTGAGCTTTAGCTTCGCGCAGTTGCTGACCCGCTTTATCTTGGGCCAGCTCCAGGTCGCGAGCTGCTCGGTTGGCAGCGTCCAGTCCTTCCGCGATCTTCTTCTGACGTTCTTGCAAAGCCGCGATGACCGGAGGCCACACGAACTTCATGCAAAACAGTACAAAAATGAAGAACGCAACGGACTGGCCAATCAGGGTTGCATTAATGTTCACGCCAACACCTCGCTCGTTCTAAGTCCATCACACCAATCCACTCGAGAAGTCGAGTGATTAGCCAGCGATTTGACCAACGAAGGGATTAGCGAAGGTGAAGAACAGAGCGATACCAACACCGATCATGGTCACGGCGTCGAGCAGACCGGCGACGATGAACATTTTAACTTGCAGCATCGGAACCATTTCTGGCTGGCGAGCAGCGCCTTCCAGGAACTTGCCGCCCAGCAGGCCGAAACCAATGGCGGTACCCAGGGCACCCAGGCCGATCAGCAGAGCAACAGCGATAGCGGTAAGACCAACTACAGTTTCCATCTTTCCTCCCGACTTTTACGTCGTATTGGTTAGGTTTTTTAGTTTGAAGCGGTAAAACAAAATCGTTTGGTACAGCTGCCCTTGCGGACTTTTTCGGCCTTCCCCCACCCCGGCGGGAAGGCCTCAGACACGCCAGGCGGTCTTAATGGTTATCTTCGTGAGCCATCGACAGGTAGACGATGGTAAGCATCATGAAGATGAACGCTTGCAGGGTGATGATCAGGATGTGGAACACCGCCCACGCCCATTGCAGCACCACGCCCAGGCCACTCAGCCACAGCAGGCCGCACCGAACATCACGGCAATCAGGATGAACACCAGCTCGCCGGCGTACATGTTGCCGAACAGACGCAGGGCCAGCGAGATTGGCTTGGCAATCAGGGTGACGAATTCCAGCAGGAAGTTCACCGGGATCAGCAGGATCTGAACGAAGATGTTCTTGCTGCCGAACGGGTGCAGGGTGAGCTCGCCGATGAAGCCGCCCAGGCCCTTGACCTTGATGCTGTAGAAGATGATCAGTGCGAACACGCAGAAGGCCATCGCGATGGTGGCGTTCGGGTCGGTGGTCGACACGGCACGGAACGGAATGTGCGGGTCACCGGAGATCAGGATCGCCAGCTGAGGAATCCAGTCGACCGGTACCAGGTCGACGGCGTTCATCAGGAACACCCAGACGAAAATCGTCAGAGCCAGCGGTGCGATCACCGGGCTGCGGCCATGGAACGAGTCCTTGACGCTGCCGTTGACGAATTCGACCATCACTTCGACGAAGTTCTGCAGGCCGCCGGGTTGACCCGACGTCGCTTTTTTTCGCCGCCATGCGGAACAGGAGGATGAAGATCAGACCCAGTGCAACGGACCAACCCAGGGTGTCCACGTGGAACGCCCAGAAGCCCATTGCCTTGGCTTCTGCTGCGGAATGGGCAAAGCCCCAACCGCCGTCTGGTAATTGCCCGAAGGTCAAGTTCTGCAAGTGGTGCTGGATATAGCCCGAAGCGGTTTCTGCTGCCATGTTTGCCTCAAACGCCCTAAGGTCTCGAAAGTCTCGTTTTTATCAGCAGGGGCGCGAACCAGCTGACCAACTGGGTCAGCAAGAAGACGCCGAATACTGCTAATGGCGCCAATGGCTTCACTCCTGCAAACGTCAGTGCAAACAGCACTGCCGTCAAAATCAATTTGCCTGCCTCGCCAGCGTAGAACGACTTGACGATGGCCTGCGCTGCCCTGGCGCCGGTGTAACGGAACGCCTTGTAGGCAAAGTACAGATTCGGTAGCCAGGCAATCAGCCCTCCGCAGAGTGCCGAATAGCCCGCGACCACCCCGTGCCACTGCCACACCCCCAACGATGCCAGCAATAACACGACCAATTGAGTCAGCAGTACCGGAAAAACCGCCCAGCGATGGAAAGGCAGGCGGTTTGGCGTGCGGGTTTCCATCACAACTGCTCCTCGAAAGTCGGCCAACCAGTCAACTATGACTTGGCATAATTTGTGCCGACAAAATGCGCGCAGAGTATAGGGGCGGTTGGACCCCTATTCAACTGCTGGGTAGTGATTTCCGACTGCGCGCTACAAAGCGAATTGTTTCAGCGGATGTGAGCAAGCACGCCCTGCAACTCATCCAGTGAGTTGTAACGGATCACCAACTGCCCTTTGCCCTTGTTGCCGTGACGGATCTGCACTGCCGAGCCCAGCCGCTCTGCCAGACGCTGTTCAAGGCGGGTGATGTCCGGATCGGGCTTGGCTGCTTCGACAGGTTCCGGTTTGCCATTGAGCCACTGGCGCACCAGGGCTTCGGTCTGACGTACGGTGAGGCCACGTGCGACAACGTGTCGCGCCCCGTCGACCTGCTGTTCTTCGGGCAAACCGAGCAATGCACGGGCATGCCCCATCTCCAGGTCACCGTGGGACAGCATGGTCTTGATGACTTCCGGCAGCGAGATCAGGCGCAGCAGGTTGGCCACGGTCACACGTGACTTGCCCACGGCATCCGCCACCTGTTGCTGGGTCAGCTGGAACTCCTGCTGCAGGCGCTGCAGCGCGATGGCCTCTTCCACCGGATTGAGGTCTTCACGCTGGATGTTCTCGATCAGGGCCATGGCAATGGCGGTTTCGTCCGGCACATCGCGCACCATCGCCGGGATGGTTTCCATGCCGGCCTGCTGGCTGGCGCGCCAGCGACGTTCGCCGGCGATGATCTCGTAGCGCTCGTCGCCGATCGGGCGTACCACGATCGGCTGCATCACGCCCTGGCTCTTGATCGACTGAGCCAGTTCTTCGAGTGCCTGCGGGTCCATGTCCCGGCGTGGCTGGTACTTGCCGCGCTGAATCAGGTCCAGCGGCAGGTGTTGCAGTTCTTTCTGGTCGACCTTGACAGCCTGCTCTTCGAGCGCGCTGACGGTAGGACCACTGAGCAGTGCATCCAACCCACGTCCGAGACCTCGTTTCTTAACGGCCATGCGGATTCCTTAAGTTGCCGGTGCGGCAGTGCGGGTTTGACGACGTTGACGGCGTACCAGTTCACCGGCCAGGGCCAGATAGGCCAGGGCGCCACGCGATTGCTTGTCGTAAGCCAGGGCCGGCATGCCGAAACTCGGCGCCTCGGCCAGGCGGATGTTGCGCGGGATCACCGTGTCGTAGAGCTGCTCGCCGAAGTGCTCCTTGAGCTGTGCGGACACATCGTTGATCAGGCTCAGGCGCGGGTCGTACATGGTGCGCAGCAGCCCTTCGATCTTGAGTTGCGGATTGAGCTTGGCAGCAATGCGCTTGATGTTATCCACAAGGTCGCTCAAGCCTTCCAGTGCAAAGTATTCACACTGCATCGGGATGATCACGCCATCGGCGGCCACCAGGGCATTGAGGGTCAGCATCGACAGCGACGGCGGGCAGTCGATCAGGATGTAGTCGTAGCTTTCGCGGATCGGCGCCAGCGCGGTACGCAGGCGGCTCTCCTTCATCTGCATTTCGAGCAGCACCACTTCGGCCGCGGTCAGGTCACGGTTGGCCGGCAGCAGTTGATAACCGCCGTGCTCGGAGACGCGCATGGCCTGGGCCAGGTCGCATTCGCCGATCAGCAGGTCATACACCGAATGTTCAAGGACGTGTTTATCCACACCGCTACCCATGGTGGCGTTGCCCTGTGGATCGAGGTCAATCAGCAGCACGCGGCGCTTGGTCGCGACCAGCGATGCGGCGAGATTGATACAGGTGGTGGTCTTGCCCACACCACCTTTCTGGTTCGCGATTGCGAATACCTTAGCCATTCTTGCTTGTGTTCCCAGTCATGCCGTGCGGCGCAGTATCAGCAGATGGCGCTGGCCTTGGCAACCCGGAACGGTCAAGGCCTGCTCGCTATCCACTTTGAAATCTGCCGGCAATGCTACCAGCTCATCAGCCGGATGCAGCCCTTTCATTGCCAGCCACTGCGTCTGGGCGTCGCCAAGGTGGCGCGTCCAATTGGTGAAGTTCTCCATGCTGCTGAAAGCACGGGAAACAATTCCGGTGAAGGGTAGCTCCGGTTGGAACTCCTCGACCCGTTTGTGGATAACTTGCAGGTTATCCAGCTTCAGCTCCAGTTTGACCTGGGTCAGGAAGCGGGTTTTCTTGCCGTTGCTGTCGAGCACCGTGACCTGCTTGTGCGGATGCAGGATAGCCAGTGGAATACCCGGCATGCCGCCACCACTGCCCACATCGAGCCAACGCTCGCTGTGGATAAACGGCATGACGCTGAGGCTGTCGAGCAAATGCCGCGAAACCATTTCGTCCGGATTGCGTACGGCGGTCAGGTTGTAGGCCTTGTTCCACTTTATCAACAGGGCCAGGTAAGCCAGCAACTGCGCGTGCTGTGCCTCGCTCAGCTCGACACCGAGCTGGCGTGCGCCTGTGGACAACTCTTCGGCGTGTTGAGGGGTGACCATAGAACTCAAGCGCTTTGCTCCAACTCGCGGCCTGCGCCGCGTTTTTTCAGGTGAATCAGCAACAGGGAAATCGCCGCCGGCGTGACGCCGGGAATGCGCGAGGCCTGGCCCAGGGTTTCTGGCCGGGTCTGGCCGAGCTTACCCTGAATCTCCTTGGACAACCCGGAAATACCGGTGTAGTCGATATCGTCGGGCAGGCGCGTGTCTTCGCTGGCACGCAGGCGCGCGATTTCTTCCTGTTGCCGGTCAATGTAACCGGCATATTTGGTCTTGATCTCGACCTGCTCGGCAACCTGCGGGTCGACATCGCTGCCACCGGTCACTTCCACCAGCCCGGCATAATCGATTTCCGGGCGAGTCAGCAGGTTGAGCAGGTTGTACTCGTGGCTCAGCGGCGTGCCGAACTTATCCACAATCGCCTGGCCCTGCGCGGTGTTGGGTTGTACCCAGGTCGACTTGAGGCGCTGTTCTTCGCGTTCGATGCTTTCGCGCTTGGCGCTGAACGCGCCCAGCGCGCGTCATCGACCAGGCCCAGTTCGCGGCCTTTTTCGGTGAGGCGCAGGTCGCGTTGTCTTCGCGCAGGATCAACCGGTACTCGGCGCGCGAAGTGAACATGCGGTACGGCTCCTGGGTACCCAGGGTGATCAGGTCGTCGACCAGTACCCCGATGTACGCCTCGTCGCGACGCGGGCACCAGCTTTCGCGGCCCTGCGCACGCAGTGCGGCGTTGGTCCCGGCGAGCAGACCCTGGGCGCCGGCTTCTTCGTAGCCGGTGGTGCCGTTGATCTGGCCGGCGAAGAACAGCCCGCCGATCACCTTGGTTTCCAGGCTGTACTTGAGGTCGCGTGGGTCGAAGTAGTCGTACTCGATGGCGTAGCCCGGCCGCACGATGTGGGCGTTTTCCATGCCACGGATCGAGCGCACGATCTGCAACTGCACGTCGAACGGCAGGGAAGTGGAGATGCCGTTGGGGTACAGCTCATGGGTGTTGAGCCCTTCGGGTTCGATGAAGACCTGGTGGCTTTCCTTGTCGGCAAAGCGGTGGATCTTGTCTTCGATCGACGGGCAGTAGCGCGGGCCGATGCCTTCGATCACCCCGGAGTACATCGGCGAGCGATCGAGGTTGGCCGCGATGATCTCGTGGGTGCGTGGGTTGGTATGCGTGATCCAGCAACTGACCTGACGCGGGTGCATGGCCTTGTCGCCCATGAACGACATGACCGGGATCGGCGTGTCGCCGGCTTGCTCGGTCATCACCGAGAAATCCACCGAACGGCCATCGATACGCGGCGGCGTGCCGGTTTTCAGGCGACCGACGCGCAGCGGCAGTTCACGCATGCGCTGCGCCAGGGCCATGGCCGGCGGATCACCGGCGCGGCCACCGGAATAGTTCTGCAGACCGATGTGGATAAGTCCGGCGAGGAAGGTGCCGGTGGTCAGTACCACGGAATCCGCGAAGAAACGCAGGCCCATTTGCGTGACCACACCCTTGACCTGGTCCTGCTCGACGATCAGGTCGTCGCACGACTGCTGGAATATCCACAGGTTGGGCTGGTTCTCGAGTACTTCACGCACCACCGCCTTGTAGATCGCGCGGTCGGCCTGGGCACGGGTTGCACGCACCGCCGGGCCTTTGCGGTTGTTCAGAACGCGGAACTGGATACCACTCTTGTCGGTAGCCAGGGCCATGACGCCGCCGAGCGCATCGATCTCCTTGACCAGATGGCTCTTGCCAATGCCACCGATGGCCGGATTGCAGCTCATGTGCCCGAGGGTTTCCACGTTGTGGGTCAGCAGCAGGGTTTTTACGCCCATGCGTGCAGAAGCAAGCGCAGCCTCGGTTCCGGCATGGCCGCCGCCGATGACGATCACTTCAAAACGGGAAGGGAAATCCACCACGCACCTCGTGCCTGTTTCGGGAATAGATAGGAATAACGCACAAGTATAGGGACTTACCCCCCGTCTAGGAACCTTTTGCACAAAATTTAACCAGCCTGTGATGAGTGGCTGACAATAGAAATAAAGAGAGAGAAATTTATTAAAGCTTTGTTTTTATGTTTATTCTTACTGAGGCACATTTCTGTGGATAAAGCTCTACAGGCCACGTAATACGTTATGTACAGAGGTTCAAAAGTCTGTGGTCTAGTGGGTCTGAGGGGTTGGGATAAGCGGATTAAGCCTGTGGATGAAACAGCTAGTTATCAACAGGCAGGTTTATCTCCAGCCTTGAGGCCTACTTATCAACGGGGCTGAAGGCGGGTTTTCCACAGGGCTTATTTCGGGATTTGTGGGCATACAGGCACGCGAACGCACCGAGGGCGTCGGTATTTTTCAGCTGAGAGGGGAAAACCGGGTGGGGATAACCGCCGACAACGAGGCCGCGGCGGACCCCGTTGTGGATAAACGCGCTACTTGCCGATGCAGAAGCTGGAAAAGATACGCCCCAACAGGTCGTCGGAACTGAACGCACCGGTAATTTCACCCAGCGCCTGTTGTGCCTGGCGCAGGTCTTCTGCCAGCAACTCTCCAGCGCCCGCCAGGGTCAACTGCGCACGACCGTGCTCCAGGTACGAACTGGCCTGGCGCAGGGCATCCAGGTGGCGCCGACGGGCACTGAAGCCACTTTCCGCGGTCTGCTCGTAGCCCATGCAGGCCTTGAGGTGATCACGCAGCAGCTCAAGGCCCAGATCGGCCCCTTTCGCGCTGAGGGTGATGGTGACGTGGCCATCGTCGCATTGCTGCAGGCCAATGGCCTCGCCGCTGAGGTCGGCCTTGTTACGGATCAGCGTGACCTTGGCCGGATCGGGCCGCTGTTCGAGGAACTCTGGCCACAGGGCGAACGGGTCATGGGCTTCAGGCGCCGTTGCATCCACCACCAGCAACACTCGATCGGCCTCACCAATGGCCTTGAGGGCACGCTGCACCCCAATCTTTTCCACATGATCTTCGGTATCCCGCAGGCCTGCGGTGTCCACAACGTGCAGTGGCATGCCGTCGATGTGGATATGTTCACGCAGGATATCCCGGGTGGTACCGGCAATCTCGGTCACGATCGCCGCTTCACGCCCCGCCAGCACGTTCAGCAGGCTGGATTTACCGGCATTCGGACGGCCGGCAATCACCACGGTCATGCCATCGCGCAGCAAGGCGCCCTGCCCGGCCTCACGTTGCACTGTGGATAAGTGTTCACGCACCTCATCGAGCATGCGCAGTACATGGCCATCGGCGAGAAAATCGATTTCCTCTTCCGGAAAGTCGATTGCCGCTTCGACGTAGATGCGCAGGCTGATCAGCTTTTCGGTGAGGTTATCCACACGGCGGGAGAATTCGCCTTGCAGCGAGCGCAACGCATTGCGTGCCGCCTGGGCGGAACTGGCCTCGATCAGGTCGGCAATCGCTTCGGCCTGGGCCAGGTCGAGCTTGTCGTTGAGGAACGCGCGCTCGCTGAATTCCCCCGGGCGCGCCATGCGACAGCCCAGTTCCACACAGCGCTGCAGCAACATATCCAGCACCACGGGGCCGCCGTGCCCCTGAAGCTCCAGCACATCTTCCCCGGTAAACGAGTTGGGCCCTGGAAAATACAGCGCAATGCCTTCATCCAGCACCTGCGCATCGTCACCGCGAAACGCCCCGTAATGGGCATGGCGCGGGGTCAGCGTGCGGCCGGTGATGGCCAACCCGGCCTGGCGTGCCAGGGGCCCGGAGATACGCACAATTCCTACCCCGCCGCGGCCTTGAGCAGTGGCATGGCGGCAATGGTTTCACGACGAGCATTCATCGGCGAAGGCCTCATACAAAAACGACAGATAGCAAAACGCCCCACGAGGGGGCGTTTTATCCACAGGTTAGCTGGCTAACCCGTCAAGCGGTGGCTTTGTTCGTCGCCGCTTCGATCTTGCGGGTGATGTACCACTGCTGTGCGATCGACAGGCAGTTGTTCACAACCCAGTACAGCACCAGACCCGCCGGGAACCACAGGAAGAAGAAGGTGAAGATGATTGGCATCATCTTCATCACCTTGGCCTGCATCGGATCCGGCGGCGTCGGGTTCAGACGCTGCTGGATGAACATGGTCGCGCCCATGATGATCGGCAGGATGAAGAACGGATCCTTGATCGACAGGTCGGTAATCCAGAACATCCACGGTGCCTGGCGCATTTCAACGCTTTCGAGCAGTACCCAGTACAGCGAGAGGAACACCGGCATCTGCACGAGGATCGGTAGGCAGCCGCCCAGCGGGTTGATCTTCTCTTTCTTGTACAGCTCCATCATGGCCTGCGACATTTTCTGCCGGTCATCGCCATGTTGCTCTTTCAGGGCAGCCAGTTTCGGCGCCACGGCACGCATGCGCGCCATCGACTTGTAGCTGGCAGCCGACAGCGGGAAGAACAGCAGCTTGATCAGCATGGTCAGGACGATGATCGACCAGCCCCAGTTGCCAAGCAATTCGTGGATGTGCTGCAGCAACCAGAAGATCGGTTGGGCAATGAACCACAGGATGCCGTAGTCGACGGTCAGCTCCAGGCCTGGGGATAACGCCTTGAGTTTTTCCTGGCTCTTGGGCCCGGCGTACAGCACGGTGCTGGTTTCACCCTGGGCGCCGGCGGCTACATTCAGTGCCGGGCCGGTGAAGCCGATGATGTAATTGCCCTGGCTGTCCTTGCGGGTCTGGACGATGTTGGTGTCGGTCTTGCTCGGAATCCACGCCGTCACGAAGTAGTGCTGCAGCCAGGCAACCCAACCACCGGTAACATTTTCTTTCAAACTGCCCTTGTCGATGTCTTTCATCGACACTTTCTTGTAGGGCTCGGCACTTGTCCACAGGGCAGCGCCCAGGTAGGTAGCGGTACCGGTGGCGGTGCTCGACGACGGATCGGAGCTGGCATCGCGTTTCAGTTGCGCGAACAGGTTGCCCGTCCACGGCTGAGCGCTCTGGTTGTCGATCAGGTAGCTGACCTTGAGGTCATACTCGCCACGGTTCAGGGTGAAACGCTTGATGTAGTTGACACCGGCGTCACTGAACTTGAGGTCCACGACCAGCTGGTCCTGGCCGTCAGCCAGTTGATAACTCTTCTGTTCGGCGGCGTACAGCGGGCGACCAGAGGCACGTGCATCCGGGCCGTTGGTACCGGTCAGGCCGCTCTGGGCCAGGTAGGTACGCTCGTTGCCGTTGTCGAACAACTGGAACGGAATTTCCGGATGGTCCTGGCGACGTGGGTATTTTGGCAGGGTCAGCTGCGCAATATCACCGCCGTTGGGGTCGATAGCCAGATCGAGGACATCGGTCTTGACCCGAATCAGGTCCTTGCTGACCGCAACCGGTGCAATTTCTGCAGGGGCGGTTTCAGCATTGGCACTCGGAACGTCGGCGCTGGCGCCGGAAGTGCCGGCGGTCGCAGTGTCGGGCAAGCCCGGAGCGACAGTGCTGGCAGCAGTATTCTGAGTCGGCAAGGCAGCCTGGCCGTAGTCCTGGTTCCACTTGAGGACCATGACATAGGACACGATTGCCAGGGCGGCGATCAGGATCGTGCGTTTAATATCCATGATTACTCGGCTATCGAAGAAGAAGTACGGGAAGAAGGTGCTGGCGGAACCGGGTCATAACCGCCGGCATTCCACGGGTGACAGCGCCCGAGGCGACGAGCGGTCAGCCATCCACCGCGCAATGCGCCATGTGTTTCGATGGCTTCAATCGCATAGGTGGAGCAAGTCGGATAGAAACGACAGTGGCTGGCCATCAGAGGGCTAATGGCATAACGGTAAAACTGGATCGGAACGAGGACCAGTTTACGCATCTGGACGGTCTACCCCTGCAGAGTCGCGGTTAACCACTGGAGCGGGCCGACTGCGTGCAAGGCGCTTCCAGAGCTTGCCAAAATGTTGGTGCAATTCTGGGTTTTCTACGTCGCCCAGGCCTTTGCGCGCGACGATCACGATGTCCCAACCGGCCAGCAAATGCTGGTGGAGACGAAACGAATCGCGCATCAAACGCTTCAAGCGGTTGCGTTGAACGGAGAGCTTTACGCTCTTTTTCCCGATCACAAGCCCCAGGCGGGGATGATCCAGACCGTTCTCGCGGGCAAGGAGCAAGAGACTCTTGCCTGGCACCTTGCCGGAAGGAGAGTCAAAGACCGCTTTGAAGTGTCGGGGTGTCAGAAGACGCTTTTCCCGACTGAAGTCCTGACTCACCACCTGTGCCGAAAAATCAAACTGCCAGACGCTTACGGCCTTTGGCACGACGGCGGGACAGTACGGCACGGCCGTTCTTGGTAGCCATACGGGCACGGAAACCGTGAGTGCGGGCGCGCTTGATGGTGCTTGGTTGGAAAGTACGTTTCATGGCGTGTTACCTGGTTCGTCGACAACGGGCCGGAATGGCCCCCGTTTTAAGAGACCGGCGATTCTAGAGAAAGCCACGCCGTAGGTCAATTTCCAACCAGCTTTTCCTTAAGGATAAAAAACCGGCCGTTGTTCGAGCCGGGGTTTTTCGTGTGGCTGCCTGGCTGTGGACAGGAAAGGGTCACGAGAGGCTTAAACATAGAAAAAAGAAGAGAAGGTATTTAAAGCTTTTTTATAAATCTTATAGAACTTAAGCCGAGGATTTCTGTGGATAGATCGCTACAGCCCTTTAAACACGTACTGTACAGAGAAGTGAAACCCTGTCGGGAAACGGTGCTCTGGCTGTGCGGCGCAGGCGCAAAAGCTGTGGATTAAAAGCACTGTTATCCACAGGGCAGTTATCCACCGATTTCAACCCCCAGTTGTGCAAAGCGCTCAGGGTGGTTTATCCACAGGGCTTATTCACACCCCCAATGTGCCATTTTGGCCACTAACCTGCTGATTTATCGCCACCCTTGGCGCACCTGCATGTGGATAACTGCGCTGGTGGTCGGTACAATGGCCGCTTGTTTTTGCCTCACCGGCGTTCAACTCAGGGGATATCCGTGTCAGTGGAACTTTGGCAGCAGTGCGTAGACCTTCTGCGCGATGAACTGCCTGCCCAGCAATTCAACACCTGGATCCGTCCGCTACAGGTCGAAGCCGAAGGCGACGAGTTGCGCGTCTATGCGCCTAACCGGTTCGTTCTCGATTGGGTCAATGAAAAGTACCTGGGTCGCTTGCTCGAACTGCTGGGTGAACACGGCAACGGCATCGCTCCCGCGCTCTCCTTATTAATAGGCAGCCGTCGTAGCTCTGCACCGCGCGCTGCGCCCAATGCGCCGCTGGCGGCGTCGGTTGCCGCCTCGCAGGCCCAGCAGGCAGCCCAGGTGGCTGCC
>NZ_JAAHBU010000290.1 GCF_010671725.1 Pseudomonas brassicae | reverse complement strand
GTGAGAGCTGGCTTGCCAGCGAAAGCGTCAGCGGCGTCGCCGCCATAGCAGCACGGCCGCCAGCATCAGCCCCAGCCCCAACGCCGCCAGTCCGTACAACTGGTCATACCCCAGCAACGGTTTCTCCACCCGCACATACCCCGGCGCGGCGAACAGCCCCTTGAGCGCCGCGTCGGCCTGCGCCAGGCTGACTTCACGCAGGCGTTGCCCAGGTTCGCCCACCCGCCCCTCGGCATAGTCGTTCAGCGCGCCCCAGTAGTAATCGGCCAGTGCACTGTTGCCTTGGCTGGTCCATGCCTCACGCGCAATCGCCGCGCCCTTGATGCGTTCGAATGTCGCCGGCTCCAGCCCGTCCTTGCGCAGGCGCTCGATCATCTGCCCCAGCAGGCGCTCGGCCTGCTCCACCTGGTCGCGGTCGACATCGGCATTCAGGCTCAGCAGGCCGGTATCGCCAACGCTTTCGCGCTGCGCCGCAGGCCCATACGACAAGCCGTGCTGCAAGCGCAGCTCGCTGTACAGCGCCCAGTCCAGGTAGCGCTGCAGCAGGTCGTAGGTCGCGTCGTGCCCTGCGTCCAGCACCGGCTCGAGGAATATCCAGTGCAACCGCGCGCTCTCGCCCAGCCAGCCGCGGGTCAGTTCGCGGCGCGCCTCGGCCGGGTGGGTAACCCCTTCGAGCACCCGACGCTCACCCGGTTCCACCGGCTCCAGCTGGCCGTAGGTGCGTTCCAGATAGGCCGGCAACAGCCGGTCAAGGCCACCCACCACGATCAGGCTCATGTTGTTCGGTGCGTACCAGTGCTGGCGCAGCGCATCCACTTGCGCCAGGGTCATGTCCTGCACCGACGAGCGTTCGGCGCATTTGAGCCCCAGCTCCACGGCCAGTTGGTCGCTGGCACGGTGCCCCAGATCCTGGCGGTCGAGCCAGCGCTGCAGGTGGGTGTAATGCCCGCCGTCTTCACGTTCGACGATTTTTTTTGATATTTGCAGCGCGTTGTCGTCTATCTTGGTGTCGCGCAGTGCCGCCAGCAACAGGTCCAGGACCTTACGCTGGTTGCGTGCCGGGGCTTCGATGACAAAGGTGGTGTCGGCGCTGCTGGTGTAGGCATTCCATTCTCCACCCAGTGCTTGCATGCGCGTTTCCAGGCCGCCTTCGCCGCTGTCGTCGATGCCGCTGAACAGCAGGTGTTCGAGCAGGTGCGGGAGTTCCTGGCGCTCACACGGGAAATCGTCGAAGCCGATGCCCACCACCAGGCGGATGGACACGTGGTCGCGCTCGTAGCCGGTCTTGAGCAACACCTGCAGGCCGTTTTCCAGCAGGTAGCCTTCGACCTGGCTGCGGTCCAGGGCAAACCCCGGCGTAGCGCCAAGCAACAGGCAAAACAACATCAGGCAACGCATCGCAAGCTTCCTTGCACAGGTTCGTGGCAGCACCGGGTCACGGCGAATGGGCATCGTCCGGCACGCTGTCGATCAGCAAGGCACCGGTGTCGCCGCCGCCCAGTACCGTGTAGGCGCTGCTGCAGAACAGTGAGTTCAGACGTTTCATATCCGCGATCAGCTCCAGGTGCAGGGAGCTGGTCTCGATACTTTGCACCACCTTGCGTTGCAGGCGGCTGACATGCGCGTGGGCCAGGCGTCGTTCCTGGGCGCGGAAACGGCGCTTTTCGCGCAACAGCTGGCGTGCGCTCTCCGGGTCGCCACTGAGAAACACCGACAGCCCCAGGCGCAGGTTGGACAGCAACTGGGTCTGCAGCACGGTCAGTTCTTCCAGGCCGACCTCGGAGAACTCGCGCCGTTGCGCGGTTTTCTGCTGCTGAACCTTGCGCAGCATGCGTTCGATGAGGTCGCTGGCCAGCTTGAGGTTGATCGCCAGCTCGATGATCTCGGCCCAGCGTCGGCTGTCCTGCTCGCTGAGGTCTTCACGCGGCATCTGCGCCAGGTACAGCTTGATCGCGTTGTACAGGCCTTCGACGTCGTCGCTCAGGCTGCGAACCTGCTGGGTCAGGGCCGTCTGGGTGCCACGCAGCACGTTGAGCATGGCATCGAGCATGTTGTCGACCAGGTCGCCCAGGCGCAGGGTTTCACGCACCGCATTGGCCAGGGCGAGGCTGGGCGTGACCAGTGCGGTGGGGTCGAGGTGGCGTGGCTTGGCATGCCCGTTGGGTTCTTCGCGCTCGGGCAGCAACCAGCGGCACAGTCGCGCCATGGGCGTGGCGGTGGGCAGCAGCGCCACGCAGCGCAGGGTGTTGTAGAGCAGGTGGAAGCCGATCACCAGCTCCTGCGGGCTGAAGCTCAGGCTGTCCATCCAGTGCACCAGCGGGTCGAGCACCGGGATGATCAGCAGCAGGCCGATCAGCTTGTACAGCAGGCTGCCCAGCGCCACCTGGCGCCCGGCGGCGTTCTGCATGCTGGTGCTGAGAAACGCCAGCAGGCCACTGCCGATGTTGGCGCCGATGACCAGGCCGATGGCCACCGGCAGGCTGATCACCTCGGCACCGGCCAGGGTCGCGGTGAGCAGCACCGCGGCCAGGCTGGAATAGGACACCAGCGCAAACAGCGCACCGACCAGCGCATCGAGCAGGATGTCGCCGGTCAGCGAGGCAAACAGCACCTTCACGCCCTGGGCCTGGGTGATTGGTGCTGCCGCCTCGACGATCAGTTGCAAGGCCAGGATGATCAGCCCCAGGCCGATGCCCACGCGGCCCAGTTGGCCGGCGCGGGTCTGTTTGCGCGACAGGAAGAAGATCACCCCGAGGAAGATCAGCAGCGGTGACAGCCACGACAGGTCGAAGGTCAGCACCCGCGCCATCAGCGCGGTACCGACGTCGGCACCGAGCATGATCGCCAGGGCCGGGGTCAGCGCCATCAGGCCCTGGCCGACGAACGAAGTCACCAGCATCGCCGTGGCGTTGCTGCTTTGCACCATGGCCGTGACCAGGATGCCGGCGATGAACGCCAGTGGCCGCCTGGCCATGTTCTGGCTCAGCACCCGGCGCAGGTTGGACCCGTACACGCGCAGGATGCCGGTGCGCACGATATGCGTGCCCCAGATCAGCAGGGCCACGGCCGAGAGCAGGTTGAGCAGGGTCAGCATACGCAAAGCCCCCCTGTTTGAGGTGCCCCAGCGGGGCAATGGATGATGCCGTGAGCCTGGCCTGGTGACAGGCGGTTTTTCCCAGTGCTCACTTTAGCTTTAGTCGGCCAGGGGCCTTGGCGCCAGCATGGCATGCCTGTTCAGGCTTTGAAACCTTGGTTGGCTGCGCGGGCGTCTTCGCTGGCAAGCCAGTGCCCACCGGATCGCCGTTGTGCGAAAAAACAAAAGGCCCCGCAGGGGGCCTTTGTTCAACGCAGCCAGTGTTACTGACCCGGAATGTCCTTGCGAAGTTTCACCGGATCGCTTTGCTGTTTCTTTTTCGCCGCTGCCGTGCGCATCTTGATGTTGATCGCTTCCACCGCCAGCGAGAACGCCATGGCGAAGTAGACATAGCCTTTTGGCACATGCACCTCGAACGCTTCGGCAATCAGCACGGTGCCCACCACGATCAGGAACGACAGCGCGAGCATCTTCAGCGACGGGTGCTTGTCGATGAAGTCGCTGATGGTCTTGGCGCACAGCATCATCACCAGTACCGCGACGATGATCGCCGCGACCATCACCGGTACATGGGAGACCATGCCCACTGCAGTGATCACCGAGTCCAGCGAGAACACGATGTCGATGATCGCGATCTGGATGATGGTGTAGAGGAACTTGCCCCCCGCCTTGCCTGCTTCGGGCTCGTCGTGGGTTTCGTCCTCGCCTTCCAGGCCGTGATAGATCTCCTGGGAGCTCTTCCACAACAGGAACAGGCCACCGAAGAACAGGATCAGGTCGCGCCCGGAAATGCCCTGGCCAAACACATGGAACAGGTCGGCGGTGAGGCGCATGACCCAGGCGATCGACAGCAGCAACAGGATGCGCGTGATCATGGCCAGGGCCAGGCCGAAGATCCGGGTACGCTGCTGCATGTGCTTGGGCATGCGGCTGACCAGGATCGAGATCATGATGATGTTGTCGATGCCGAGAACGATCTCAAGGGCCGTAAGCGTTAAAAAGGCAACCCAGATCTCTGGGCTGGTCAGCCATTCCATGTTTGTTCCTTCGAGCGTGAGGCGTTGCGCGCCAGGCAGGCCGGCGCGCAATCGGTTGGATGAAACCGTTGAATTATAGGCTGCTGAAAAGCGGGAAGATTCCCATCAGCAGCGCGGCGAGCATTATGCACAGGCAGACCAGTACTGCCCACTTCAAGGTGAAGCGCTGGTGGTCGCCGAACTCGATACCGGCCAGCGCCACCAGCAGATAAGTGGAGGGTACCAGCGGGCTGAGCAGGTGCACCGGTTGCCCGACGATCGACGCGCGGGCCATCTCGACGGGCGAGATGCCATAGTGGCTGGCGGCTTCGGCCAGTACCGGCAATACGCCGTAGTAGAACGCGTCGTTGGACATGAAGAAGGTGAACGGCATGCTCACGATCGCGGTGATCACCGCCAGGTACGGACCCATTGCATCGGGGATCACGGCCAGCAGGCTCTTGGACATGGCCTCGACCATGCCGGTACCCGACAGGATGCCGGTAAAGATACCCGCCGCGAAGATCAGCCCCACCACCGCCAGTACGCTGCCAGCATGGGCCGCGACGCGGTCTTTCTGCTGTTGCAGGCACGGGTAGTTGACCACCATGGCGATACTGAAGGCGATCATGAACAGCACCGGCAGCGGCAGCAGGCCGGCGATCAGCGCCACCATCAGGGCAAAGGTCAGGGCGCCGTTGAACCACAGCAGTTTCGGGCGGCGGGCGTCGGGGTATTGCGATACGCTGATTTCGCTATGGTCGATCTCGTCGCCCGGCAGGTGCAGTTCGCCCAGGCGCGCACGTTCGCGCTTGCCGTACATATAGGCGATGGCCAGGATGGCGATGACGCCGAAGGCCATGGCCGGGATCATCGGCACGAAGATATCCGACGGGTCGACATGCAGGGCGCTGGCGCGCGGGCGGTGGGGCCGCCCCAGGGGGTCATGTTCATCACCCCGCCGGCCAGGATGATCAGGCCGGCCATGATCCGCGGGCTCATGCCCAGGCGGCTGTACAGCGGCAACATGGCGGCCACGCAGATCATGTAGGTGGTGGCGCCGTCACCGTCGAGCGAGACCACCAGGGCCAGCACGGCGGTGCCGACCGAGACTTTCAGCGGGTCGCCCTTGACCAGTTTGAGGATCTTGCGCACGGCCGGGTCGAACAGGCCGGAGTCGATCATCAGGGCGAAGTAGAGGATCGCGAACATCAGCATCACGCCGGTTGGGGCAAGCTTGCTGATGCCTTGCAGCATCATCGGGCCGATATCACCCGAGAAGCCGCCGAACAGGGCGAAAATGATCGGTACCAGGATCAGCGCGATCAAGGCCGACAGGCGCTTGGTCATGATCAGGTACATGAAGGTGATGACCATGGCAAAGCCGAGGAAGGTCAGCATGGGGCAATACTCCAGGCGTGGCGCGTCGAAAAAAGGACGAACGGAATCAGCGCGCGAGGCGCGGTGCGTGGAGTAACGGCGGGGGTACAGCGCGAAGGCGGGCGTGGAAGGACATCAGTATCACCATTGTTGTTGTTAATTGAGCCGGGCGCCGCAGTAAAGTCAGTGGCCCTGGCGACCGGTCTTATGCCGGTGGTGAGGCGATGCTAAGGGCACAAGCTTTCAGCCAGCTTTCGACGGCACAAAGGCGACAGAAGGTTGTACGCCTGCGGTGTGATAGCCTTGCAGGCTAAGACGGCAAACGGACCAGGGCACATGCTGACGAGATTAGAGCTTGAAAATTTCGGACCCTTGCAGTCCTTGCAGTGGAACGCTCTTTCCAATGTCAATTTAGTCATTGGCCCCAACAGCTGTGGCAAGACGTTCATTCTCAAGGCGCTGTACAGCGTTGTGCGCTCCCTGGAAACGCATCAGAGGGGGCATGAGCCTCGTTCGCTTGCGGAGATTCTTTACGAAAAACTGTATTGGACATTCCAGGCAGACAAGATTGGAGACTTGGTCACCAAAGGTGCGAAATCTCCTTTGTCTTGTACCGTAGCGTTCGGCGAGCAGGCCCTGCAGTTCGGGTTTGGCAAAGACACCGCCAAAACCATACGGCGCCCGTCGGCGATTTGCAGTCACTGCCCAGCAATTCAATTTTCCTGCCGCCCAAGGAAGTGCTCAGTCTTCAGAGCATTATTCTGAAAAGCCGCGAGCTGGATAATGAGTTTGGGTTTGACGATACCTATTACGACCTGGCCAAAGCCCTCAGCCTGACCACTACGCGTGGGAATAATTACCGAGAGTTCGCTAGCGCTCGCAGTGACTTGGAAGAGATGCTGGGTGGCAAGGTCGAGTTCGACAGCGCGAGTAAACGCTGGCAGTTCAAAAAAGGTAATCAGAAATACCCGATCGGTGCCACGGCTGAAGGCATCAAAAAAATCGCAATTCTGGATACCTTGCTGGGAAATCGCTACTTGGCCCTGGGTTCGATCATTTTCATTGATGAGCCCGAGTCAGCGCTCCATCCAACGGCGATTTCCAAACTCATCCAGATTATTGTCATGCTCTCCCAGCGGGGCATTCAGTTTTTCATCGCCAGCCACTCCTACTTCGTGATCAAGGCACTTTACATCGAAGCACGCCGCCAAGGGGTTTCGTTACCGGTGCTGTCCTCCATCGACGGGCGATGGAAAGCGGACAACATGCAGCTTGGGATGCCCGACAACCCGATTGTTGATGAATCCATCAGACTCTATGAAGAGGAAGTGGAGTTGGCCCTGGAATGACGGTCGAATTCGAGGAATCAGGCATGCACTTCGGGCCTTTTGAAGGGGCTGCATGTTTCCCTATCGAGACTTCTGACATCTACAAGTCCCTGCAGGCGAACATGAAGATTGTCGAGTTCGTGCTTGCCCGAAGTCATGGTAATGAGGTCGCTGAGCTACTTTTTGTGGAAGCAAAATCCACTGTGCCTCGCGATGCTGCCCCCTTCATGGATGAAATACGGCAAAAATTGACCAATGCCTTGGTGCTGATTACCGCCATACTGCTGGAGCGTCATGGGCCCGAGAACAAGCGAGCCCTGCCAGCTGATTTTCAACGAATTCGGCTTTCGTCGGTGGCGTTCAAGCTG
>NZ_JAAHBU010000029.1 GCF_010671725.1 Pseudomonas brassicae | reverse complement strand
GCCGATGACCAGGGCAATGGTCAGGGCCAGCGAGGTAAGGCGAGGCGTATGCAGCATGTCGAACGAACTCCTGATCCTGGTTTTGCCCCGTAGGGAGCGTCGCTGGCGCCGAATGCCGGCAGCAGCGTGAAGTAAGCGGTAGTGCCCCTATCCCTGGGCACGGCACCATTGTGTCGGGTCGCTCGGGCGGCCTTGCTGGCGAATCGCGAAGTACAGCGCCGAGGTGTTTTGCCCGCCGCTGTCGCCAACGGTGGAGATCGCTTCACCCGGCTTGACCACGTCGCCGGCACTCTTGAGCAGCGTCTGGTTGTGGCCGTACAGGCTCAGGTAACCGTTGCCGTGGTCGAGAATGACCAGAAGTCCGGCGCCGCGCAACCAGTCGGCAAACACCACGCGCCCGCCGTGCACGGCGTGTACCCGGCTACCGGCGGACGCGCTGATCATCACCCCGTCCCACTTGGCGCGGGCATCATCGCCACGGGTTTCACCAAAGCGTGCCAGCAGTCGACCATTGACCGGCCATGGAAGTTTGCCGCGGGCAGCAGAAAAAGCGCCGCCAAACGCCGCGCCGTCGCTGGACACCAGCGCGCCGGGCACCGTCTTGGGCGGTTTGGGTGCGTCGTCGTTGTCGGCCTTGGCAGCCAGGGCGTCGCGCTGGCGCTGCTTCTCGGCTTCCTGGGCGGCCAGCAGTGCACGCTGGCGCGCTTCTTCGGCTTCACGGGCCTGACGCGCGAGGGTTTCCTCGATGGTCTTGAGCACACGGCTCAGGTCGGCCTGGTCCTGCACGCGGGCGGCGAGCTTCTGGTCGCGTTCCTTGACGTCGCTGTTGAGCTTGGCGAGCACCTGCTGGCGCTCGGCGCGGACTTTTTCCAGGTCCTGGCGCTGGCTTTCGAGGGTGCCTTGCTGGGCCAGCAACTGAGCCTGTTGCAGGGCGATGTCCTTTTCGACATTGGCCAGTTGTCGCAACGTTTCGTTGAAGCTGCGCAGTTGTTCCAGGCGCGCCTTGCTCAGGTAGTCGTAGTAGGTCAGGGTGCGGGCGAATTTTTCGGGGTTCTGCTGGTTGAGCAGCAGCTTGAGGTATTCCTCGCGGCCGTTCTGGTAGGCCGACCGGGCCTGGATGGCAATCAGTCGCTGTTGTTCAACGCGGGCGCTCTGGAGTTTTTTTTTCTC
Organism: Pseudomonas brassicae; assembly: GCF_010671725.1. Lineage (GTDB taxonomy): Bacteria > Pseudomonadota > Gammaproteobacteria > Pseudomonadales > Pseudomonadaceae > Aquipseudomonas > Aquipseudomonas brassicae. The sequence continues at coordinate 18,977 of NZ_JAAHBU010000029.1, read as the reverse complement.
TTTATCGAGGCGCTCCAGCTCGCCCTCGGTCTTTTTTAGTTCCTGTTGCAGGGCCTCCACCTGCTTTTCCAGCTTGCCGATGTCGGTTTCGGTACTGCGCAGGTCTTTCTGCGCGCCGGACTTCTCCTGCTGCAACTGGCCGAGCAGTTTTTTAAGCTCGGCAATATCCTGGCGCGTGGCGTCCAGTTGCTGCTGGGTTTGCGCGCGCTCGTCGGCGAACGCCGGGCCGAACAGGCAGGTCAGGGCTATGAGGATCAGGGCGCGAAGCATGGAGTAGGCAAAACCTGGGATAGAGACTGGCCTAGTATGCCCGCCATGGGCGCCAAAAAAAACGCCCCAAGGCAACTGCTTTGGGGCGTTTGTCCGGAAAACCGACCGTTGTGGCCGGTTTGCCCAGCTCAGGCGTCGACGAGGATCGAAGTACCGGTCATTTCTGCCGGTATTTCCAGGCCCAGCAGCGTCAGCATAGTCGGCGCCACGTCGGCCAGTACGCCGCCTTCACGCACCTTCAGGGCACGCTTGCCGACATAGATGAAGGGCACAGGCTCGGTGGTATGGGCGGTGTGCGCCTGGCCGGTGCACTCGTCTTCCATCTGCTCGACGTTGCCGTGGTCGGCGGTGATCAGCGCTTCGCCGCCCACCTTGTCGAGGGCCTCGACGATGCGCCCCACGCACAGGTCCAGGGCTTCGACGGCCTTGACCGCCGCCTCGAACACGCCGCTGTGGCCGACCATGTCGCCGTTGGCGTAGTTGACCACGATCACGTCATAGCGCTGCTGCTCGATGGCCTCGACGATGCGGTCGGTGACTTCGGGTGCGCTCATTTCCGGCTGCAGGTCGTAGGTGGCAACCTTGGGCGACGGGATCAGGATGCGCTCTTCGCCTTCGAACGGTTCTTCGCGCCCGCCGGAGAAGAAGAAGGTCACGTGGGCATACTTCTCGGTTTCGGCGATGCGCAGCTGGGTCTTGCCCTGTTTGGCCAGGTATTCGCCCAGCACGTTGTTCAGGCTGCCCGGCGCGAATGCGGCCGGTGCGGCGATCTTGGCCGAGTACTGGGTCAGGCCGATATAGGCGGCCAGCTTGGGCAGGCGCGCACGCGGGAACTCGTTGAAGTCCGGTTCTACGAACACGCGCGACAGTTCGCGGGCGCGGTCGGCGCGAAAGTTCATGAAGATCACCGCATCGCCGTCCTCGACCGTGACCGCCTCGCCAATACGCGTGGCCTTGACGAACTCGTCGCTCTCGCCGCGTGCGTAGGCGGCTTCAAGGCCGGCCGTGGCGCTGTCGGCGGTGAACTCGGCGGTGCTGTCGACGATCAGGTTGTAGGCGGTGCTGACGCGGTCCCAGCGGTTGTCGCGGTCCATCGCGAAGTAACGGCCGATGAGGCTCGCGATACGGCCCTTGCCGAGTTTGGCGAAGGTGGCGTCAAGCAGTTCGATCGACGACTGCGCGCTCTTGGGCGGGGTATCACGGCCGTCGAGGAAGGCGTGCAGGTAGATCTTCTCGGCGCCCCGTTGCGCGGCCAGCTCGGCCATCGCCACCAGGTGGTCCTGATGGCTGTGCACGCCACCGTCGGAGAGCAGGCCGAGGATGTGCACCGCCTTGCCGGCGCCCACCGCCTTGTCCACCGCGCCGCACAGCACCGGGTTCTCGAAGAACTCGCCATCCTTGATGGCCTTGGTCACGCGGGTGAAGTCCTGGTACACCACGCGCCCGGCACCCAGGTTCATGTGGCCCACTTCGGAGTTGCCCATCTGCCCGTCGGGCAGCCCCACGTCCATGCCCGAGCCCGAGATCAGGCCGTGCGGCTGGGTCGCGCGCAGGCGGTCGTACACCGGCGTGGTGGCCGAATAGATGGCGTTGTATTCGTGGCTTTCGCTGTGACCGAAACCATCCAGGATGATCAGGACCAAGGGTTTTGGCGTGCTCGTCATCAATCCCACTCGCGCTTGTTCAGATGATAAAGACCCGCATTTTAGGGCAAATTGGCCATCGCTGACGAATTAACCTTGCGCGCCAGGCCGTGCGGGCCGACGGGCTGCAGCCCGGCAATGAGAATTACTGTCGACAACCGCGTGTGGCGGGCTTTGGCCGGCCTTGGGGGCTGTGTATACTGCCCATCATTTTTAACGGCCCGGAACCCTCTGATGGTTGCTCACCTGATTGAATTCGCGACAACTCACTATCTGCTGGTAGGTATCTTCGTCGTTCTGCTGGTCCTGCTGATCGTTACCGAAGCGCGCAAGGGCGGCCGCAGCCTGAGCACCGGCGAGCTGACCGCGCTGGTCAACAGCGACAAGGGCCTGGTCGTCGACATCCGCACGTCCAAGGACTACGCCGCCGGTCACATCGTCGGCGCGCTGAACATTCCACAGGACAAGTTCGCCGCGCGCATCGGCGAGCTGGAAAAGCACAAGGCCAACAAGACCCTGATCGTGGTCGACAACATGGGCCAGCATGCTGGCGCCGTGTGCCGCGACCTGCTCAAGGCCGGCTTCACCGCCGCCAAGCTGTCGGGTGGCGTGTCGAGCTGGAAAGCCGACAACCTGCCGCTGGTGAAGTGACATGAGCAACGTCATCGTCTACTCCAGCGACTACTGCCCTTACTGCTCCCAGGCCAAGCGCCTGCTGCAGAACAAAGGCGTGGCCTTCGAAGAGATCAAGGTCGATGGCAAGCCCCAGGTGCGCGCCGAGATGAGCCAGAAGGCCGGCCGTACCTCGGTGCCGCAGATCTGGATCGGCAGCACCCACGTCGGCGGTTGCGACGACCTGTATGCCCTTGAGCGCGCCGGCAAGCTCGACGCCCTGCTCAAGGCCTGAATCCCCTACAAGACCCTGCAAGGAAGGATCTGTCATGACTGAAGAACAGAACAACGGCGCTGCTGCAGCCGACGAAAGCGCCCCGCAATTCTCCCTGCAGCGCATCTATGTGCGCGACCTGTCGTTCGAAGCGCCGAAAAGCCCGGCGATCTTCCGCCAGCAGTGGGAGCCGAGCGTCGCGCTGGACCTGAACACCAAGCAGAAAGGCCTGGAAGGCGACTTCCACGAAGTCGTGCTGACCCTGTCGGTCACGGTCAAGAACGGTGAAGAGGTTGCCTTCATCGCTGAAGTGCAGCAGGCCGGTATCTTCCTGATCAAGAACCTCGACCCGGCGTCGATGAGCCACACCCTGGGCGCGTTCTGCCCGAACATCCTGTTCCCGTACGCGCGTGAAGCGCTGGACAGCCTGGTGACCCGTGGTTCGTTCCCGGCCCTGATGCTGTCGCCGGTGAACTTCGATGCCCTGTACGCGCAAGAAATGCAGCGCATGCAGGAAGCCGGCGAAGCGCCGTCGCTGCAGTAAGCGGCCCGCAATACGCTGAAAGCGCCCCTCGGGGCGCTTTTTTCATGGGTCAGGCAAAGCCCTGCTGGCGCCAGGCTTCGTACACCGCCACGGCCACGGTGTTGGACAGGTTCAGGCTGCGACAGCCTTCGCGCATCGGCAGGCGCAGGCGCTGATCGCTGCCCAGCGTATCCAGTACCTCGGCGGGCAGGCCGCGGCTTTCGGGGCCGAACAGGAAGGCATCGCCGGGTGCGAAGGCGGCGTCATGAAAGGGCCGCGAGCCCTTGGTGGTAAAGGCGAACAGGCGCGGATTGCCCAGGTTTGCAAGGCAGCTGGGCAGGTCGGCGTGGCGCTTGAGTGTGGCGTACTCGTGGTAATCCAGGCCAGCACGGCGCAGGCGCTTGTCGTCCAGTTCGAAGCCGATCGGGTCGATCAGGTGCAGGTGGCAGCCGCTGTTGGCGCACAGCCGTATAATGTTGCCGGTATTCGGTGGAATTTCCGGTTGAAAAAGGATGACGTGAAACATGCACGGCTCCGAGCATAAAGATGACGAGCATTCTACCTGTGAACCGGACCCGCGTTCGCAACTATGGCCGCGCGTGCTGTTTTCGCTGGCACTGTTCGGGATGTTGGTGGGCCTGATGATCGGGCGCCTGACTGCGCCCGAGCCACGGGTGCTGGAGCGGGTCGAGGTGGTGGCCGATGGTTTGAACCTGTGGTTCAACGAACAGCCGCAGCTGCATGGCGAGGAAGTGGAGGGCACGCTGGTGCTGGTGTTCGAGGCCAGTGGGCGCAGCCAGAAGGGTCAGCTGGAGCTGGCCGGCAAGCCCGTGGCGTGGCGTTTGCAGAAGAGTGACAAGGGGCTGCTGTTGAGCCTGGTGGCGGCCCGTGCGCTGCACGGCGACTGGGCCGGCGAGCAGCGGACGGGCGCTGGAGGGTGCAGGTGAGGCTGCACGAATAAAAGAGGGGATTCCCCGGCCTGCCTGTACCAAGGTCCCCAAAACTGGGTTGTGCTTAGGTATATGCAGGGGCTGTGCCAAGTTTGTTTGGCCAGTGAAACCCAGGGTTTTGCAGGTTTGGCGGCACAGGGCGGGGGATTTTTGCCTTCAGGCGGTGCAGTGGCGGCGGCAGTGGTGCAGGAATAGGGCAGGCGCGTGGTGTTTGTGCTGACCCTTTCGCTGGCAAGCCAGCTCCCACAGGGTTACCAGTGTTCTGTAGAGATGCACTGTACCTGTGGGAGCTGGCTTGCCAGCGAAGGGGCCGGTAGCTCAGGCCTCGTCGTCGCCGTCGTCGTCCCCGCCGTCGACCTTCATGCCCAGTTCCTTGATCTTGCGCGTGAGGGTGTTGCGCCCCCAGCCCAGCAGCACCGCCGCATCACGCCGGCGCCCGGCCGTGTGCTTGAGCGCGGTCTCGATCATGATCCGCTCGAAACTCGGCACTGCGCTGTCCAGCAGGTTCGACTGGCCTCGGGTCAGCGCCTGGTCGGCCCACTGGCGCAGGGCCTGCTCCCAGTTGGTGACCGGGGCTGCGTCCTGCGGCAGGTTGAGCAGCTCGGGCGGCAGGTCGCCAATATGCACCTCGCGCCCCGACGCCATCACGGTGATCCAGCGGCAGGTGTTCTCCAGCTGGCGCACGTTGCCCGGCCACGGCAGGTTGCGGATGAACTCCTCGGTTTCCGGCTTGAGCAGCTTGGGCTCCACCGACAGCTCCTGCGCGGCACGCCCCAGGAAGTGCCGCGCCAGGGTCGGGATGTCTTCGCGACGGTCGGCCAGGCGCGGGATGTGGATGCGGATCACGTTCAGGCGGTGGAACAGGTCTTCACGGAACTTGCCGGCCTGCACCAGGGTTTCCAGGTTCTGGTGGGTGGCGGCGATGATGCGCACATCCACCTTCACCGGCACATGCCCGCCCACCCGGTAGAACTCGCTGTCTGCCAGCACCCGCAGCAAGCGGGTCTGGGTGTCGGCCGGCATGTCGCCGATCTCGTCGAGGAACAGCGTACCGCCGTCGGCCTGCTCGAAGCGCCCGCGGCGCAGGTTGGCCGCGCCGGTGAACGCGCCCTTTTCGTGGCCGAACAGCTCGGACTCCATCAGGTCCTTGGGGATCGCCGCCATGTTCAGCGCAATGAACGGCGACGCCGCACGCGGGCTGTGGCGGTGCAGGGCGTGCGCCACCAGCTCCTTGCCGGTGCCCGACTCGCCGTTGATCAGCACGGTGATGTTGGAGTGGCTCAGGCGACCGATGGCGCGAAACACCTCCTGCATCGCCGGTGCTTCACCGATGATCTCGGGGGTGCGGGTCAACGCCTGCGGCTCGGCCATGCCCTGCTGTTCCTGGGCGTGCTGGTTGGCGCGCTTGACCAGCGACACTGCTTCGTCGACGTCGAACGGCTTGGGCAGGTATTCGAACGCACCGCCCTGGTACGAGGCCACGGCGCTGTCCAGGTCCGAATGCGCGGTCATGATGATCACCGGCAGGCGCGGGTGCTGCTCGCGGATCTGCGCCAGCAGGTCCAGGCCGCTGGCGCCGGGCATGCGGATGTCGGAAATGATCACATCCGGCTGCTGGCGGGCCAGGCGGCTCATGACGCCATCGGCACTGTCGAAGCTCTGGGTGGTCATGCCTTCCTGTTGCAGGGCTTTTTCCAGCACCCAACGGATGGAGCGGTCGTCATCGACGATCCAGACAGTTTCGCTACGGCTCATGAAGAAGTGGCTCCTTGTTCCAGCGGCAGGAAGATCGAAAATGTGGTGTGGCCAGGGTGGCTGTCACATTCGATCAGGCCCTGGTGCTGGCTGATGATGTTCTGGGTAATGGCCAGGCCCAGCCCGGTACCGTCCGGGCGACCGCTGACCATGGGATAGAAGAGGGTGTCTTGCAGTTCCGCCGGGATGCCGGGGCCGTTGTCGATGATCTCGATGCGCGCCACCAGGCGATGGCGCGTATGGCCGATGGTGAACTGACGCATGGCGCGGCTGCGCAGGCTGATGCGGCCCAGGCGCAGCTCGTTCTGGCCGCTGATGGCCTGCATGGCGTTGCGCACGATGTTGAGCACCGCCTGGATCATCTGCTCGCGGTCGATCAGTACGTCGGGCAGGCTCGGGTCGTAGTCGCGCACCAGGGTGATGCCGCCCTGGCTCTCGGCCTCCACCAGGCTGCACACGCGTTCCAGCACCTCGTGGATGTTGGTCATGGCCAGTGATGGCAGCTTGTTCGAACCGAGCATGCGGTCGACCAGGTTACGCAGGCGGTCGCCTCTTCGATGATGACGTTGGTGTAGTCCTTGAGGCCGTTATCGGGCAGTTCGCGGGCCAGCAGTTGCGCCGCGCCCCGGATGCCGCCCAGCGGGTTCTTGATTTCGTGAGCCATGCCGCGCACCAGCATCTTGGTGGTTTCCTGTTTGGACAACTGCGCCTCTTCCTTGGTGATGCGCAGTAGCCGGTCGCGCGGGTGCACTTCGAGCAGCAACAGGGTCTGGCCCTTGCTCAGGATCGGGGTCACGGCGTAGTCGACGGTCAGGGTCTGCCCGGTGAGCGCGGTGAGCATGGCTTCGCGCTTGGTGAACGGATGCGCGTGCTCGACCGCCTGGCGCAGCGAATTGAGCGCCTCGGTCGACTCGGTGAACAGCTCGCTGATGAACTGGCCATGGCTGCGCTGGCCGCTGATGGCCAGGAGCATTTCCGCTGCGGGGTTCATGTACTCAAGGCGCAGCTCGGCGTTGAGCAGAATGGTGGCAGTGGTCAGGTTGTCGAGTAGCAGTCGGTGCAGTGCATCGCTGATGGTCATGGGGCGTCGTTGACCTCGTTTGGCACAGTGCAGCCTTGGCCGGGGCCAGGGTCGCGCGCGCTGGTAATCCGCGGATACGAAGAAAATGCAAAAATTAAACCAAGGCTCCGAAAAGAAGCGGTATTCCCTGAAATAGGGCCATGGCTGCGCAAAAAATGACTGGGTTTTGAAATTTGAGCTGATTTTTGAACCAAAATGGGCTGTTGGTGCATGGGTAGCGCTACCGCATGCACCATTGTAGAGCACGATCTGTGCTGATGCTTTCGCGGGCAAGCCGGCTCCCACAGGATGACCATCGCTCTTGAGAGCGGCGCAGAAACTGTGGGAGCTGGCTTGCCAGCGAAGAGGCCCGCACGAGCCCCCTTGAATCCGAGGCAAAAAAAAGGCCTCCCGAAATGGAAGGCCTCTCTGGTTACGCCGCGTGAGCGAGCGTCACAGGCTTAGCAGCTGTAGTACAGCTCGTATTCCAGTGGGTGTACAAAGGTACGGACCCGGATTTCTTCTTCGCTCTTGAGCGCGATGTAGGCATCGATGAAGTCGTCGGAGAACACGCCGCCCTTGGTCAGGAACGCACGGCCCTTGTCCAGCTCTTCCAGGGCTTCTTTCAGGCTGCCACAAACCTGCGGGATCTCTTTGGCCTCTTCAGGCGGCAGGTCGTACAGGTTCTTGTCGCCGCATCGCCAGGGTGGATCTTGTTCTGGATACCGTCCAGGCCGGCCATCAGCAGGGCAGCGAAGGCCAGGTACGGGTTGGCCGCCGGGTCCGGGAAGCGTGCTTCGATACGGCGGGCTTTAGGGCTCGACACGTAAGGAATGCGGATCGAAGCAGAACGGTTGCGCGCCGAGTAGGCCAGCATGACCGGGGCTTCGAAGCTGGTACCAGGCGCTTGTAGGAGTTGGTCGACGGGTTGGTGAAACCGTTCAGGGCCTTGCCGTGCTTGATGATGCCGCCGATGAAGTACAGGGCGGTGTCGGACAGGCCGGCATAGCCTTCACCGGCGAAGGTGTTCTTGCCGTCTTTCCAGATCGACATGTGCACGTGCATGCCCGAGCCGTTGTCGCCATACAGCGGCTTGGGCATGAAGGTAGCGGTGCGGCCGTAAGCGTCGGCAACGTTGTGCACGACGTATTTCAGGGTCTGAACTTCGTCAGCTTTTTTCACCAGGGTGTTGAACTTCACACCGATTTCGTTCTGACCGGCGGTCGCACTTCGTGGTGGTGAACTTCTACGGTCTGGCCCATTTCTTCCAGTGCGTTGCACATGGCAGTACGGATTTCGTGGTCGTGGTCGAACGGCGGCACCGGGAAGTAGCCGCCTTTGACGCCTGGCCGGTGGCCTTTGTTGCCGCCTTCCACGTCCTGGTCGGACATCCACGAGCCTTGCTCGGAGAAGATCTTGAACATCGAGCCGGAGATGTCGGACTTGAACTTCACTTCGTCGAAGATGAAGAACTCAGGCTCTGGGCCGGCGAACACGGTGTCACCGATGCCGGTCGACTTCAGGAACTCTTCGGCTTGCTTGGCGATCGCGCGCGGGTCGCGGTCGTAGCCTTGCATGGTCGAAGGTTCGATGATGTCGCAGACCAGGATCAGGGTCGGCTCTTCGGTGAACGGGTCGAGCACGGCAGTGGCGTCGTCCGGCATCAGGATCATGTCGGAGGCTTCGATGCCTTTCCAGCCGGCGATGGACGAACCGTCGAACATCTTGCCGGCTTCGAAGAAGTCGTCTTCCAGCGCGTCACGGGCTGGCATGGTGACGTGGTGCTGGGTGCCTTTGGTGTCAGTGAAGCGCAGATCAATCCATTTAACGTCATGATCTTTGATGAGTTGAACCGACTTCGACATGGTGTCCTCCGGGTGGGGTAGAGCGTGCCTGTGCAGCCCTGTAATGTGGGTGATGCCGGGCGCGAATAGTCCGCCAAGGCAACCTGCCTCACAAGGGAGCAAATTGCATGCCAGTGCCCCGAGTTGGGTTTTTCGCCCCATTCTCAAGCGTTTGGGGGCGGTAACCGCGTTTTCAGGCTTTTTTCTGCACCCTTACGAGGCGTTTTGTATGCCTGGCGACCCAAAACAGTGCACTGAAAACCTTCTGTACAAAAGTTGCTCAAACCTTGAGCGATTTCCGCTATAATCCGCGCCCCTTCTTTTTCGGCTGGCCATGCGCGCGCTGTTTTCATGAAACTAATCGTCAAAGTATTCCCAGAGATCACCATCAAGAGCCGCCCGGTTCGCAAGCGTTTCATCCGTCAACTGGGCCGCAACATCCGTACCGTGCTCAAGGACCTCGATCCTGCGCTCGCGGTCGATGGTGTCTGGGACAATCTGGAGGTGGTCACCCGCCTGGACGACGAGAAAGTGCTGCGCGAGATGACCGAGCGCCTCAGCTGCATGCCGGGCATCGCGCATTTCCTGCAGGTAGATGAATACCCGCTGGGCGACTTCGACGACATCGTCGCCAAGTGCAAGGCGCACTTCGGCCACCTGCTCGAAGGCAAGCATTTCGCCGTGCGCTGCAAGCGTGGCGGCCACCATGATTTCAGCTCGATGGACGTCGACCGTTATGTCGGCAGCCAGTTGCGCAAGCAGTGCGGCGCCGCCGGTATCGACCTGCGCAACCCCGAAGTGCAAGTGCGCATCGAGATCCGTGACAAGCGCCTGTACGTGATCCACAACCAGCACCAGGGCATCGGCGGCTACCCGCTGGGCGCGCTGGAGCAGACCCTGGTATTGATGTCCGGCGGGTTCGACTCCACCGTGGCGGCCTACCAGATGATGCGTCGCGGCCTGATGACCCACTTCTGCTTCTTCAACCTGGGCGGCCGTGCCCACGAGCTGGGCGTGATGGAAGTCGCGCACTACCTGTGGAAGAAATACGGCAGCAGCCAGCGCGTGCTGTTCGTCAGCGTGCCGTTCGAAGAGGTGGTGGGCGAGATCCTCGGCAAGGTCGACAACAGTTATATGGGCGTGACCCTCAAGCGCATGATGCTGCGCGCCGCGACCAACATCGCCGACCGCCTGCAGATCGACGCGCTGGTGACCGGCGAGGCGATCTCCCAGGTATCCAGCCAGACCCTGCCCAACCTTGCCGTGATCGATGCCGCCACCGAGAAGCTGGTGCTGCGCCCGTTGCTGGCCAGCCACAAGCAGGACATCATCGACCAGGCCACCGAAATCGGCACCGCCGAGTTCGCCAAGCACATGCCCGAATACTGCGGCGTGATCTCGGTGAACCCGACCACCTGCGCCAAGCGTCACCGTGTCGAGCATGAAGAGAAGCAGTTCGACATGGCCGTGCTCGAGCGCGCCCTGGAGCGTGCCCGCCTGGTGTCCATCGACAACGTGATCGATGAACTCGGCCAGGATATCCAGATCGAAGAAGTCAGCCAGGCGCTGGCCGGGCAGGTGGTGATCGACATTCGTCACCCCGATGCCCAGGAAGACCAGCCTCTGGAACTGGACGGCATCGAGGTCAAGCCCTTGCCGTTCTACGCCCTCAACAGTCGCTTCAAGGAACTGGACCCTACGCGCCAGTACCTGCTGTATTGCGACAAGGGTGTGATGAGTCGCCTGCATGCCCATCATCTACTGAGTGAGGGGCATGCCAATGTGCGCGTTTATCGTCCGACATAAGACGCCGGGGTTGTATGGCGGCAGTATCCGCCATCGCCCTCCCGACCGACGGGCCCGTTGAGCGCCGTTCATTCACATTCGCCGCCTAGACTGGGCGGCAACCCGAATCCTCTGATCGAGATACACAAGTGATCGAAAATCTACGCAACATCGCCATCATCGCCCACGTTGACCATGGTAAAACCACCCTGGTAGACAAACTCCTGCGTCAATCCGGCACCCTGGAGCGCAACGAGCTCAACGACGAGCGCGTGATGGACTCCAACGACCAGGAAAAAGAGCGCGGCATTACCATTCTGGCGAAAAACACCGCCATCAACTGGAACGGCTACCACATCAACATCGTGGACACCCCGGGCCACGCCGACTTCGGTGGTGAAGTAGAGCGCGTGATGTCGATGGTCGACTCCGTGCTGCTGCTGGTCGACGCTCAGGACGGCCCTATGCCGCAAACCCGTTTCGTGACCAAGAAGGCCTTCGAAGCCGGCCTGCGTCCGATCGTGGTGATCAACAAAGTCGACCGTCCGGGCGCGCGTCCTGACTGGGTGCTGGACCAGATCTTCGATCTGTTCGACAACCTGGGCGCCACCGAAGAGCAACTGGACTTCCAGGTTGTCTACGCCTCGGCCCTGAACGGCATTGCCGGCCTGGATCACACCGCCATGGGCGAAGACATGACCGCGCTGTACCAGGCGGTTGTCGATCACGTTCCAGCACCCGCTGTCGACCGTGACGGCCCGTTCCAGATGCAGATCTCGGCCCTGGACTACAACAGCTTCCTGGGTGTTATCGGCGTTGGCCGTATCGCCCGTGGTCGCGTCAAGCCGAACACCCCGGTGGTGGCGATCGACGTTGACGGCAAAGAGCGCAAAGGCCGCATCCTGAAGCTGATGGGTCACCACGGTCTGCACCGCGTCGACGTTGAAGAAGCAGCTGCCGGCGACATCGTCTGCATCAGCGGCTTCGACGAGCTGTTCATCTCCGACACCCTGTGCGACCCACTGAACGTCGAAGCGATGAAGCCGCTGACCGTTGACGAGCCAACCGTTTCCATGACCTTCCAGGTCAACGACTCGCCATTCTGCGGTAAAGAAGGCAAGTTCGTGACCTCGCGCAACATCAAGGAGCGTCTGGACAAAGAGCTGCTGTACAACGTTGCACTGCGCGTTGAAGAAGGCGACTCGGCTGACAAGTTCAAGGTGTCCGGCCGTGGTGAGCTGCACCTCTCGGTACTGATCGAAACCATGCGTCGCGAAGGCTTCGAAATGGCCCTGGGCCGTCCGGAAGTGATCATCCGTGAAGTCGACGGCGTGAAGCAGGAACCGTTCGAAAACGTGACCATCGACATCCCTGAAGAAGCGCAGGGCAAGGTCATGGAAGAGATGGGCCTGCGTAAGGGCGACCTGAGCAACATGGTGCCGGATGGCAAAGGCCGTGTTCGCCTGGAATACAACATCCCTGCTCGCGGTCTGATCGGTTTCCGTAACCAGTTCCTGACCCTGACCAACGGTGCTGGCATCCTGACCTCGATCTTCGATCGTTACGCGCCAGTGAAGTCGGGCCACATGTCCGGCCGTCAGAACGGCGTACTGGTTTCGGTAGAAACCGGCAAGGCACTGACCTACTCGCTGGAAACCCTGCAGGCGCGCGGCAAGCTGTTCGTCGAGCACGGCCAGGAGATCTACAACGGTCAGATCGTCGGCCAGAACAGCCGCGACAACGACCTGGGCGTCAACCCTACCAAGGGCAAGAAGCTCGACAACATGCGTGCTTCGGGCAAAGACGAAACCATCGCACTGGTTCCGCCTGTTCGCTTCACCCTGGAACAGGCCCTGGAATACATCCAGGAAGACGAGCTGTGCGAAGTCACGCCGAAGTCCATCCGTCTTCGCAAGAAGATCCTGGACGAAAGCGAGCGTACCCGCGCTGCCAAGAAAGCCAAGGCTTGATGTTCTAGCCCTCGCTGAATGAAAAACGCCCCCGGTCCAAAGGCCGCGTTTTTGTTTGTGCAAGGACTCAGACCGTACTGGCCCCTTCGCTGGCAAGCCAGCTCCCACCAGGACCGCGCAGATCCCTGTGGGCGCTGGCTTGCCAGCGAAGTTTTTCGGTCAGCGCGCCGCGGGCTTGGGCTTGTAGGCGCAATACCCCGGCCGCGGGCCGATCTTGGGATGGTTGCGGCAGGTGTCCGGGCGCTTGTCGTAAATGGTGCAGAAACGCGTCTTGCGGTCCAGGTACAGGCAATCGTCATTGCTCATGCGCTGCAAGGTGAAGATGCCGGACTTCTGGTTGAAGCGCTCGACAATGCCTTCTTTCTGCAAACGCTTGGCCACGTTCTTGGGCGGCTCGCCCGCTTCGAATTCATCCACCACGCCAATGCGGATCAGGTCCTTGAGCTTGACCTCCACCGGCAGGGTGCAGCAACTGGACACGCAGCCCCCGCACATATGGCTGGCATACCTCTGCCAGGTGTCCAGGCGGTCGAGTTCGGCGGCGGCAATCAGGGTCGGTTTCATCAGGCTCAGGTTATTAGATGTGCTGTGGGCGCGCGATCATACCGGAGTTGGTCAAAATGTGAACAACCATTTGCCGGCTTTGCGTGCAAGCGGTACTGCTTTTGCACAGAAACACGCGAACCTGGGCTATCGCTCCCGGTCGAACCGTCTAGGCTGAGAAATCTCCATCCGTATTCGTCAACTTGCCCGAGGACGTCGTATGTCTCAGGAACCACTCGCACGTGACGCAGAGGTGGCCGCGTTTCGCACCGCTGTACTGGAAAAGCTGACCTACGCCGTCGGCAAGGACCCCGAACACGCCTTCGAGCACGACTGGTTCGAAGCCATTGCCCTGGCCGCGCGCGACCACATGGTCGACCACTGGATGGACCATACCCGGCAGATCTACCGCAAAAGCCAGAAACGCGTGTACTACCTCTCCCTGGAGTTCCTGATCGGCCGCCTGCTCTACGACAGCCTGAGCAACCTCGGCCTGCTCGACATCGCCCGCGAGGCCCTGACCGGCCTGCACGTGGACCTGGAGCGCATCCGCCTGCTGGAGCCCGATGCGGCCCTGGGCAACGGTGGCCTGGGCCGGCTGGCGGCCTGTTTCATGGAAAGCATGTCGACCCTGGGCATCGCCGCCCACGGCTACGGCATCCGCTATGAGCACGGCCTGTTCCGCCAGGCAGTGGTGGACGGCTGGCAGCAGGAGCAGACCGAGAACTGGCTGGACTTCGGCAACCCGTGGGAGTTCGAGCGCGCCGAGGTGATCTACCCGATCAGCTTTGGCGGCAGCGTCGAGACCCGCCACGACGACGCCGGCCAGCCGCGCCAGGTGTGGTGGCCCGCCGAAACGGTGCGGGCGGTGGCGTATGACACGCCGGTGGTGGGCTGGCGCGCGCCAGCGTCAACACCTTGCGCCTGTGGCGTGCACGGGCCTTGGAAGAGCTGCACCTGGAGCGCTTCAACGCCGGCGATCACCTTGGCGCGGTGGCCGAAGTGGCCCGCGCCGAGTCGATCTCGCGGGTGCTGTACCCGGCCGACAGCACCGAGGCCGGCCAGGAACTGCGCCTGCGCCAGGAGTACTTTTTCGTCTCGCGTCGCTGCAGGACCTGCTGCGCCGCCACCTGAACATGAACCCCAGCCTGCTCAACCTGCACGAGAAGGCCGCGATCCAGCTCAACGACACCCACCCCTCGATTGCCGTGGCCGAGCTGATGCGCCTGCTGGTAGACCAGCACGAAGTGCCGTGGGACACCGCCTGGCAGCTCACCGTCGACACCCTGGCCTACACCAACCACACCCTGCTGCCCGAGGCGCTGGAGACCTGGTCGGTGGGGTTGATGGAGCGCATGCTGCCGCGCCACATGCAGATCATCTACCTGATCAACGCCTTTCACATCGATGCGCTGCGCGCCAAGGGCATCCATGACTTCGACGTGCTGCGCGCCGTTTCGCTGATCGAGGAAGACAACGGCCGCCGCGTGCGCATGGGCAACCTGGCGTTTCTCGGCTCGCACAGCGTCAACGGGGTGTCGGGGCTGCACACCAAGCTGATGCGCAGCACCGTGTTCTGCGAGATGCACAAGCTCTACCCCGAGCGGATCAACAACAAGACCAACGGCATCACCTTCCGCCGCTGGCTGTACCAGGCCAACCCGCCACTCACCGGCATGCTGGTGGAGGCGCTGGGCCCCGACGTGCTCGACGACCCCGAGAAGCACCTCAAGGGGCTCGAACCGTTCGCCGACAAGGCGGCGTTTCGCAAGGCCTTTGCCGAGCAGCGTCTGCACAGCAAGAAGGCCCTGGCCAACCTGATCCAGGAGCGCCTGGGCATCACGGTCAACCCCGAGGCGATGTTCGATGTGCAGGTCAAGCGCATCCACGAGTACAAGCGCCAGTTGCTCAACCTGCTGCACACCGTGGCGCTGTACCAGGCGATCCGCGCCGAGCCGGGCACCAACTGGGCGCCGCGGGTGAAGATCTTCGCCGGCAAGGCGGCGGCCAGCTATCACCAGGCCAAGCTGATCATCAAGCTGACCAACGACATCGCCAAGGTGGTCAACAACGACCCGACCGTGCGCGGCCTGCTCAAGGTGGTGTTCCTGCCCAACTACAACGTCAGCCTGGCCGAGAGCATCATCCCGGCGGCCGACCTGTCCGAGCAGATCTCCACCGCCGGCTACGAGGCCTCGGGCACCAGCAACATGAAGTTCGGCCTCAATGGTGCACTGACCATCGGTACGCTCGATGGCGCCAATGTGGAGATGTGCGAACACGTGGGCGCCGAGCACATGTTCATCTTCGGCCTGACGTCGCAACAGGTGGAGGCGCGCAAGCGCAGCGGCGACTTCGCCGCGAGCGCGGCCATCGGCGCCTCGTCGCGCCTCAACGACGTGCTGCAGGCGATCCGTGGCGGGGTGTTCTCGCCGGACGATCCCGGCCGCTACGTCGGCCTGATCGACGCGCTGGTCGCCTACGACCGGTTCCTGCTGTGTGCCGATTTCGACGCCTACTGGGACGCCCAGCAGCGCGTCGACGCGCTGTGGCACGAACCCAAGCTGTGGTGGCGCTCGGCCGTGCTCAACACGGCGCGCATGGGCTGGTTCTCCTCCGACCGCACCATCCGCGAGTACGCCAGCGAGATCTGGCAGGCACTCGAGTAGCCCGTCGACACCTGGCCCGGGGGCGTGAACCTTCGGGCCAATGTGCCGTCTGATCGGGCGAGCATGTCCTATTGCTCGCTAGCGCTTCACTCTCCCTGTAAACTGCGTGGGTTTTTTACTACCCCATCCTCCGGAGCCTTACATGTCCCGCGTTACCCTGAGTCGCTACCTGATTGAGCAGACCCGCAGCAACAGCACCCCTGCCGATCTGCGCTTCCTTATCGAAGTGGTGGCGCGTGCGTGCAAGGAAATCAGCCACAACGTGTCCAAGGGCGCCCTGGGCGGCGTGCTCGGCAGCATGGGCACCGAGAACGTGCAAGGCGAAGTCCAGAAGAAACTGGACGTGATCTCCAACGACATCCTGCTCGAAGCCAACGAGTGGGGCGGCCACCTGGCCGGCATGGCGTCCGAAGAGATGGACAACGCCTACCAGATCCCGGGCAAATACCCCAAGGGTGCCTACCTGCTGGTATTCGACCCGCTGGACGGTTCGTCGAACATCGACGTCAATGTCTCGGTCGGCACCATCTTCTCGGTACTGCGCTGCCCCAACGAGTACCTGAGCCAGAACGAAAGCCTGAACGAGCAGGCGTTCCTGCAGCCAGGCACCAAGCAGGTCGCCGCCGGTTACGCGATCTACGGCCCGCAGACCATGCTGATCCTGACCCTGGGCAATGGCGTCAAGGGCTTCACCCTGGACCGTGAGCTGGGCAGCTTCGTGCTCACCCACGAGAACATCCAGGTGCCGGAAACCACCGCCGAGTTCGCCATCAACATGTCCAACCAGCGCCACTGGGAAGCCCCGGTGACCCGCTATGTGGGCGAACTGCTGGCAGGCGAGACCGGCCCGCTGAAAAAGAACTACAACATGCGCTGGATCGCCTCGATGGTTGCCGACGTGCACCGCATCCTGACCCGTGGCGGCCTGTTCATGTACCCGCGTGACGCGCGCGAGCCTTCCAAGCCAGGCAAGCTGCGCCTGATGTACGAAGCCAACCCGATGTCGTTCATCATCGAGCAGGCCGGCGGTGCGTCCACCGACGGTCGCCAGCGCATCCTCGACATCCAGCCCGAAAGCCTGCACCAGCGTGTGGCGGTGTTCCTGGGTTCCAAGCAGGAAGTCGAGCGCGTCACGGGCTATCACCAGGAGTAAATCATGCTCGCACCTTGGCAGCCGTTGTTGGAATGGTGGTTCGGCTGGGGCAACAGCCCCCAGGCCGTGGCTGACGAGAAGAGTACGCTGTGGTTCGGCAAGCATCACGACGACGAGGCGCGCGAGCGCTTCGGCGAGCTGGCGGAGCAGGCCCTGGCTGGCGGGTTGGATGAATGGTTGGTGTGCCCGCAGGGGTGGCTGGGCCTGGTCCTGCTGCTGGACCAGCTGCCGCGCATGATCCACCGTGACACCCAGCAGGCCTTCGATGGCGACCGGCGTGCGCAGGTGCTGGTGATGCAGGGCCTGGACAAGGCCTGGGATTACCAGCTGCTGCCGATCCAGCGGGTGTTCATCCTGCTGGTGCTGGAGCATGCCGAGGTGCTGGACTGGCAGAACATCAGCATCGAGCGTTATCAGCTGTTGCTGGATGCGCAGCCTGACAGTGATCGACGCCTGTTCGAGGGGTTTCTCGACTATGCCGAGCAGCACCAGCGCGTGATTGCGCGGTTCGGTCGGTTCCCGCACCGCAACCTGCTGCTGGGGCGGCCGAGTACCGATGAAGAGATGGATTTTCTGCTGGAGCCGGGTTCACGGTTCTGATTGTGCGACCGACTTGCCGGCCCCTTCGCCGGCAAGCCGGCTCCCACAGGTTTTGTGTACACCTCATTTCCTTGTGGGAGCTGGCTTGCCAGCGAAGAGGTCGGCACAGCAGCCCTAGATCCTGAAGCTGCCCACCAGGTGCTTCAAGCGGTCCACCTGGCTCTCCAGGTCATTGCAGGCACGCAACGTCGCTTGCAGGTTCTCCACCCCTTCCTCATTCAGCGTATTGATCTCGGTGATGTCGACATTGATCGACTCGACCACCGCCGTCTGCTCTTCGGTGGCGGTCGCCACCGACTGGTTCATCCCGTCGATCTCGCCAATGCGCAGGGTCACGCTGCCCAGCCGTTCGCCGGCCTGGTTGGCGATGCCCACGCTGTGCTGGCTCTGGCGCTGACTCTCGGTCATGGTGCTGACCGCCACCTGGGCACCGGCCTGCAGCTCTTCGATGATCTTCTGCACCTGCTGCGCCGAGTCCTGGGTGCGGTGCGCCAGGTTGCGCACTTCATCGGCCACCACCGCAAAGCCGCGCCCGGCTTCACCGGCGCGCGCCGCCTCGATCGCCGCGTTGAGCGCCAGCAGGTTGGTCTGTTGGGAAATCCCGCTGATCACTTCAAGGATCTGCCCGATGTTCACCGTATTGGCATTGAGCATCTCGATGTTGGTGCATGAGTCGCTGATCTTGGTCGACAGCTGGTTCATCACCGCGATGGTCTGGTTGACCACGTCCTGCCCGTCGGCAGCCTGGTTGCGCGCTCGCTGGAATGCTGCGAGGCGAGGGCGGCGTTCTGTGCGATCTCCTGGGCAGCGGCGCCCAGCTGGTTGATCGCCGCCGCCACGCTGCTGGTGCGACCGCTCTGCTGGTCGGCATTGTGGATCGAGGCATTGGAGGCGCTGACCACGCGCAGCGCCACTTCGTTGACCTGACCGGTGGCCGAGGACACTTCGCGGATCGAATCGTGGATGCGCTCCACAAAGCGGTTGAACGACTTGCCCAGCATGCCGAACTCGTCATGCGCATGAATGCGCAGGCGCTTGGTCAGGTCGCCTTCGCCTTCGGCGATGTCGTGCATGGCGCGGCCCATCACGTGCAGCGGTTCCATCAGTACGCGGATCAGCACGCCCAGCAGCGCGATGATGATCAGCACGGCGATCAGCGTGGCGATGACAGCCGAGGTGCGGAATTCGCTGAGCATGGCGAAGGCGTAGTCCTGGTCGACCACCAGCGCCACGTACCAGTCGGCCGATGGCACGCCGTTGACGCGGGTGAAGCTGATGAACTGCTTGCGCCCGTCACCTCGACTTCCTTCAGGCCGCTGCCCAGTT
>NZ_JAAHBU010000289.1 GCF_010671725.1 Pseudomonas brassicae | reverse complement strand
GCCGCCGGCGGCACCGTGGGGCGCGGCGGTGGCCCGGCGCATGCGGCGATCCTGTCGCAGCCGCCGGGATCGGTGGCCGGGCGGTTCCGCACCACCGAGCAAGGCGAGATGATCCGCTTCAAGTTCGGTTTGCCAGACATCGCCGAGCAGAACCTCAACCTGTACCTGGCGGCGGTGCTGGAGGCGACCCTGTTGCCGCCCCCCCCCACCGCAGCCAGCCTGGCGCGAACTGATGGACCAACTGGCGGGCGATGGCGTGAACGCCTACCGCGCGGTGGTGCGTGACAACCCGCAGTTCGTCGAGTACTTCCGCCAGTCCACCCCCGAACAGGAGCTCGGCGTCTGCCGCTGGGCAGCCGCCCGGCCAAGCGGCGTGCGGGCGGCATCGAGAGCCTGCGCGCCATCCCGTGGATTTTCGGCTGGACCCAGACGCGCCTGATGCTGCCCGCCTGGCTTGGCTGGGAAGCGGCGCTGAACAATGCACTGGCACGCGGGCAGGGCGAACTGCTGGCCGAGATGCGCGAGCACTGGCCGTTCTTCCGTACCCGCATCGACATGCTCGAAATGGTCCTGGCCAAGGCCGATGCAGAGATCGCGCGCTCCTACGACGAACGTCTAGTGCAACCGCAACTGCGACCTTTGGGGGGGGCATTTGCGCGACCTATTGTCGCAGGCGTGCCAGGTGGTGCTGGGCCTGACCGGCCAGCCGGTGCTACTGGCACACAGCCCCGAGACCCTCGAATTCATCCGCCTGCGCAATACCTACCTGGACCCGCTACATCTATTGCAGGCCGAGCTGCTGGCGCGCTCGCGCGGGCGTGAAGCCGCTCTGGACAGCCCTTTGGAACAGGCGCTGCTGGTGACTGTGGCGGGTATTGCAGCCGGTTTGCGCAACACCGGTTAAGCGCGCCAGCGGGGCAGGGTGGCGGTGCGCGGCGCCTTGCCCGAGGGGGCGCGGGGAAGCGCTCGGCACCCGGTTGCGCCTGGCGCAACCCGAGCCTGAGCGGCCCCTCGCAGCAGTTTTTTCCGACTTTCGACCGCTTGTGTGGTCTGGGTGCGCTGTGTATCTTGAGCAGCCTTTTGACCGAATTGCGGTCATCACCCGATTCTTGGGATTGGCCCTGAGTGGCGAATCCATTGATTTGCTTATAAAAAATTGAGGAGCACAAGATGCGCGTAATTCTGCTGGGAGCTCCCGGGGCCGGTAAAGGTACTCAGGCTAAGTTCATCACCGAAAAGTTCGGCATTCCACAGATCTCCACCGGCGACATGCTGCGTGCCGCGGTCAAGGCGGGCACCCCGCTGGGCCTCGAAGCCAAGGCGATCATGGACGCCGGCAAGCTGGTCTCCGACGAGCTGATCATCAACCTGGTCAAGGACCGTATTGCCCAGGCCGACTGCGCCAACGGTTTCCTGTTCGACGGTTTCCCACGCACCATCCCCCAGGCTGAAGCCCTGGTGACTGCCGGTGTCGAGCTGGACGCCGTGGTCGAGATCGCCGTTGCCGACGAAGAAATCGTCCAGCGTATCGCCGGTCGCCGTGTGCACGAAGGTTCGGGCCGCGTCTACCACGTGGTCTATAACCCGCCAAAAGTCGAAGGCAAGGACGACGAGACCGGCGAGCCGCTGGTACAGCGCAAAGACGACACCGAAGAAACCGTGCGTCATCGCCTGTCGGTCTACCACGAGCAGACCAAGCCGCTGGTGGACTTCTACCAGAAGCTGTCGGCTGACCATGGCGGCAAGCCGAAGTACAGCCACATCGAAGGCGTGGGCTCGGTCGACGCCATCACCTCCAAGGTGCTCGCCGCCCTGAGCTGATCTGTGCTCGGATGTGCATACAACGGCCCGCTTGCGGGCGTTGTTGTTTATAATGCCGCTCTTTTTTCTTGCCCCTGGAACCCCCGATGACCACCTTGCTGGCCCTGGATACCGCCACTGAAGCCTGCTCCGTTGCCTTGCTGCATGACGGCAAGGTGCTCAGCCACTATGAGGTGATCCCGCGGCTGCATGCGCAAAAGCTGCTGCCGATGATCCAGACCCTGCTGGCCGAGGCCGGTATCGCACTGTCGGCGGTGGACGCGATCGCCTTTGGCCGCGGGCCGGGCGCCTTTACCGGGGTACGGATTGCCATCGGCGTGGTGCAGGGCCTGGCCTTCGCCCTCGATCGCCCGGTGCTGCCGGTGTCGAACCTGGCGTTGCTGGCACAGCGCGCGCTGCGCGAGCACGGCGCCGAGCAGGTGGCGGCCGCCATCGATGCGCGGATGGACGAAGTGTACTGGGGTTGCTATCAGCACAATGCTGGCGAAATGCGCCTGCTGGGCAGCGAAGCGGTGCTGGCCCCCGAGCAGGTCAGCCTGCCGGCCGGGGTTGGCGGCGACTGGTTCGGCGCCGGTACGGCTGGGGCTATGCAGACCGGTTGCCGGTCACTGTCACGGGACAGGACGCCGGCATGTTGCCCCACGCCCTCGACCTGCTGACCCTGGCGCGGTTCGCCTGGGACCGTGGCGAAGGCATTGCGGCCGATCTGGCCCAGCCGGTGTACCTGCGCGACAAGGTGGCCACGCCCAAGGCGCGCTGAGCGCCGTTGGTCGTCTATCGCCATTGCACATAAACCTTTTGCTCGATATGTGGTCCAGTTATCAGTCGGCATTTGCGAAGTCGTTCAGGTGCCGCTAAATTGCCATCATTGGTCCTGAGTAACTGTTCATGCGCGTCGACGGCTTTTCTTCCCAGTCCTACCCGATCAAGCGCCCGCTGCGTAAGCCGCTGGTGCGCGATGAGGATGTGGACGAAGACCTGCCAGGCGAGTTCGAGGCGCAGCCGGCCCAGGCCGGCAATACCGCTGCAGCCGGGCGCAGCAGCGGCGGCCTGCCGGTGCGCCAGCAAGACATGATCTTCCCGCGGACGCGCAACAAGCGCACCGCCCAGGCCCTGACCAGCTACCTCACCACCGCAGGCTTCGTCGACTGGGAGATGGAAGTGCTGGGGCTGGACCTGTACATTTGAGGCATGACGCCTCTCCCTTACTTTCTCGGTTGCCCGTCCTGGAGTGAAAACGCCTGGCGCGAGTACCTGTACCCCGTCGATGCCAAGACCAGCGATTTTCTCGGCCTCTACAGCCAGGTGTTCAACGCCGTAGAAGGCAACACCACGTTCTATGCACGTCCCGCGCCGGCCACCCTCGAGCGCTGGGCGCAGATCATGCCCGCGCACTTTCGCTTCACGGCCAAGTTCCCTGGCGACATCAGCCATGGCGGCGACCTGCGCCAGCAGTTGGTGGCGGCGCAAACCTTCATCAACCTCCTCAAGCCGCTCGGTGCACGCGTTGCGCCGTACTGGTTGCAACTGCCGGCGAGCTTCGGCCCGGCGCGCCTGGGGGAACTGCTGGCGTTCATCGACGAGGTCGGTGTTGCCCTGGCAGTGGAGGTGCGCAATGCGGCGTTCTTCGCCAAGGGTGATGACGAGCGCTTGCTCAATCGCCTGCTGTGCGAACGCGGCGTCGAGCGCATCTGCCTGGACCCGCGAGCGTTGTTCAGTTGCACCTCGCGCGAGCCTGGCGTGCTCCACGCACAGTCCAAGAAGCCGCGCGTGCCGCCGCGTCCCACCGCCTTCAGCCAGAGCCCGCAGGTGCGCTTCATCGGCCACCCGGAACTGGCCGCCAACGAACCCTTCCTGCTGCCCTGGCTGGACAAGGTGGCGGGCTGGATCGAGGAGGGCCGAAGCCCTTACGTTTTCCTGCATACTGCGGACAACCGCCTGGCTGCCGCGCTGGCGCAGCGATTCCATCGCGGCCTGATGGAGCGCCTGCCCGGCTTGCCGGCCTTGCCCGAACTGCACAGGGCGCCACAGGCCGAACAGCTCGGCCTGCTCTAGGCGGCCTGGCGCCTCTGCCTGGGAGCTGTGACCATGGATGTACAAACCCTGCGTGCCGAAGCCTTCAAGGCCTTGCATGAACGTGACGGCGCGTTCGTCATCCCCAATCCGTGGGATGCCGGCTCTGCCAAGTTGCTGGCCAGCCTGGGCTTCGAGGCGCTGGCGACCACCAGCGCGGGCCTGGCGTTTTCGTTGGGGCGTCCCGACGCTGAAGGCGCCATGACCCTGGACGAAACCCTGGGCAATGCGCGCAGCATCGTCGATGCCACGGCCTTGCCAGTGGCCGCAGACCTGGAGAACGGTTTCAGTGATGATCCCAAGGGCTGTGCCGCTGCCATCCTGCAAGCCGCTGCAGCGGGCCTTGTAGGCGGTTCCATCGAGGATGCCAGTGGTGACCCGGATGAACCTGTCTACGGCTTCCATCACGCCGTAGAGCGCGTTGAGGCGGCTGTTGCGGCGGCACGCAGCCTGGCGTTTCCGTTCATGCTGTGCGCCCGCGCCGAAAACCTGCTGCATGGGCGCCAGGACCTGGATGACACGATTGCGCGTCTGCAGGCGTTCGCCGAGGCCGGCGCTGATGTGCTGTACGCCCCGGGCCTGCGCAGTGCCGAGCAGATCCGGCGCGTGGTGCAGGCGGTGGCACCGCGGCCGGTCAACGTGCTGATGGGCCTGAGCGGGGTGAGCCTGAGTCTGGCCGAGGTACAGGCGCTCGGGGTCAAGCGCATCAGTGTCGGCTCGTCGCTGGCGCGGGCTGCCTATGGCGCATTTTTCCACGCCGCCGAGCGCATCCGCGACCAGGGCCGTTTCGACTACGCCGAGCAGGCGCTGTCGTTCGACCAGCTCAACCAGCTGTTCAGGCGCTGAGCGGCCATGCGGCGAGGGACAGTCGTTGGCCTGCTGGCAAGCGTTGTCGCCGCCGGGCTGTTGGCCTGGCAGCAGGGCTGGCGCGTGCCGTCGGCCTGGAACCTGTGGGCGGTGCTGGATGTGAAGGCACCGCCCAACCTGCTTACCCCCTACAAGTTGGGGCGTCTGCAGGATGACCCGCAACTGTGCGCACAGGCCCTGGCCACTTCGACCTTGCGCTACAGCAGGCAGGCCGACAGTGCGGCCACGGTGGCGTGCCCGCTGCACAACGTGGTGCGCGTGCAGGGTTCAGGCGTGCGCCTGAGCAGCAGCTTCCTGGCCAGTTGTCCGGTGGCGGTGGCGTTCGCGCTGTTCGAGCGCCATGGCCTGCAACCGGCAGCGCAACGCGCGTTTGGCCAGCCGGTGGTGCAGGTCGACCACCTGGGCAGCTTCGCCTGTCGCAATGTGTATGGGCGCAAGGAAGGCCGGCGCAGCCAGCATGCCGGCGCCAATGCGCTGGATATCGCCGGGTTTCGGCTGGCGGACGGGCAACGTATCGATCTTGTGCGCGACTGGCAGGGGGAGGGCGCCAAGGCGAGGTTCCTGCGCGAGGTCCACGCGGGCGCCTGTGACAGCTTCAATACGGTGCTGGGGCCCGACTACAATGCCGCGCACCGCAATCACTTTCACCTGGACATGGGCTTCTGGCAGATCTGCCGTTAAGCGGCGATACGCACGTTGTTCAGTACCACCGGGCGTGCCCAGCGCAGGTCGAAGTCCAGCGCCGATTGCTGCTTGACCAGGGTCGCCTCGTCGAACGGCTCGGGGGCCGGGTCGAGCAGGTTGGCTTCCAGCTCGGCGATCGGCAGGTGCAGCGGATAAGGCTGCGGTGCCGGGCCCGGCTCGGGCAGCGGGTGGCCCTGGCTCATCACCACCGGGCGTACCCAGTTGTTGCTGATATCCAGCTGACGCTGCTGCTCGATCAGCTCCAGCGCGCTGAACGGCGGCGCAGGCTTGTCGAGCAGGTCCAGTTCGAATTCGGCGATCGGCAGGAACAGCGGCTCGGGCGGGGCCACGATCGTGTCCTGCACGTTGCACAGGCGCTGGCTGTGGATCTGTGCCAGAGTCTGGCTGCCGGCGATCGGCTCGCCGGTGGCGGCGTCCACCTCGGGAGCTGCCAGCTCGCTTGCTTCAGTGCCTTCACCCTGCTGCTCTGCCAACGCCTGGGCAAAGAAGTCCTGCCACAGGTGGCTGACGCCCCCGAGGGTCTGGGTGTTGTGCCGGGCAAAGTCGCCGACGGGCGACAGATAACCGGAAGGAAGCTGAAGAATGTCTGACATGGCAGTCGTTGGCTGTCCGGGTCTGGCAAAATAGCGATTACTGCGGTTATCGGCACAGTCCGGCAATCATTTAATTTTTTTGCATGGGGTAGGTGAGCGGTGGAGCAACTGGCGGACGGCGGTATCCGGGTCGAGGCGTTGGCGGGCGAGTACCAGGCGCAGGCCGAGCGGTGGGCGGTGCGCCTTGGTTTGCCGCTGCAGGACGATTCGGCGGCGTTTGCCGTGCAGGTGGGTGAGGCGGGCTTGCAGATCCAGCAGCTTGGTCCGCAGGCCCCCGGCCCGGTACGGGTCGACTTCGTCGAAGGCGCGGCGGCGCACCGGCGGGTGTTCGGCGGTGGCAGCGGGCAGATGATCGCCAAGGCCGTGGGCATCGCTCAGGGCGTACGCCCGCACGTACTGGACGCCACGGCCGGGCTGGGCAAGGACGCCTTCGTGCTGGCCGGGCTGGGTTGCCAGATGCAATTGATCGAGCGCCAGCCGCTGGTGGCGGCGTTGCTCGAGGATGGCCTGGCACGTGCCGCCGGCGATGCCGAGGTCGGCCCGATCGTGGCGCGCATGCAGTTGCTGCCTGGCAACTCCATCGAGCGCATGCGCGACTGGCAGGGCGAGCCACCGCAGGTGATCTACCTGGACCCGATGTTTCCGCACCGCGACAAGAGCGCCCTGGTGAAAAAGGAGATGCGCGTGTTCCGTCCGCTGGTCGGCGACGACCTCGACGCCCCGGCGTTGCTCGAAGCGGCGCTGGCGCTGGCCAGCCACCGGGTGGTGGTCAAGCGCCCGCGCAAGGCGCCGATCATCGACGGGCCCAAGCCCAGCCACAGCCTGGAAGGCAAGTCGAGCCGCTACGACATCTACCCGAAAAAGGCGCTCAAGCCCTGACTCAGGGCCGGTAGGCGCGGATGAACAGCGCTACCACGTCCTGCACGTGGCGTTCGGCGGCCTCGGCATCCAGTGCCGGGGCATACCCCAGCAGCAACCGGTAGTTGGCTGCGCCCTTGAGCAGGCAGAAGAAATGCTCGGCGGCCTTGGCCGGCTGATCGATGCTCAGCAGGCCACGCTGATCGATGCGCTGCAGCAGGATTTCCATCTCGTGCAGCACCAGCAACGGGCCGGCTTCGAAGAAGATCTGGCTGAGCTTGGGGTCCTGCGGGCCGAGTGCGATGATCAGGCGGCTCAGTTTCACCGACTGGTCACTGCTGATCAGCGCCTGAAAACCACGCCCGATGTTCAGCAGCACCTGCTCCACCGAGGCGCCTTCGGCCAGTTCGAAGATCACCTCGGGCAACTGCGCCGTGCAGGTCGCCACCACGGCCGAGGAGAACAGTGTCTCCTTGTCGGTGAAGTGGCTGTAGACGGTGAGCTTCGACACACCTGCCGCTGTGGCGACCGCATCCATGCTGGTGTTGGCGTAACCGTGGGTGAGAAACAGGGCTTTGGCCGCCTCCAGGATGGCCTGGCGTTTGGCGAGGTCCTTCGGGCGGCCGGGGCCGGCGGGGACGCTGGGATCTTTTGGCATGGATGACACGTGCAAGTTTGACAAGAGGACAGGGTACACCGTGGCTGGCGCTACGGCGTTGCAATTTCTGTCCGACAATCGCTTCCCGGCATCGTTTCGCTGATTTACTATACCCGCCAGTATAAATATTCGAAGCGCTGTTCACGGAAGGTTTTCGATCATGTTGCGCCATGCCTTGCCCTTCGCACTCCCGCTCACCTTTGCCCTGCTGCTCGGCGGCTGCGGTCAGGAGAGCCCGCCCCCCACCGCGCTGCGCCCGGCCATGGTGGTGCAGCCGCAATTGTCCACGGCTGCGGTCGACAGCTACCCCGGCGAGGTGCGCGCGCGCCTTGAGCCGGAGCTGGCGTTTCGCATTGCCGGCAAGGTCAGCAAGCGCCTGGTGGAGGAGGGCCAACGGGTCAAGGCCGACCAGCCGCTGGCCGAACTCGATCCGCAGGACGTGCGCCTGCAACTGGAGGCCAGCCGCGCGCAGATGGCCGCAGCGCAGGCCAACCTGAGCCTGGTCAAGGCCGAGCGTGATCGCTACCAGACGCTGCTGGCCAAACAGATGGTCAGTCGTTCGCAGTACGACAACGCCGAAAACCTCTACCGTGCCGGCCTGGCACGGGTCAATCAGGTGCGCGCCGAATTCGACGTGGCGGGCAATCAGGCCGGCTACTCGGTGCTGCGTGCACCGCAGGACGGTGTGGTGGCCAAGCGGCTGGTCGAGGTCGGCCAGGTGGTGGCGGCCGGGCAGACGGTATTCACCCTGGCCGCCGATGGCGAGCGCGAGGTGCTGATCAGCCTGCCCGAGCAGAACTTCGGTCGTTTCAAGGTGGGCCAGCCAGTGGCCGTTGAGCTGTGGTCGCAACCCGATACCCGCTTCGAGGGGCGTATTCGCGAGCTCTCGCCAGCCGCCGACCCGCGCTCGCGCACCTTTGCCGCACGCATTGCGTTCAGTGCCGGCAAGGTGCCGGCGCAACTGGGGCAGAGTGCCCGGGTATTCATCCAGCATGCCGAGCAGGTGCCGCTGGCGGTGCCGTTGTCGGCCGTGACGGCCGAGAATGGCCAGGCCTATGTATGGCGTGTCGGGGCCGACAACCGGTTGCAGCGTACCGCGGTACGCGTGGGGGCCTATGGCGAGACCAGCGTTCCAGTGCTCGAGGGCCTGAGCGCCAGCGACTGGGTGGTTGCCGCCGGCGGCCACGTGCTGCACGAAGGGCAACAGATACGGCCGGTGGACCGGTCCAACCGTGTGGTGAATCTGGCAGCCAAGGAGTAAGTCCCGATGGGTTTCAACCTTTCCGCCTGGGCGCTGCGCAATCGCCAGATCGTACTGTTCCTGATGGTATTGCTGGCGCTGGTCGGCACGCTGTCCTACACCAAGCTGGGTCAGAGCGAAGACCCGCCCTTTACCTTCAAGGCCATGGTGATCAAGACCAACTGGCCGGGCGCAAGTGCCGAAGAGGTTTCGCGCCAGGTCACCGAGCGCATCGAAAAGAAGCTGATGGAGACCGGCGAGTACGACAAGATCGTCTCGTTCTCGCGCCCCGGTGAGTCCCAGGTCACCTTCATGGCCCGTGACTCGATGCACTCCAATCAGATCCCCGAGCTGTGGTACCAGTTGCGCAAGAAGGTTGCCGATATCCGCCATACCTTGCCCTCCGGCATCCAGGGACCGTACTTCAACGACGAGTTCGGCACCACCTTCGGCAATATCTATGCACTGACCGGCAGCGGGTTCGACTATGCCGTGCTCAAGGACTATGCCGACCGCGTGCAGATCCGGCTGCAGCGGGTCAAGGACGTGGGCAAGGTCGAGCTGCTCGGCCTGCAGGACGAAAAAATCTGGATCGAGCTGTCCAACCTCAAGCTGGCCACCCTTGGCCTGCCGTTGGCGTCCGTGCAGCAGGCACTCGAAGAACAGAACGCGGTGAGCACTGCGGGCTTCTTCGAAACCCCCAGCGAGCGACTGCAGCTGCGCGTGAGCGGGCGCTTCGAGACGGTCGAGCAGATCGAGCAGTTCCCCATCCGTGTGGGCGAGCGCACCTTTCGGATCGGTGATGTGGCGACGTGCGTCGGGGCTTCAACGACCCACCTCGCCGCGCATGCGCTTCATGGGCGAGGATGCGCTGGGCCTGGCGGTGTCGATGAAGGAGGGCGGCGACATCCTGGTGCTGGGCAAAGCGCTGGAAAGCGAGTTCGCGAAAATATCGGCGACCCTGCCGGCCGGCATGCAACTGCGCAAGGTGTCCGATCAGCCGGCGGCGGTGAAGACTGGCGTGGGCGAGTTCGTGCAGGTGCTGGTCGAGGCCCTGGCCATCGTGCTGCTGGTGAGTTTCTTCTCGCTGGGCATGCGCACCGGCCTGGTGGTGGCGCTGGCGATTCCGCTGGTGCTGGCGATGACCTTCGCGGCCATGTACTACCTGGGTATCGGCCTGCACAAGATTTCCCTCGGTGCGCTGGTACTGGCGCTGGGGCTGCTGGTGGACGATGCGATCATCGCCGTGGAGATGATGGCGATCAAGATGGAGCAGGGCTTCGACCGCTTCAAGGCCGCCAGCTTCGCCTGGACCAGCACTGCGTTCCCGATGCTCACCGGCACCCTGATCACTGCAGCAGGCTTCCTGCCGATCGCCACGGCGCAGTCGGGCACCGGCGAGTACACCCGTTCGATCTTCCAGGTGGTGACCATCGCGCTGATCGCCTCGTGGATCGCGGCGGTGGTGTTCGTGCCGTACCTGGGCGAGCGGCTGCTGCCGGACCTGGCCAGGTTGCACGCGGCCAGACATGGCACCGCCGACGGGGCCACCGACCCGTACGGCACACCGTTCTATCAGCGCGTGCGGCGCCTGGTGGGCTGGTGCGTGGCGCACCGCAAGACAGTGATCGTGGCGACCCTTGGCCTGTTCGTGCTCAGCGTGGTGTCGTTTCGCTTTGTGCCGCAGCAGTTCTTCCCGGCCTCCGGGCGCCTGGAACTGATGGTCGACCTCAAGCTGGCCGAGGGCGCTTCACTGAGCAACACGGCCGATCAGGTCAAGCGCCTGGAGGCGTTGCTCAAGGACCGCGCCGGGGTCGACAACTACGTGGCCTATGTCGGCACCGGCTCGCCGCGCTATTACCTGCCGCTGGACCAGCAGTTGCCGGCGGCCAGCTTTGCCCAGTTCGTGGTGCTGGCCACCACCATCGAAGAGCGCGAAACGTTGCGCAGCTGGCTGATCGACACCTTGAACGAGCAGTTCCCCGACCTGCGCTCGCGCGTCACGCGTCTGGAGAACGGCCCCCCGGTGGGGTACCCGGTGCAGTTCCGGGTGACGGGCGAGCATATCGAGCAGGTGCGTGCGCTGGCGCGCAAGGTGGCGGCCAAGGTGCGCGAGAACCCGCACGTGGTCAATGTGCACCTGGACTGGGAAGAGCCGAGCAAGGTGATCTACCTGAACATCGACCAGGACCGTGCCCGTGCCCTTGGGGTCAGCACTGCGCACCTGGCGAAGTTTCTGCAGAGTTCGCTCACCGGGTCATCGGTGAGCCAGTTCCGCGAGGACAACGAGTTGATCGAGATCCTGTTGCGCGGCACGCGCCAGGAGCGCACGGAGCTCGCCAACCTGTCGAGCCTGGCGGTGCCAACCGACAATGGTCGCAGTATCGCACTGTCGCAGGTCGCGACCCTGGAGTACGGCTTCGAGGAAGGCATCATCTGGCACCGCAACCGCTTGCCGACGGTAACGGTGCGTGCCGATATCTATGGCAAGGAGCAGCCGGCCACGCTGGTCACGCAGATCCTGCCGACCCTGGAGCCGGTGCGTGAGGCGTTGCCGGACGGTTACCTGCTGGAGGTGGGCGGTACCGTGGAGGATTCGACCCGCGGGCAGAACTCGGTGAATGCCGGGGTGCCGCTGTTCATCGTGGTGGTGCTGACCTTGCTGATGCTGCAGTTGCGCAGCTTCTCGCGCACGGTGATGGTGTTCCTGACCGCGCCACTGGGGTTGATCGGCGTGGTGCTGTTCCTGATGGTGTTCCGCCAGCCGTTCGGTTTCGTGGCAATGCTGGGGACCATTGCACTGTCGGGGATGATCATGCGCAACTCGGTGATCCTGGTGGACCAGATCGAGCAGGACATTGCGGCGGGGCTGGACCGTTGGCAGGCGATCATCGAGGCGACGGTGCGGCGGTTCCGGCCGATCGTGCTGACGGCGCTGGCGGCAGTGCTGGCCATGATCCCGTTGTCGCGCAGCGTGTTCTTCGGGCCGATGGCGGTGGCGATCATGGGCGGGCTGATCGTGGCCACGGCATTGACGCTGTTGTTTTTTGCCGGCGTTGTATGCGGCGTGGTTCAAGGTCAGGAAGCCTTGAGCTGAGTGTGCTGGCCCATTCGCTGGCAAGCCAGCTCCCACAGGGTCAGGCGGTGTTGCGCCTATCCCTGTG
>NZ_JAAHBU010000288.1 GCF_010671725.1 Pseudomonas brassicae | reverse complement strand
AGCTCCCACAGGTAAGTCACTGTCCTTGAGAGAGGGGTGCCATCGCTGTGGGAGCTGGCTTGCCAGCGAAGGCCGCAACGCGGCCCGGCTTCACAAGGTTTTGGACGCCCCGGGATTGATCATCCGCGACAACCCCAGGTTCTTCAGCGCCAATTGCAGCGAACTGTGGATAACCTGCGGGTTGTCGATGCCCATGGCCTGCTCCAGCAACTCCCTGGACTTGCTCATGCTGATCTGGCGCAGCATCCATTTCACCTTCGGCAAGTTGGTGGCGTTCATCGACAGGCTGTCGAAGCCCATCGCCATCAGCAGTACCGCCGCCGCCGGGTCACCGGCCATCTCGCCGCAGATGCTCACCGGCTTGCCCTCGGCATGCGCCGCGGTCACCACATGTTGCAAGGCTTGCAGCACCGCCGGGTGCAGGTAGTCGTAGAGGTCGGCGACGCGCGGGTTGTTGCGGTCCACCGCCAGCAGGTATTGCGTCAGGTCGTTGGAGCCCACCGACAGGAAGTCGACCATGCGCGCCAGCTCGCGGGTCTGGTACACCGCCGCCGGAATCTCGATCATCACCCCCACCGGCGGCATCGGCACGTCGGTGCCCTCGTCGCGCACCTCGCCCCAGGCCCGGTGAATCAGGTGCAAGGCTTCTTCAAGCTCGTGGATCCCGGAAATCATCGGCAGCAGAATGCGCAGGTTGTTCAGGCCTTCGCTGGCCTTGAGCATGGCGCGGGTCTGCACCAGGAAGATCTCCGGGTGGTCCAGCGTCACGCGGATACCGCGCCAACCCAGGAACGGGTTGTCCTCCTTGATCGGGAAGTACGACAGCGCCTTGTCGCCACCAATGTCCAGGCTGCGCATGGTCACCGGCAACGGGTGGAAGGCGGCCAACTGCTCGCGATAGATCGCCAACTGCTCCTTTTCGCTGGGGAAGCGCTGGTTGATCATGAACGGCACTTCGGTGCGGTACAGCCCCACCCCTTCGGCGCCGCGCTGCTGCGCCCGCGCCACATCGGCCAGCAGGCCGGTGTTGACCCACAGCGGCATGCGGTAGCCGTCGAGGGTCTCGCACGGCAGCTCGCGCAGGGCGTCCAGGCCCTGGGCCAGTTGGCGTTCTTCCTCGACCACTTCGGTGTAGTGCTTGCGCAACACGTCGCTGGGGTTGGTGTAGACGTCGCCCTTGTAGCCGTCGACGATCATCTGGATGCCGTCGACCTTCGAATACGGCAGGTCGACCAGGCCCATCACCGTCGGGATGCCCATGGCGCGCGCCAGGATCGCCACGTGCGAGTTGCCCGAACCGAGTACCGACACCAGTCCCACCAGCTTGCCTTCGGGCACTTCGCCGAGCATGGCCGGGGTCAGCTCTTCGCTGATCAGGATGGAGTTGTCGGGGTACACCAGGGTCAGCTGGCGGGCTTCCTGCAGGTAGGCCAGCAGGCGCCGACCGAGGTCTTTCACGTCGGAGGCGCGCTCACGCAGGTAGGCGTCGTCCATCAGTTCAAAGCGGTTGACGTGCTCGCCCACCACCTGGCGCAAGGCGCCCTGGGCCCACTGGCCGGTCTTGATGACCTCGACCACCTCGCCGCCCAGGGCGACGTCTTCGAGCATCATCAGGTACACGTCGAACAAGGCGCGCTCTTCTGGGCGCAGTTGGGTGGCGAGCTTGGCCGAGAGGTTGCGCATGTCGCTGCGCACGCCTTCGAGGGCGTTGTTGAACAGTTTGAGTTCGGCCTCGATGTCGGTGACAGTCTTGTCCGGCACCACGTCCAGGTCGGCCGGCGGCAGCATCACCACCGCAGTACCCACCGCCGCACCCGGCGAGCCGGGCACGCCGACAAACTTGGCTTCCTGGATGCCCTTGCCCTGGCGCCCCAGCCCACGAATCGAACCGGTGGCCTCGGCATGCGCGATAACCCCGGCCAACTGGGCGCTCATGGTCACCAGGAAGGCTTCTTCGCCCTCGTCGAACTGGCGACGTTCTTTCTGCTGGATGACCAGCACACCGACCACGCGGCGGTGGTGGATGATCGGCGCACCGAGGAAGGAGGCGAAGCGCTCCTCGCCGGTTTCGGCAAAGTAGCGGTAGCGCGGGTGATCGGCGGCGTTTTCGAGGTTAAGCGGCTCTTCGCGGGTGCCCACCAGGCCGACCAGGCCTTCGTTGGGGGCCATGCTGACCTTGCCGATGGAGCGCTTGTTCAGGCCTTCGGTGGCCATCAATACGAAACGGTTGCTCTCGGGGTCGAGCAGGTAGACGGAACAGACCTGGCTGCCCATGGCCTCTTTGACGCGCAAGACAATGATCCCCAACGCCGTCTTGAGATCCTTGGCGGAGTTAACTTCCTGGACGATCTTGCGCAGCGTATTGAGCATGGCTCGGGGTCGAACTCCGTCGTCAGTCGCGCGCCAGCAGGCGCGGGGCAAGCTCTTTGAGAGCGCGGCGGTAAACCTCGCGCTTGAATGTCACCACCTGGCCCAACGGATACCAATAGCTGACCCAGCGCCAACCATCGAATTCCGGTTTACCGGTCAAATCCATCCGCACCCGCTGCTCGTTGGAGACCAGGCGCAGGAGAAACCACTTCTGCTTCTGGCCGATGCACAGCGGTTGGCTGTGGGTACGCACCAGGCGTTGGGGTAAACGATAACGCAACCAGCCACGGGTGCAGGCAAGAATTTCAACATCCTGCCGCTCCAGGCCCACTTCTTCGTTCAGCTCGCGGTACAAGGCATCTTCCGGCGTCTCTTCGGGGTTGATCCCCCCCTGGGGAAACTGCCAGGCATCCTGGTTGATCCGCCGAGCCCATAGCACCTGCCCGAGATCATTGGTCAGAATGATCCCGACATTGGGGCGAAAACCATCGGGGTCGATCACGGCAGCAACCTCGCAAACGCATGTCGGGGCATTGTTCCACAAAGCCTGCAACGCCAGCAACGCGCCGCTCCACCTTATGTGCACGGTTGGCAAAAGTCCGTATTCTGTGGGCCTTTTCAGATGTTATGCGAGTGACTTCAATGCGCCTGGCTTTATTCGATCTGGACAACACCCTCCTTGGCGGCGACAGCGATCACGCCTGGGGCGATTACCTGTGCGAGCGCGGCATTCTGGACCCCATCGCCTACAAGAACCGCAACGATGAGTTCTACCAGGACTACCTGGCCGGCAAGCTGGACCTGAACGCCTACCTGGAATTCACCCTGGAGATCCTGGCCCGCACCGAGATGGCCCAACTCGACGAATGGCACCGCGACTTCATGCGCGACTGCATCGAGCCGATCGTGCTGCCCCAGGCGCTGGCGTTGCTGCAAAAGCACCGCGACGCGGGCGACAAGCTGGTGATCATCACCGCCACCAACCGTTTCGTCACCGGGCCGATTGCCACGCGCCTGGGCGTGGAGACCCTGCTGGCGACCGAATGCGAGATGGCCGACGGGCGCTACACCGGGCGTAGTACCGATGTACCGTGTTTCCGTGAAGGCAAGGTGACACGCCTGAACCGCTGGCTGCAAGAGAACGGCTTCACGCTGGAGGACAGCTACTTCTACAGCGATTCGATGAACGACCTGCCGCTACTGGAACAGGTGACGCATGCGGTGGCGGTGAATCCGGACCCGAACCTGCGGGCAGAAGCCGAGAAGCGTGGCTGGCCGGTAATCAGCCTGCGCGACTGAGAATCGTGCTGGGCCCTTCGCTGGCAAGCCAGCTCCCACAGGGACCGCGCCGCCTTCAAGATCGGCGCAATACCTGTAGGAGCCGGCCTTGCCGGCGAAGGCGTCAGACCGGTTTGGCGCCCATCAGCCCGGCAATCGCAATGAAGCACACGGCGCAGAACACCGCCAAGCCCAGCGTCACCTTGGGGTTACCGGTGCCCGGTGCGCTCCGCAACCGGTTCAAGCGCACACTCAGCCACACCCAGCAGAACGCTCCCACCGTGTAGAGCAGGCTCGACCCCAGCACCCAGGTCTGCCCCAGCGGCCAGCCCACCAGGTGCACCAGCCACCAGCCACTGAACGGCATGCTCAGCAGGCACACACCCATCAGCAACCAGGCAAACAGCAACGGCCGCTGCAGCACCCGCGTGTGCACCTGCGCATCACCGCGCCGCCGGGCCCGCCACAGCCACAGCGCCAGCCCCAGGGCACTGCCCAGCAGCAGCACGGTGCCCAGCACGTGAAGGGTTTTCAGGGTGGTCAGCAATTCCATGTTTGTTTATTCCTCGGGCTCTGCCCAACAGCGTAGCCGCTCAGCCCAGAAACAACCGGTACGCCGGGTTTTCGGTTTCATCCCAATACGGGTAGCCGATCTTGGCCAGTGCCGCTGGCACCAGGTGGCGCTCATCATCGGGCACCTGCAACCCGGCCACTACGCGACCATCGGCCGCGCCATGGTTGCGGTAGTGGAACATCGAGATGTTCCAGCGCCCGCCCAGCTTGTTGAGGAAGTTGAACAGCGCCCCAGGCCGCTCCGGGAACTCGAAGCGCAGCACCAGCTCGTCGCTGACCCGCGCCGCATGCCCGCCCACCATGTGACGGATGTGCAATTTGGCCAGCTCGTTGTCGGTCAGGTCGAGCACCGGGAAGCCCTGCTCGGCCAGGCTCTGCAGCAAGGCACTGCGCGGATCGGTGTCGGGGTGGGTCTGCACGCCGACAAAGATGTGCGCCTCGCCGTCGGCATGGTAGCGGTAGTTGAATTCGGTGATCTGGCGCTTGCCGATGGCCTCGCAGAACGCCTTGAAGCTGCCCGGTTTTTCCGCCAGGGTGACCGCGATGATGGCTTCGCGGCCCTCGCCCAGCTCGGCGCGCTCGGCCACGTGGCGCAGGCGGTCGAAGTTGACGTTGGCACCCGAGTCGATCGCCACCAGGGTCTGGCCGGTGACGCCGCGCAGCTCGACATACTTCTTGATCCCGGCCACGCCCAGCGCGCCGGCAGGTTCGGTAATCGAGCGGGTATCGTCGTAGATATCCTTGATCGCCGCACAGATCTCGTCGGTGCTGACGGTGATCACCTCATCGACGTGATCCTTGCAGATGTCAAAGGTGTGCTGGCCGATCTGCGCCACCGCCACGCCATCGGCGAACAGCCCCACTTGCCCCAGCACCACGCGCTCACCGGCAGCCATGGCCGCCTGCAGGCAGTTGGAGTCGTCCGGCTCGACGCCGATCACCTTGATTTCGGGGCGCAGGTATTTCACATAGGCCGCGATACCGGCGATCAATCCGCCGCCGCCGACCGGCACGAAGATCGCGTCCAGCGGGCCGGGGTGCTGGCGCAGGATCTCCATGGCCACGGTGCCCTGCCCGGCAATGGTGTGCGGGTCGTCATAGGGGTGGATGTAGACGAAGCCCTTTTCGTCCACCAGCTTGAGCGAGTAGGCCAGCGCCTCGGGGAACGAGTCGCCATGCAGCACCACCTTGCCACCGCGCGAGCGCACGCCTTCGACCTTGATCTCGGGGGTGGTCTTGGGCATCACGATGGTGGCCTTGATACCCAGCTCGCGCGCCGCCAGCGCCAGGCCCTGGGCATGGTTGCCGGCCGAGGCGGTGACCACGCCACGCGCCAGTTCTTCGGCGGTCAGTTGCGCCAGCTTGTTGTAGGCACCGCGGATCTTGAACGAGAACACCGGCTGCAGGTCTTCGCGCTTGAGCAGCACCTGGTTGCCGAGGCGCTTGCTCAGTTGGCCGGCGGCGTGCAACGGGGTTTCGACGGCGACGTCGTAAACGCGCGAGGTGAGGATCTTCTTGACGTACTGTTGGAGCATCGGGAACGCATCACTGGGCGGCTGGGCGGGGCCTCGGAGTCTACCGCAGCGCCCGGTCGGGCGACCACAGCCAGTCTGTGGTTTTAGCCGCTATACTACGCGCCCTCACGATACTCCTCCCCGCTTCGGAGCCCGCATGACCCAGGACCAACTCAAACAGGCCGTCGCCCAGGCGGCTGTCGATTTCATTCTGCCCAAGCTCGATGACAAGAGCATTGTCGGCGTGGGCACTGGCTCGACGGCCAACTGCTTTATCGATGCCCTGGCCCAGCACAAGGGCGCGTTCGACGGTGCGGTCGCCAGCTCCGAAGCCACTGCGGCACGCCTGAAAGGCCATGGTATTCCAGTGTACGAGCTTAATACCGTCAGCGACCTGGAGTTCTATGTCGACGGCGCCGACGAAAGCGACGAGCACCTGAACCTGATCAAGGGCGGCGGCGCGGCCCTGACCCGCGAGAAGATCGTTGCGGCCGTGGCCAAGACCTTCATCTGCATCGCCGACGCCAGCAAGCTGGTGCCGGTGCTGGGCGCCTTCCCGCTGCCGGTCGAAGTGATCCCGATGGCGCGCAGCCACGTGGCGCGCAGCTGGTGAAGCTGGGCGGCGACCCGGTGTACCGCGAAGGCGTGGTGACCGATAACGGCAACATTATCCTGGACGTGTTCAACCTGCAGATCACCAACCCGGTGGAGCTGGAAACCCAGATCAATGCGATCGTGGGCGTGGTCACCAACGGGCTGTTCGCGGCGCGGCCGGCGGATTTGCTGTTGCTGGGGACTGCGGACGGTGTGAAGACACTGAGCAAGTAATAAAGCCGGGCTGCCTTGCAGCCCTTCGCTGGCAAGCCAGCCCCCACAAGGATTTGCGGCGTACACGAAACCCTGTGGGAGCTGGCTTGCCAGCGAAGGTGGCTACTCGGTCTTCTTGAACACGTAGAACAGGTTCGGTTCACTCACCACATACAGCGTCCCGGCATCGTCCAGCGCGATCCCTTCGGCCTGCGGCACGCTGGCCTGCAACCCCGCAAACCCCTTGCGCAACGACAGGCTGCTGAGCGGCTTGCCCTTCACGTCCAGCTCCAGCACCAGCTTGGACTCATCCGACAGCGCCAGCAGATGCCCGCTGCGCTCATCGAACTGCAAGCTCGACAAGTCCCGCACGAACAACCGCGAATCACGCTTGCGGTCCTGTACCACGTGCACCGCATAGGGCTGCTCGGGGTTGTCATGCGGGAAGCCGTGCACCTCGTAGATCAGCATCGGGTCGCGCTCCTTGGCCACGAACAGGCGCTTGGCACCCGAATCGTACGCCAGGCCCTCGAAGCCCTTGTTGCCGTTCAGGCCGATACCCAGCGTGAGTTGCTCGGCGTCCTTGGCATCCAGGAACCGCGTCGCATCGCTCAGGCGCACCAGGATCAGGCGTTGCTCGCGCTCGTCGGTGATCACGAAGCTGCCCGGCCCCACATACTCCACCGCTTCCGGGTCGCCGAAGCCCACCAGCGGCACACGCCGCAGGATACGCCCATCCAGGGACAACTCGATCAGCTCGGGATTCTTGTTGGTGACGGTGTACAGGCTGCCACGGTCAGGGTCGAAGGTCAGCGCCGAAATGTCGGCACGCAGGCCCTCGACCGCACGCGCTTCGATCACCACCTTGTACTGCCCCAGCCCCATGCTCTGCTCGGCCGGCTGCCACCAGGCCTGCACGTTGAACCAGGCGCGCTCGAACAACCGGCGCTCCTGGCCCTTTACGCCGAGAAACCCCAGCACCAGCAGGGCGAGGAGCAGAACAATCAGGGTAAACGGACATGACGACGCATTCAGGAAGACTCGACAGGGTTCAGCCTGCATCTAAGCATGCCGAGCTGAATCAAAGCTTAATGCCACTATTGGCACTCAAGGTTTGCGAAAGCGATAGAACAGGTCGGGCTCACTCACGATATACAAGGTGCCGTGTTCGTCCATGGCCACGCCCTCGGCGCGTGGAATGCGCTTTTCGAGGCCGTTGAAACCGCCCAGCAAGGTCATGAAGCTGACCTGCTCGCCCTGCTCGTTGAGCTCCAGCAGCAGATTGGAGTCGGCCGACAGCACCAGCATGTGCCCGGTGCGCGGATCGATACCCAGCGCCGAGAGGTTGCGCAGGTCGAGTTCGTCATTGGGCAGTGGCTGCTTGTCGCCGGTCAGCGCCGAGCGGCCATCGGTGCTCCAGCTGAACAGCCGCGGCGGGCGCTCTTCGCCCAGCACGATGCGCTGCGCCGTGGGTCCCAGGCAATGGCCTCGAACGCCTTGTTCTGGTTGTCCGAGCGGCCCAGGTCGTACTGCGGGAAGTCAGCAATGTTCAGTGCCTGGGTGCTGTCATCGAGGCTGACCAGGGTCATCAGATGATCACGCTCGTCAACGATCGCCAGGCGCCCGTCAGCCAGCACCGCAACCCCCTCGGGGTTGCTCCAGCCCTTGAGCGGTATCTTGCGCAGCACCTCGCCGTCCAGGCTCAACTCCACCAGGAACGGGTGCTTGCCCATCACGGCGAACAGGGTCTTGCGTTGCGGGTCGTAGGCAAGGTCCGAGGCTTCATCCTCGGCCATGCCCGGCAGCACCTTGGCGTCGATATCGACCTTGTAGTCGGGCAACCAGATACTGGCCTGCTGCTCGCTCTGCGACTCGAAGCGCTCCTGCAACCACAACAGGCCGCGGTCGTCCCAGTGCATGGCCATGGCCACGCCATAGCCGATCACCACCGCGGTTACCAGCAGGGTCGACCAGCGCAACACGAAGTGGCGCTTGCGCGCAGGGGGGACCGAACCGCTGGGGGGATAAGGCGTTGCCATCGGGTGTTCCTGCTGTTTTTTCGCCAGATGATCACACGATTCCGGCACGTTCACGGGGGATGATCGGCAGACATTATCCGGATCATTTGTGAAAAAAACGGCAAAACCCGAGCATGAAGGTAGGTGAAGGTGGCAACCGGCCTGCGATTGCCACCGGGCCGATCAGCGCACCGCGCCTTCGAAACGGCTGACACCTGGCAGCTCCAGCACCAGCGTGTCGCCCGCGCTCAGCGGGCCGACACCGGCCGGGGTGCCGGTGAGGATCACGTCACCGGCCTGCAACGAGAACTGCGAGGCCATGTGCTGGATCATCGGCACGATCGGGTTGAGCATCAGCGCGCTGTTGCCGTCCTGGCGCACCTGGCCATTGATGGTCAGGCGGATGCCGATGTCGGCCAGGTCTTCAAAGCTGCTGCCGAGCACGAACGGCGTCAGGACACAGGCACCGTCGAAACACTTGGCGCGTTCCCACGGCAGGCCCTTGTCCTTGAGCTGCGATTGCAGGTCGCGCAGGGTCAGGTCCAGTGCCGGGGCGAAGCCGGAGATGGCGTCCAGCACTTCTTCCTCGGTCGGCGCAGGCGACAGCGACTTGCCCAGCAGCACGGCAATTTCCGCTTCGTAGTGCACCGCGCCGCGCTCGGCCGGGATCTTGAAGCCACCGTCCAGCGCCACCACGCAACTGCCCGGCTTGATGAACAGCAGCGGCTCGGACGGAATCGGGTTGTCCAGCTCTTTGGCGTGCTCGGCGTAGTTGCGCCCGATGCACACCACCTTGCCCAGCGGCAGGTGAGTGCGCGTACCGTCTACATACTGGTGCTGATAGTTCATTGCCGACTCCTGGAACGATGTTGTTGGCGCTACGACTGGGGTCACAGGGCGGGGAAGATCTTGCCCGGGTTCATGATCCCGTTCGGGTCGAACACCGCCTTCACCGCCTTCATGTACTCGATTTCGGCCGGCGAACGGCTGTAGCCAAGGTAATCACGCTTGGTCATGCCCACGCCATGCTCGGCCGAGATCGAGCCATTGTACTTCTGCACGGTTTCGAACACCTGCGTGTTCACCGTGGCACAGCGGGCGAAGAATTCGTCCTTGCTCATGTCATCGGGCTTGAGGATGTTCAGGTGCAGGTTGCCGTCACCGATGTGGCCGTACCACACCACTTCGAAATCTGGATAACGTTCGGCGACGATCGCGTCGATATCCTTCAGGAAAGCCGGTACTTTCGATACGGTAACCGAGATGTCGTTCTTGTACGGGGTCCAGTGCGAGATGGTCTCGGAGATGTACTCGCGCAGCTTCCACAGGTTCTGCAACTGCTGCTCGCTCTGGCTCATCACCCCGTCGATCACCCAGCCCTGCTCGACGCAGTGCTCAAAGGTGGCCAGGGCCTGGTTGGCAACCTCTTCGGTGCTGGCTTCGAACTCCAGCAATGCATAGAACGGGCATGGGGTGTCGAACGGTGCGGGCACATCGCCACGGCCGAGCACCTTGGCCAGGGCCTTGTCGGAGAGGAATTCGAAGGCGGTCAGGTCGAGCTTGTCGCGAAACGCGTGCAGCACCGGCATGATCGAGTCGAAGTCCGGGGTGCCCAGCACCATCGCGGTGAGGTTGTTCGGGGCACGGTCCAGGCGCATGGTGGCCTCGACCACGAAGCCCAGCGTGCCCTCGGCGCCAATGAACAGCTGGCGCAGGTCATAGCCGGTGGCGTTCTTGATCAGGTCCTTGTTCAGCTCCAGCAGGTCGCCCTTGCCAGTGACGACCTTGAGGCCAGCCACCCAGTTGCGGGTCATGCCGTAGCGAATCACCTTGATCCCGCCGGCATTGGTACCGATGTTGCCGCCAATCTGGCTGGAACCTGCCGAGGCGAAGTCGACCGGGTAGTACAGGCCCTGGTCTTCGGCAAAGGTCTGCAGCTGTTCGGTGATCACCCCCGGCTGGCACACCACACTGCGGTCGAACTCGTTGAACGCGAGTATCTGGTTCATGTAGTCGAACGCAACCACCACCTCGCCGTTGGCCGCCACCGCCGCGGCCGAGAGGCCCGTGCGCCCGCCAGACGGCACCAGTGCGACCTGGCGCTGGTTGGCCCAGCGCACGATGGCCTGCACCTGCTCGGTGCTCTTGGGGAACACGATGGCCAGCGGGGCCGGAGCGAAATGCTTGGTCCAGTCCTTGCCGTAGGCTTCGAGGGAAGCAGCATCGGTCAGCACCTTGCCAGGCTCAACCAGGGTCAACAGCTCATCTACCAGTGCACGATCGGTCATCAACAGAACTCTCGAACAATTCATAGTCACCCTGAGCACTCTTCACGTGCCAGGGATGGGCGTATCCGGGGGTGCCTATGCTAGCATACGCACCCCGCTGGTCGTGCTTAAGGCCGATACTGCGACAGCTTCACTTCCCTGCCATTTTTTCTCCGGGACACAGGTTTACGCAGATGAGCAAGACTTCTCTCGATAAGAGCAAGATCAAGTTCCTTCTCCTCGAAGGCGTCCACCAATCCGCCGTGGACGTCCTCAAGGCCGCCGGGTATAGCAACATCGAGTACCTCACCGGTTCCCTGCCGGATGCGCAATTGAAGGAAAAGATCGCTGATGCCCACTTCATCGGCATTCGTTCGCGCACCCAGCTGACCGAAGAAGTATTCGACTGCGCCAAGAAACTGGTCGCTGTCGGCTGTTTCTGCATCGGTACCAACCAGGTCGACCTGTCCGCCGCTCGCGAGCGCGGTATCGCGGTGTTCAACGCACCGTACTCCAACACCCGTTCGGTCGCCGAACTGGTGCTGGCCGAAGCGATCCTGCTGTTGCGCGGCATCCCCGAGAAGAACGCCTCCTGCCACCGTGGTGGCTGGATCAAGAGCGCGGCCAACTCCTTCGAGATCCGTGGCAAGAAGCTGGGCATCGTCGGCTATGGCTCGATCGGTACCCAGCTGTCGGTCCTGGCCGAAAGCCTGGGCATGCAGGTGTTCTTCTACGATCCGCTGACCAAGCTGCCACTGGGCAATGCGACCCAGGTCACCAGCCTGAACGAGCTGCTGGGCCTGGCCGACATCGTCTCGCTGCACGTGCCTGAGCTGCCCTCCACCCAGTGGATGATCGGCGAAAAAGAAATCCGCGCAATGAAGAAGGGCTCGATCCTGATCAACGCCGCCCGCGGCACCGTGGTCGAGCTGGATCACCTGGCTGCAGCGATCAAGGACAAGCACCTGATCGGCGCCGCCATCGACGTGTTCCCGGTCGAGCCGCGCTCCAACGACGAACAGTTCGAAAGCCCGCTGCGTGGCCTGGACAACGTGATCCTGACCCCGCACATCGGTGGTTCGACTGCCGAAGCCCAGGCCAACATCGGCCTGGAAGTGGCCGAGAAACTGGTCAAGTACAGCGACAACGGTACGTCCGTGTCGTCGGTCAACTTCCCTGAAGTGGCCCTGCCGGCGCACCCTGGCAAGCACCGCCTGCTGCACATCCACGAAAACATTCCGGGTGTGCTCAGCGAGATCAACAAAGTGTTCGCCGAGAACTCGATCAACATCTCCGGTCAGTTCCTGCAGACCAACGAGAAGGTCGGCTACGTGGTGATCGACGTCGATGCCGAGTACTCGGACCTGGCGCAAGAGAAGCTGCAGCACATCAAGGGCACCATCCGCTCGCGCGTGCTGTTCTAAACAGCTTCGCTGGCTTGCCAGCGAAGAATGCAGCACTGATTGCATGAAAAAGGCGACCCTGGGGTCGCCTTTTTCATGCCCGCGATTTACTTCACGGTCACGGTGATCTTCTGCGATTCGACGCTCGGCTTGAACGGCACATGGAACTTGTCGCCCAGCACCAGTTGCAGGGTGTGCTTGCCCGGCGCCAGGGTCAGCTGGGTTTCGGTCTGCGCCTTGCCGAAATGCAGCACCTGCGGCCCGGCGGGCAGCGGCTGGCCGTTTTCCGGCATCAGGCTGGTCGGCAATACCTGGTCGACGGCCGGCGCCTGGTCGACGTCCACCAGCAGGTGGTGATGGCCAGTATGCGGGGTTTGATCACCGGCCGGCTTGAGTTCCATGCCTTCGATGCCAAACTTGACGGTGAAGGTCTTGTCGACCGTCGCACCATCGGCCGGGGAAACAATGAACACCTTGGCATCCTTGGGCGGCGCCTGGCTGACCAGGCCTTCAGCGGCAGCCAGGGCGGATAC
This sequence comes from Pseudomonas brassicae, assembly GCF_010671725.1. Classification (GTDB taxonomy): domain Bacteria; phylum Pseudomonadota; class Gammaproteobacteria; order Pseudomonadales; family Pseudomonadaceae; genus Aquipseudomonas; species Aquipseudomonas brassicae. The sequence goes on along the minus strand of NZ_JAAHBU010000288.1, from coordinate 1,173 downwards.
GCCCATCAACAAGCCAGCAACGGCAGCACGCGAAAATAGGCTTTTCATTCACTTCTCCTGTGATTTACTTCGGTAATGCTTACCCCTGAATCCTGGGGCAACGGTTTACTACCATAGATCAATTGCGCCAAGGCAGGCTTGAAAAACGCCGCGGAAAAAACTTCCCGTGGCATCTAACATCCTTGGCCCCGTGCGGTCCTAGACACTGTTCGACAGCGACAGGTACAGAAAGTCGCAGCGACTGGATTTCACTGCCAAAGAAAAAGTAAGGGGCTTAGATGCGTTTGACCATTGGAGTAGTGCTTGCAGCCCTGCTCAGCCCGTTGGCACATGCCGAGTTGATTGACGAAGTGAATGATCGCAATGAACTGCGCATTGCAATCAACGCCGACTCGGCGAACAACGTGAAGCAGGACGGCCAATGGACTGGCTTCGAAATCGGGCTCGGCCAGGCCCTGGCCAACGAGCTGGACGTGAAGGTCGAGTTCGTCGCAGTCACCCAGGACGAACTGCTGGAAGGCGTGGAGAAAGGCAGCTACGACATTGCCCTGGACCAGATCACGCCCAGCGATGAACTCAAGCAGCGCCTGGACTTCAGCCAGCCCTATACCCAAGGCGCTGAGCAGTCGGCCTACGCGGTGCCCTTCCAGAAAGGCAACCCGGCCTTCGCAAGCGCCGTGAACAATGCCCTGCAGCGCATCAGGGAAGATGGCCGGCTGGCCGCGCTGGCACAACCGCGTACACCGCCTGCCGACGAGTCGACGCTGCACCGGCGCCCTAGCCTTCGAGCGCGGCCAGTGCCTGCACGGCCGCGTCGAGTTCCAGCTCACTGAACACCTGCACCCCGGCCTGGCGCAACAGCGCGGTGGTCACCCCCTCGCCCGCCACCTTGGTGCCGCTGAACGTGCCGTCATAGGTCAGCAGGTTGCCGCAGGACGGGCTACCTGACTTGAGCACGGCGATACCAATGCCATGGCGCTGCACCAGTGCCAGCGCCAGGCGTGCCCCCTGCACGAATGCCGGCGTGACGTCTTCGCCCTGCACCGTCACTACCTGCGCCTGACCGTCCAGCACGGCACGGCCCTGGCCGCCCGGGATCTCGGCGGCCGGGCGTGGCGTGGGCAAGCCGCCCGCCACTTCCGGGCACAGCGCGACCACGCGGCCTTCACGCTG
>NZ_JAAHBU010000287.1 GCF_010671725.1 Pseudomonas brassicae | reverse complement strand
ATCGGCCAGCGGCCCCGCACGCAGCACCAGGTCGACTTCGCCCAGGTGCGCACCGTGCAGGTCGACGAAGCTGTCGATCAGGCGCAGTGCACAGTCCGAGCCGGGGTAGGCCACCAGGAAGTCCGCGATGGCCGGCGCCAGGTGGCGGCGCCCGAAGGCCGACGGCGCGTCGATCCGGATCAGGCCCTCCGGCGCATTGCTTAGCGACACGGCTTCGGCGCGCGCCAGGCGCAGCTCCTCGACGATGCGTCGGGCACGTTCGGCGAACGCATTGCCCGCCGGGGTGGCCCGCACCGCGTGCGTGCTGCGCACGAACAGGCGGCTGCCCACGGCGCTTTCCAATGTGTCGATGCGCCGCGCCACTGCCGAGGGGGTCAACGGGTGACGGCGCGCGGCGGCTGAAAAACTGCCGCTTTCCAGTACATCGAGAAACAGGCTCAACTGTTGGGTCAGGGCATCCGGGTTCATGGCAGTCACGTGCTTGTGCGAAGTTGGCACAGCCATTGTGCGTTGCTGTGCGTTTCCCCGCTAGCCCACGCTCGGTAGCATGGCGCTACTGCATAACAGAGAGGCACGCATGATCGAGTGGTTGATGTACATCGCATTGGGGGCCGCACTGGGCACGATGGGCGGGTTGTTCGGAATTGGCGGTGGCCTGATCGCGATTCCTGCCCTGGGGGTGTTGTTCGGCCTCGACCAGCAACTGGCGCAAGGCACCGCGCTGGTGATGGTGGTGCCCAACGTGCTGCTGGCCTTGTGGCGCTACCACCAGCGCAACCGTATCGAATTGCGACCTGCCTTGACGCTGTCGCTGGCCGGGCTGGTATTCGCCTGGCTCGGCTCGATCTGGGCCGTGGGCCTGGATGCACAGGCCATGCGCGTGGGCTTCGTGGTGTTCCTGGTGGCGCTGACGGTGTGGAACCTGGTGCGCATGTTCACCCGCAACGCGCCGCCCACCCCCGAACTGCGCCAGCCCTGGCCCTGGCTGGGGGTGCTGGGCAGCGGTGCGGGTGTCATCGGCGGGCTGTTTGGCGTGGGGGGGGCGGTGGTGGCCACACCCGTGCTGACAAGTGTATTCGGCACTACCCAGGTGGTCGCCCAGGGCCTGTCGCTGGCACTGGCAGCGCCGAGTACCTCGATTACCCTGCTGACCTACGGCCTGCACCAGCATGTGGACTGGGCCATGGGTATCCCGCTGGCACTGGGCGGCCTGCTGAGCATCAGTTGGGGCGTGAAGCTGGCCCATGCATTGCCGGAAAAGGTGCTGCGCGCGCTCTTTTGCGGCTTTCTGGTGGTGTGCGCACTGATGCTGGCGTTCAAGGCTTGAAGCCGCCAGTCAGGGTGCTGATCCGCTTCGATAGTCACCGCGACGCCAACACTTCCGGCGCAGAACATCAGCAGTTCAGCGGGCAGGTCGCCGGTAACGCCGCGGTGCACGAGGTCCACCGTTTCGGCGATAGCCGTGCCCTGGCCAAAACAGCGCTGCTGGTCGCTGTCCTTCATTTGCACCCAGATCTCGCCGGCGACCACATAACCAATGATCGGGCAGGGGTGCATGTGCCAGTGCACGGCCGTGTGTGGCGCCAGCCTGACTCGCTGCAAGGTCAGTTCAAGGGGGCCTTCTGGATAGCGCTGGTAGGGCGTGCCCTCCCAGGATGCGGTGGTGCGCAACAGGATCTCAGGGTGCACGCCACAGCAGTGGGTGGGGGGGGGGAGGTGGCGGGTGAGGCGCGAAGTCGGCATGGTAGCGAGTCCTTTCAGGGGGGGGCGTCAATCCTTGAGCATCCCTACAGGCAAACTACCGGGTTGCAAAACTGCGTGGGCCAGTCATCGGTTCAAGACTAGTACAGCCCATGTGAGCCTGCCCGCGTGAACGCACAGCAACGCCGACGTGTGGTCCGGCGTTGCCCGCGCGGCGCTTAGCGCCGTACCTGCTTCAGCGTTTCGGCAATCAGAAACGCCAGCTCCAGCGACTGATCGGCGTTCATGCGCGGGTCGCAGTGGGTGTGGTAGCGATCCGACAGCGCATCTTCGGTGATCGGACGCGCGCCGCCGATGCATTCGGTGACGTTCTGCCCGGTCATCTCGATGTGGATGCCACCGGCATGGCTGCCCTCGGCCTGGTGCACCTGGAAGAACTGCTTGACCTCGCCGAGGATCTGCGCGAAATCGCGGGTCTTGTAACCGCTGCTGGCCTTGATGGTGTTGCCGTGCATCGGGTCGGAACTCCACAGCACCTTGCGTCCTTCGCGCTCGACACTGCGGATCAACCCGGGCAGGTGGTCGCCCACCTTGTCGGCGCCCATGCGCACGATCAGGTTGAGACGGCCGGAGTCGTTGGCCGGGTTGAGGATATCGATCAGGCGGATCAGGTCTTCGGTGTTCATGCTCGGGCCGACCTTGACCCCGATCGGGTTGTTCACCCCGCGCAGGAACTCCACGTGGGCGCCGTCAAGTTGGCGGGTGCGGTCGCCGATCCACAGCATGTGTGCCGAGCAGTCGAAGTAGTCGCCGGTCAGGCTGTCACGGCGCACAAAGGCTTCTTCGTAGTTGAGCAGCAAGGCTTCGTGGGCGGTGAAGAAGCTGGTTTCACGCAGCTGTGGCGAGCTGTCCATGCCGCACGCCCGCATGAACGCCAGCGTCTCGTCGATGCGGTCGGCCAATTGGCTGTATTTTTCCGCCAGGGCCGAGTTGGCGATGAAGTCCAGGTTCCACTTGTGCACCTGATGCAGGTCGGCAAAGCCGCCCTGGGCGAAGGCGCGCAGCAGGTTGAGGCTGGCGGTGGACTGGTGATAGGCCTGCAGCAGGCGGTCCGGGTCGGGCACGCGGCTGACCGGGTCGAAGCCGATGCCGTTGACGATGTCGCCGCGGTAGGCGGGCAAGGTCACGCCGCCGATGGTTTCGTCATTGGCCGAGCGTGGCTTGGCGAACTGGCCGGCCATGCGTCCGACTTTCACCACCGGGCAACCGGCGGCAAAGGTCATGACAATGGCCATCTGCAGCAGTACCTTGAAGGTGTCGCGGATTTTCGCGGCCGAGAACTCCGCGAAGCTTTCGGCGCAATCGCCACCCTGCAGCAGGAAGGCGCGGCCTTCGGTCACTTCGGCGAACTGGCGACGCAGCTCGCGTGCCTCGCCGGCGAACACCAGCGGCGGGTAGCTGGCCAGGGTCTGCTCGACCTTGAGCAGGTGCGCCGCATCGGGGTAGTGCGGTTGTTGCTGGATCGGCAAGGCACGCCAGCTATCGGGACTCCAGGGTTGGCTCATCACAGGCTCGGTTTTTATCGGAAAAGGGCTGTGACCATGCTAACACCTGGGCCCTGCCTTGTTGCACCGGCCGTATTGGCGGACAATGCCGGCTTTTGCGTGGGCACGGGCAGTTGCCGGGAGACAGCATGACAGAGGAACGGGTAGAGCGGCTGCTGGCGCAGGTGCACGACGAGTTCGGCACCATCAGCGTGCTGGAAGTCGAGGACTACCGCTTTCTCGAGTTTGGCGAAGCCATCGAGCAGAGCTGCGTGTTCACGCCCGACCCAAGCTGGCTGGAGTACGACTACACGCGCGCGATGCTGGTCGGCGCCTTGTGCCACGCCGAGCCCGAGAGTGCGCTGTTCCTGGGCCTGGGCGCCGGCACCCTGACCCAGGCGTGCCTCAAGTTCCTGCCCCTGGAAGACGTCGAGGCCATCGAGCTGCGCCCGGAGGTGCCGCGCCTGGCCATCGAGTACCTGGGGCTGGACGACGACCCGCGCCTGTACATCCGGGTGGGCGATGCCGTCAAACTGCTCAATACCGCCGAGCCTGCCGACCTGATCTTCGTCGACCTGTACACCGACCAAGGTCCGGGCGACGGTCATCTGGCCTGGACCTTCCTGGAGAACTGCCAGAAGCGCCTCAACCCTGGCGGCTGGCTGGTGATCAACCAGTGGGCCACTGATGATGGCAAGCCGTTGGGGGCTGCGCTGCTGCGCGGCCTGTACCACCATCATTACTGGGAGCTGCCGGTGAAGGAGGGTAATGTCATCCTGCTGGTACCTGCCGAGCTGGACCAGGACCTGGACCTGGCGGGGCTCACCGCCCGCGCAGGCACTTGAACCACGCCTGGGCTACTCCCTGCAGCGCCTGATCGAGGTGATCCGACCGGCCTCTTGAGTAAAACGTTTCAGCTCCGGCCGCGCCGCCAACAGACGCGTGGGCCTCGATCATCGACAAGGGCTGTCGAATCGAGGCCTCTGGCCTTCTCTTTCCTGTAAAAAAGACTCACGCGGCGCAGGAAATCAGGTATAGTACGCGCCGGTCTTTTACCGGACCTCGTTCAGGTAGTGCAATTCCCCGAAGCCAGCTTCGGCTGCGCGTCCGCCCCGCGGACTCTGCCTTGACGTTCCTTTTTTCTTCAATCGTTTTCGCAAATCCCCGCCGACAAAGCTGCCAGGGTGACCTTCGGGTCTTACAAGGCATGTGCAGCTTTGGAGCATGGGTCTTTGCGGATGCACTTAGAGGCAGACCCATGACCCAGGAAACCGGCGGCTTCGCCGCTCTCGAACTTCATCCAAGTATTGTTGCCGCCGTTGTTGCCACTGGCTACGAAGAGCCATCGGCTATTCAGCAGCAATCGATCCCGATTATTCTTGCTGGTCACGACATGATCGGTCAGGCGCAGACAGGTACCGGTAAGACCGCTGCCTTCGCACTGCCAATCCTGCACCGTATCGACCCGAGCAAGCGCGAGCCGCAAGCCCTGATCCTGGCGCCAACCCGTGAGTTGGCGCTGCAAGTAGCTACCGCATTCGAAACCTACGCCAAGCAGATGCCGGGCGTGACCGTGGTAGCGGTATACGGTGGTGCCCCGATGGGCCCACAACTGAAAGCCATCCGCAACGGCGCGCAAATCGTCGTAGCAACCCCTGGCCGTCTGTGCGACCACCTGCGTCGCGACGAGAAAGTGCTGGCGACCGTCAATCACCTGGTGCTCGACGAAGCTGACGAAATGCTCAAGCTGGGCTTCATGGATGACCTGGAAGTCATCTTCAAGGCCATGCCGGAAACCCGTCAGACCGTTCTGTTCTCCGCGACCCTGCCGCAGTCGATCCGTGCGATCGCCGAGCGTCACCTGCGTGATCCGAAACACGTCAAGATCCAGACCAAGACCCAGACCGTGACTGCCATCGAGCAGGCGCACCTGATGGTCCACGCCGACCAGAAGGTTTCTGCCGTACTGCGTCTGTTGGAAGTGGAAGAGTTCGATGCGCTGATCGCTTTCGTGCGCACCAAGCAAGCCACCCTGGACCTGGCCAGTGCCCTGGAAGCCAAAGGCTACAAGGCCGCTGCGCTGAACGGTGACATCGCCCAGAACCAACGTGAGCGCGTCATCGACTCGCTCAAGGATGGTCGCCTGGACATTGTCGTCGCTACCGACGTCGCTGCCCGTGGCTTGGACGTGCCGCGTATCACCCACGTGTTCAACGTCGACATGCCGTACGATCCGGAGTCCTACGTTCACCGTATCGGCCGTACCGGTCGTGCCGGTCGCGAAGGTCGTGCGCTGCTGCTGGTCACCCCGCGTGAGCGCCGCATGCTGCAAGTGATCGAGCGTGTGACCGGGCAGAAAGTCGCTGAAGTTCGCCTGCCGAACGCCCAGGCCGTACTGGATGCGCGCATCAAGAAGTTGACCAACAGCCTGGCGCCGCTGGTTGCTGATGCCGAGTCGACCCACGGTGACCTGCTGGATCGCCTGACTGCCGACATCGGTTGCAGCCCGCGTGCCCTGGCCGCAGCCCTGCTGCGCAAGGCCACCAATGGCCAGGCGCTGACCCTGGAAGCTGTCGAGAAAGAGCAGCCGCTGGTGCCGACGTCGGCCCCACGTGGTGATCGTCCTACCGGTGAGCGTACCGAGCGTGGCGAGCGTGAGCGTCGTGCGCCAATGCCGCTGGGCGAAGGTCGTGCACGTTGCCGTACCGCGCTGGGCGCGCGTGACGGTATCGCGGCCAAGAACCTGCTGGGTGCGATCCTCAACGAAGGCGGCCTGGCCCGCGAAGCAATCGGCCGCATCCAGGTGCGCGACAGCTTCAGCTTGGTCGAGCTGCCGGAAGATGGCCTCGAGAAGCTGCTGACCAAGCTCAAGGACACTCGCGTTGCCGGCAAGCAGCTGAAGCTGCGTCGCTATCGCGAAGATTGATCTTCGAGTGAAATAAAAAATCCCCGACTGGTTCGGGGATTTTTTTTGCCTGTTAAGCCAGCGAAGAGGCCGTTCAGTCGAACCGATAGATATCCATGCCCAGCGCTCCCAGCGTGAACCCCTGATGTTCGATCGCGAACCGTTCACCCGCGCCGCGTGCAAAGTACAGCGGCAGCAGGTGTTCGTCGCTCGGATGGCTGCGCACTGCGAACGGTGCTTGCCGTCGGTAGTCATGCAGCGCCTGGGTGTCGTGGGCGGCCAGCTTCTCGATCATCCAATCGCGAAACGCCTGAGCCCAGGGCTCCACGCTTTCCGGGCCGGCCTGCCAATCCAGCTCGCGCAGGTTGTGGGTGATGCTGCCCGAGCCGATCAACAGCACATCCTCTTCACGCAGCGCCGCCAATGCCTTGCCAACCTGTTCCTGAAAGGCCGGGCCGCGCTGGCTGGGCAGTGATACTTGTACGAGTGGAATGTCGGCCGCCGGGTACATCAGTGTCAGAGGTACCCAGGCGCCATGGTCGAACGGGCGGCGTGGGTCGAGGCTCGCGGCCAGTCCCGCCTGGTTCAGCATCCCTGCCACGCGTTCGGCCAGCGCCGGTTCGCCCGGCGCAGGGTACTGCACCGCAAACAAGGCAGGTGGAAAGCCACCGAAGTCATGCCAGGTTTCAGGCTGCGGGTGGCTGGCCACTCGCAGGTCGGTACTCTCCCAGTGTGCAGACACCACCACGATTGCCTTGGGGCGCGGCAAGTGTGCGGCCAGGCGAGCCAGGGCAGGGCCGCTTGCGCCCGGCTCGAGGGCGAGCATGGGGGGAGCCGTGGGAAATAAACAGGCTGGGCAGCATGGGCAAGGTCCTGAGGGTTAAGATGCGACTATCTTCAGGCAGATCATTGATCTAAATCTAATATAAGTTCTTGCAGTATTTAATCGAATTTATCGAGGTAAAGCATGCAGCCCGAGTTCTGGCACAAGCGTTGGGAGCAGAATCTGATCGGTTTTCACCAGCAACAGGTAAACCAGGGCCTGCAGCAGTACTGGCCAGGGCTCGGTCTGCCGGCCGGTGCTCGGGTGCTGGTGCCGTTGTGTGGCAAGAGCCGGGACTTGGCCTGGTTGTCCGAGCAGGGCTATCGGGTACTGGGGGTAGAGCTGTCCGAGCGGGCCGTGGAGGATTTTTTCAGCGAGCAGGGGCAGGTACCACAGGTTTCCCGCCAGGGCGCCTTTCAGGTCTATCGCAGCCAGGCTATCGAGGTCTGGTGTGGGGACTTCTTTGCCCTGACACCGGCTGATACGGCCGATTGCGCAGGTTTCTACGACCGCGCAGCAAGCATTGCGCTACCGCTGGCCATGCGTGAGCGCTACGTGAAGCACCTGCAGGCGCTGTTGCCGGGGGCGAGTGCAGGTCTGCTGATCACTCTGGAGTATGATCAGCACCTGATCGAGGGGCCGCCGTTCGCCGTGCCTGACGAGGAGGTGCAGCGGTTGTGGGGCGAGCAATGGCATCCGCGCCTGCTGGCAACTGACGATGTACTGGCGCAAAGCCCCAAATACCTCAAGGCAGGTGCCACACAGTTGCTTGAGCGAACCTACCGGCTGCAACGCTGAACAAAAAAAGGGCGACCCTTCGGTCGCCCTTTTGCTTGCTGTTGGCTTAGCCGCGACGGCGCAGTGCTTCGATACGCTCTTCCAGTGGCGGGTGGCTCATCAGCAGGCCTGCCAGGCCCTGCTTCAGGCCGCCATTGATGCCAAAGGCGTTCAGGGTGTCGGGCATGTGCACGGGTACGCCTTGCTCCGAGCGCAGGCGCTGCAGGGCGCCAATCATCGCGTTGGTGCCGGCCAGGCGGGCACCGGCCTCGTCGGCGCGGAACTCGCGTTTGCGCGAGAACCACATGACGATCATGCTCGCCAGGATGCCCAGCACCAACTCGGCAACGATGGTTGCAATGTAGTAGGCAATACCCTGGCCGCCTTCGTTCTTGAAGATCACTTTGTCGACGAAATTGCCGATGATGCGGGCGAAGAACATCACGAAGGTGTTGACCACGCCCTGAACCAGCGCCAGGGTCACCATGTCGCCATTGGCAACGTGGCCGATTTCGTGGGCCAGTACAGCGCGAACCTCATCGGGCGAGAATCGCTCGAGCAGGCCCTGGCTGACCGCGACCAGTGCGTCGTTGCGGTTCCAGCCGGTGGCAAAGGCGTTGGCCTCGTATGCAGGGAAGATACCCACCTCGGGCATCTTGATGCCTGCCTCGCGGGACAGCTCCTCGACGGTCTGCAGCAGCCATTGTTCATGGCGAGTGCGCGGCTGGCTGATGATCTGGGTGCCGGTGCTCATCTTCGCCATCCACTTGGAGATGAAGAGCGAGATCAGCGAGCCGGCAAAGCCGAACACGGCGCAGAAAATCAGCAGCTGGTCGAGCTTGAGGTCAACCCCGTTTGCTGCCATGAACCCGTTAAAGCCGAACAGGCTCAAGGTGATGCTGGCAATCAGCACGACCGCAAGGTTGGTGGCTACAAACAGCAAAATGCGCATCATGGTTGTTACGTTCTCCTGACGGATAGAAATCATGCGTATGCGGGGTATATAAGGTGCGCGCCCTGTGTATTCAACCGGGCGACTATTTCAAACTGTGTACTTGCTGCTGTGGAGGGGCCGTGGCGGGCTGAACTGGCCGGTGTGGCGGGGCTGAAGGGAGGCGTGGCTGAGGGTGAAGCCTGCGCCAGGGCTGGCGCAGGCAGGTGCGATGGCTACTGCTGGTAGGTCTTGAGGAAGTTGCCGATGCGGCCGATCGCCTGCTCCAGATCATCCACCCGAGGCAGGGTCACCACACGGAAGTGGTCCGGCCACGGCCAGTTGAACGCAGTGCCTTGCACGATCAGCAGCTTTTCCGAAAGCAGCAGGTCAAGGGCGAACTTCTCGTCGTTGAAGATCGGGCAGACCTTCGGGTCGATGCGCGGGAATGCGTAGAGCGCGCCCATCGGCTTGACGCAGCTGACGCCAGGAATGTCGTTGAGCAGCTCCCAGGTGCGGTTGCGCTGTTCCAGCAAGCGACCCTGCGGCAGCACCAGGTCATTGATGCTCTGGTAGCCGCCCAGGGCGGTCTGGATGGCGTGCTGGCTCGGCACGTTGGCGCACAGGCGCATGTTGGCCAGCATGTCGATGCCTTCGATATAGCTCTGGGCGTGCTGCTTGGGCCCGGACAGTGCCAGCCAGCCGGAACGGAAGCCCGCCACGCGGTAGGACTTGGACAGGCCGTTGAAGGTCAGGCAGAGCAGGTCGGGGGCGAGCGAGGCGGTGCAGATGTGCACGGCGTCGTCGTACAGGATCTTGTCGTAGATTTCGTCGGAAAACACCACCAGGTTGTGCTGGCGGGCAATTTCCAGCATGCCCAGCAGCAACTCGCGCGAGTACACCGCGCCGGTCGGGTTGTTCGGGTTGATGATCACCATGGCCTTGGTATTGGGGGTGATCTTGGCCTTGATGTCGGCCAGGTCCGGGAACCAGTCGGCCTGTTCATCGCACAAGTAATGCACCGGGTTGCCGCCGGCCAGGCTCACCGCTGCAGTCCACAGCGGATAGTCCGGTGCCGGGATCAGCACTTCGTCGCCGTTGTTGAGCAGCGCCTGCATCGACATCACGATCAGCTCGGAGACGCCGTTGCCCAGGTAGATGTCTTCGATGCCGACGCCTTCCACCTGCTTTTGCTGGTAGTACTGCATCACCGCCTTGCGTGCGCTGAACAGGCCTTTGGAGTCGCTGTAGCCCTGGGCGGTGGGCAGGTTGCGGATCACATCCTGGAGGATCTCGTCCGGCGCCTCGAAACCAAAGGGCGCCGGGTTGCCGATGTTCAGCTTGAGGATGCGGTGGCCTTCCTCCTCCAGGCGTTTGGCGTGCTTGAGCACCGGGCCGCGAATGTCGTAGCAGACATTGGCGAGCTTGTTCGATTTGCTGACCTGCATGATGTGATCCCGATTAGAAAAGATCGCCGCGCATTGCGCTGTGAAAACGTTTGAAATGCGTGTAACGCGGGTGCCAGACTGGCGTCTGATGAGGCGCAATAATACGTGCGACCCGCGTTGTGGAAAAGACGCAGTGCGGGGTTTTTAATTTAGCGAGGCCTGGTGATGGAAAAGATCGAGAAAACCCTTGAACAATGGCGTGCGATGCTCGACCCCGAGCAATACAACGTATGCCGCCTCAAAGGTACGGAGCGTCCGTTCAGCGGCAAGTACACCAGCACCCGTACCGACGGTGTCTATCACTGCATCTGCTGTAGCGCGCCGCTGTTCGATTCGAGCACCAAGTTCGATTCCGGCTGTGGCTGGCCGAGCTTCTATGCACCGATCGCAGACAGCGCAATGGTCGAGATTCGCGATACCACCCACGGCATGATTCGTACCGAGGTAACCTGCGCCAGCTGCGATGCCCACCTTGGCCACGTATTTGCGGACGGTCCGCCGCCTACCGGCCTGCGCTATTGCATCAACTCGGTGTGCCTGGACCTGGTACCCCGTGATTAACGCCATCATTCAAACGGAGCAAAGGCAATCATGGCCGATACCAGTTTGCTGACCATCCCCTGCATCACCCAGCGTGGGGAGCAAAAGACCCTGGCCGATTACCCGGCCAAGGCAGTGCTGGTGGTCAATACCGCCAGCCAGTGTGGTTTCACCCCTCAGTACAAGGGGCTGGAGGCGTTGTGGGAGCGCTATCGCGAACGCGGGCTGGTGGTGCTGGGCTTTCCCTGCAATCAGTTCGGCAAGCAGGAGCCGGGCGATGACCTGGCGATCGCGCAGTTCTGCGAGCTGAACTTCGGCGTGAGTTTCCCGTTGTTCAAGAAGATCGAGGTCAACGGCGCGGGTGCGCATCCGCTGTTTGCCGCACTCAAGCAGCGTGCGCCTGGCTTGTTCGGTTCCCAGGCAATCAAATGGAACTTCACCAAGTTCCTGCTCGACCCGCAGACCGGTGCCGTCAGTCGCTATGCGCCGAGTACCAAGCCTGAGGCACTCAGCGGCGATATCGAGAAGCTGCTGCGCTAGTGGCTCAGGCCGCAGGCCGCGGCACCCAGTGGTCGATCAGTGCCAGCAGCTCTTCGCGGCGAAAGGGCTTGGCCAGGTAGTCGTTCATGCCTGCGGCGCGGCACCGCTCGCGTTCCTCGGGCATGGCGTTGGCGGTCAGCGCGACGATTGGCAGGTTGGGCCAGCGTCCGCTCTGGCGAATGCGGCGGCTGGCTTCGTAGCCGTCCATCACCGGCATGTTGCAGTCCATCAGCACCAGGTCGAAGGGCGCGTGCTCAAGCTGCTCAAGGGCTTCGCCGCCATGGGCTGCCACGATCACTTCGCAGCCCAGTTTGCCCAGCATGCCCTTGGCTACCAGTTGGTTCACCGGGTTGTCTTCTACCAGCAGGATGCGCGCGCGCTGCTCACTGGCAAGGGCACCTGCCGGGGGCATGGGGCTGACCTCATCGGCGCCGTGCAGGGTGCGGCGCAGTGTCTGGTAGAGGGCGTTGCGTGCCAGCGGGCGGGCTTGCTGCTGCAGGGGCGCGAGGTGTGCCGATTGCTCGGCGGGCAGGAAGTTGCCGTAGGCAGTCACCAGCAGAATCGGTGCCCTGAGCGCCGGGCGCAGGCCGAACAGGCAGCCCAGGTCGTCGGTGATCAGCAGGTCCGGTTGGCTGTCGAGGAGGCTGTCGAGGCGGTCATGGCGCGCGTAGTCCAGGCCCCAGCGTGGCAGCAGGGTCTGCAGCAGTTCGGCCAGGCCGCTGCTGGCGTCGCTGATCGCGATGACCTTGCCCTGCAAGGGGGGCGGCGCAATGGCGGGGGTATGGCAGGGCAATGGCAGCTCGGCACTGAACTGGCTGCCGAGGCCGGTTTCGGAACTGATGCTCAGGCGCCCGTGCATGGCTTCGCACAAATTGTAGGTCAGGGCCAGGCCCAGGCCGGTTCCGCCATATTGGCGAGTGATCCCGGCGCTGCCTGGGTGAACGGCTGAAAGATCCTGGCCTGGGCTTCTTGCGGGATGCCGATGCCGGTATCGCAGATGTCCAGGCGCACCCCTCCCGGGCAGGTGCTCAAGCGCACATCCACACGTCCGAAACGGGTGAACTTCAGGGCGTTGGAGAGCAGGTTGCTGACAATCTGGCGAACCCGGGTCGGGTCGCCGAGTACGCTGCTGGGAAACTGCGGGTCGATCAGGCAGGTCAGCTCCACATTGGGGGCGGCATTCTGCGAGAGCAGGTTGGCAGTATCTTCCACCAGCGCGCCGAGGTCGAAGGGGATGCGCTCCAGCTCCAGCTGGCCGGCATCGAACTTGGACAGGTCGAGGATATCGTTGAGCAGTTCCACCAGCACCTTGCCCGAGTCATGGGCAATCGACAGCTGCTGGCGCTGTTCGGCATTCATGGGGCCGTCCAGTGATAGCGCGATCATGCCCAGCAAGCCATTCAGCGGCGTGCGTATCTCGTGGCTCATGTTGGCCAGGAAGGCCGCGCGCGCCTGGGCCATGTCCAGTGCGCGGCGCCTGGCCTGCTCCAGCTCCTCATTGGACTGGCTCAGGCGGGTATTGCTCGACTTGAGCTCGTTGGTGCGCGCCGAAACGATGTTTTCCAGTTCGTTGAGGTAGTCGGTCAGCCGGTTTTCGGCGTTGCGGCGCTGCTGGATCTCGGTGGCCATGCTGACGAACTGCTGGTTGGCGACTTTGACCAGTACGCCGATCTCGTCGTATTCGTGCCCGGGCGGGAACCCCAGCTTGTTCTCGTTGGGTGCGCGCGAGTTGCTGTTGCTCAGGGCACTGATCACGCGTACCAGTGGCTTGGTCAGCATGAAGTAGAACAGTGCCAGCAGAATCCCGGTGAGGATCAGGCTGCGAATGAAGCCATTGAGCAGGGTCACTTCGGCACGCTTGAGGAAGCGTCCGCCAAACGCGAAGGTATCGACCTCCAGGAACAGTGTGCCGAGGTACTCGTCGGGCATGTGGTCGAGCACCAGGCGGTCCTGGAACTGGCGGCTCTGGCCGAACAGGAAGTCACTGAACAGGCGGTATGCGCTTTCCTGGCGTGGGCGCTGAACATCGGACAGCACGCTGTCGGTGTTGTCGATCAGGCGCGCGCGGGTAATGGCGGGAGACTTGAGCAGGCCCAGGGTGAGTTCCTTGGCCAGCTCTGCATCGATGTTGTAGGCGATACGCGAGGCGGTGTTGTGGCTGATTTGCAGCAATGCCTGCATCTCGCGGTTGATGGAGGCGTCTTCGCTGGCATAATCGATACCGATCTGGATGAGGCTGAGCAATGTTCCCAGGATGAAGCCGACCAGGACCGTCAGCCGGGCTTGCTTGTAAGACAGGCGATTGGTGAACTTGATATCCATGTATGCCGAGCCAGTTCCACGTTCCGTGCGCTGCGCAAGCATAGCCGATCAACCCCGGCAGCTGGCAGGTACTGTCGCACATTCAGGCTTTTCCAACGAACCTGTGTCGAGGATTTACCGTGGACTCTCGCTTGAATGCCTTCCTTGAGCGCGCCGAAAGTGTGTTGGCGCGCCTGGAGCCGCTGTTGCCGGCTGTACGCCCAGACATCGACTGGACCCAGTGCCTGGCTGCCCGTTGGCAGCGCGAAGGGCGCAGCGGCTTCCTGCAGCCGCTGGCGGTCAGCCTGGACATACGGCTCTGCGACCTGATCGGGGTGGACAGGCAGCGTGAGCAATTGGGCCGCAATACGCGCCAGTTCATCGATGGCATGCCAGCCAACCATGCCTTGCTGTGGGGCTCGCGCGGCACCGGCAAATCGTCGCTGGTACGTGCATTGCTGGCCGAGTATGCCGGCAAGGGTTTGCGCCTGATCGAAATCGAGCGTGACCACCTGGCCGACCTGCCGCGAGTGGTAGAGCAACTGCAGGCACAGGCGCAGCGTTTCGTACTGTTTTGCGATGATCTTTCGTTCGAGGCCGGGGAGGGCGATTATCGCGTGCTCAAGAGCGTGCTGGACGGCTCGCTCGAGCAGGCGCCGGACAACGTGCTGCTGTACGCCACTTCCAACCGTCGGCACCTGGTGCCGGAGAAACAGAGCGACAACGAACACTGGAAAATGGTGGACGGTGAGCTGCACCCCAGCGAGGCGGTGGAAGACAAGATCGCCTTGTCGGACCGCTTCGGTCTGTGGCTGTCGTTCTATCCGTTCACCCAGGAGCACTTTCTCGATGTGGTCGAGCACTGGATCACCCAGTTGGCGCAAGCGTCAGGGTTGGTGTGGTCGCGTGATGAAGAACTGCAAAAGGCCGCGATTCGCTGGGCCACTGGCCGTGGCAATCGAAACGGGCGCTGCGCCTATCAATTTGCCCGCTACTGGGTGGGCCTGAAACTGCTGGAGCAACACAGATGATCGATTTGAATGCGGCGGGCGCCGGCCACAGCGGCTATGACCTGCTGGCGGCGCAACTCCAGGCTTTGCTGGCCGGGGAGCGGGACTTTATCGCCAACGCCGCGCAGTTTTGCGCCTTCCTCTACAGCCAGGTCGACGACCTGAACTGGGCGGGGTTCTATCTCAATCGTAACGAGGAACTGGTGCTTGGCCCGTTCCAGGGGCAGGTGGCGTGTGTGCGCATTGCGTTCGGGCGTGGCGTATGCGGTGCTGCCGCGGCCACACGCCAGACCCAGCGGGTTGAAGACGTGCATGCGTTCCCCGGGCACATTGCCTGTGACAGCGCGTCGAACAGCGAGCTGGTGGTTCCGTTGGTAAAGGACGGGGTGCTGATCGGGGTGCTGGACCTGGACAGTCCGAAGCTGGCGCGTTTCGGCGAGCATGATCAGGTAGGGCTGGAGCGTCTGGCGCAGATCTTCCTGGCCTCGACGGACTGCTGAAGCAGCCTTTGCGTGCGCTGGCTAGCCAGCGAGGCTGGCACCTGCAGGTTTCGCATTTACCTGGGGGAGCCAGCCATGGGCGGGTGGGGCATCAGTCGTAGATGACTTTCTTCTTCCAGTCTTCTTCAGTATCCGACTTCAAGCCTTCGGTCAGTTCGTTGACTTCGTTTTCGGCGGGTTGGTTCTGGCTCAGCACCATTGCGTTGGCGCGCGCCAGCAGTTTGTCCATGTAGTCCAACTGCTCACGGTACAGTACCGGGTCTGGCTGCTTGCGCAGGTACTGCACGCCACGTTCGAAGGCCAGGCGAGCCTGCCCCGGTTGTTCCTGCTGCAAGGCATGCTGGCCGAGGTTGTTGAAAAACTCGATGTGCAGCAGCACGAGGATATGACGGATTTCCTTGACCCAGTACTTGGCCTCGTTGGTCGGCAAAAAGCCTTCCTGGGATGCACGCACCACCTGGCTGTGCAGTGCTTCGAGCAGGAAGCGTACGTCCTTGGCACGCGCTTCGGTCTGGATCGGCCCCGGCGGGTTGTTCACCGGAATGCCGTCACCCTTGGCGATCAGGCCTTCAAGCTCGCTGATGCGCGTGAGGACTTCGCGATTGTGCTTGTCCAGGGCCAGCTGGCGCTTGTTCAGGTTCAGTTCAAGGCGGGTCAGCAGCAGCTTGAGTGCAGGCGTCATCAACTGGCCGGGGAAGGTTTCGGTGATTTCGCCACAACGACGCAAGCGGTCGGCCAGCTCGATCTTGAGACGGGCTCGTTCAAGCTTGTTGCTTTCGACTACATTGTTCAGGTAGCCGATCACGATCAAGAGTGCGATACCCGCTACTATAAGCAGGGTGATCAGAAGTGGTGTCACCGTTAACGCCTCATACAGGTAGGTTTGCCGTTTGAGTGTAGTGGCTTCGCTTTTGCCCGGATAGAGCTGTTTGGCAGTTCGCCACGGCAGATTGGTGGCTATTTGCCTTGTCGTGCCGTGAGGGCGGGGTTGGCACCGCGCCGCATGCGTCAGAAAATAATCGTCAAGGTGCTGGCGTCATGGATGGCGGCGGTTGCCTCAAAGCAGGGCGAAGTCATTGATTTAAATAAATTTATATCTAGGGGTTGACGACTTCTCAAAGCCCCCCTAGAATGCGCGCCACTTGCAGCGTAAAGCACACAGCGAAACGCAGCAGGAAGTGAATGTTGTAGCGTGTCCCCTTCGTCTAGTGGCCTAGGACACCGCCCTTTCACGGCGGTAACAGGGGTTCGAGTCCCCTAGGGGACGCCATTGCGGGAATAGCTCAGTTGGTAGAGCACGACCTTGCCAAGGTCGGGGTCGCGAGTTCGAGTCTCGTTTCCCGCTCCAATTCAAGAAAACGCCGTTCATATGAAC
>NZ_JAAHBU010000286.1 GCF_010671725.1 Pseudomonas brassicae | reverse complement strand
GTTCAACCTGCTGCGCTGGTTTTCGCTGGTCAGCCTGGTGATCATCACGTGCGTGGCGGCAGGCCTGGGGTACGTGTCGACGCGCTTTGTGGTGGACGACAGCGTGGAACGCGATGCCATGCTCACGGCCCAGTTCATCCAGGCCATGGCCCAGGCCGAGGTGCGTCATGCGCGCATTCCCGACGGCATCACCATGGGCGACCTGCTCGACCCGCGCCAGGACGAAAGCTACCCGCAGGTGTCGGCCGATGTGGCGGCCGGGGCACGCATCGAGTTTCTCGACCACGTCGAGCACCTGCCCGACAACCTGCTGGCCAATGTGTATGCGCTGGACCGCACCATCGTCTGGTCGACCAACCCGGAGCTGGTGGGGCGCAGGATCGAGGCCGACGACGACCTGGACGAGTCGTTCGCCTCCAAGGTGCCGGTGTCGGCCAGCTACCACAAGGCCGATGACGATCGCGACGAGCAGCGCTTTCTGCGCGAACCCAACTACCTGTTCATCGAGAACTACATCCCGATGTTCGAAGTCAGCGGCAAGCAGGTGGTGTCGATGGTCGAGATCTACAAAGAGCCCCAGGACCTGGTCCAGCGTATCCAGCGCGGCTACGTGCTGATCTGGACCAGCACCGTGCTGGGCGGGTTGCTGCTGTACCTGGGGTTGTTCTGGATCGTGCGCCGCGGCGCCAGCATGCTGGCCTCGCAGCAGACCCAGTTGATCGCGAGCGAGACCTTCGTCGCGCTGGGCGAGATGTCGTCGGCGGTGGCCCACAGCCTGCGCAACCCGCTGGCGACCATCCGCTCCAGTGCCGAGCTGGCGCATGAAGTGGCCAGCGCGCCGGCGCAGAAGAACATCGACGACATCATCAGCCAGGTCGACCGTATGTCGCGTTGGGTGCGCGAGCTGCTGGTGTCCTTGCGCCCGGTGAACGACGATGCCGAGGCGGTCGACCTGCTGGCGGCAATCGACGATACCCGACATGCCTTCACCCAGCAGATCCAGCGTTGCGGCGTGCAGGTCGAGGTGAACCTGCCGCCCGCGGCGGCCGTGGTCAGCCAGCCGGTATTGTTGACGCAGATCCTCAACAGCCTGTTTTCCAATGCCCTGGAGGCCATGCCCGGCGGTGGCCGCTTGCGCATCGAGGTGTTCGTGCTGCAAGCCGCCGGGCAGGTACAGATGACCCTGAGCGATACCGGCAAGGGCATGACCCAACAGCAGGAACGCATGGTCTTCAAGCCGTTTTTCACGACCAAACAGGGCGGCCTCGGCGTCGGTCTGGTGCTGGTCAAACGTATCATGGAGCGCTTTGGCGGTGCGGTCAGCCTGACCAGCCGCGAACAGGAAGGAACCCGCGTCAGCCTGATTTTCACGATGGCCGGAGGGGAACATGGAGCACAGCATCCTGGTGGTGGAGGATGATGAAATCCTCGCCCAGAACATCCAGACCTATCTGGAGCGCAAGCAGTTCGAGGTGACCGTCTGCCATACGGCGGAGGAGGCCCTTGAGCAGTTGCAGCGCGTACAGCCCGACGCGGTCCTGACCGACAACTCGTTGCCCGGCATGAACGGCCATGCGTTGCTCAGGACCCTGCTAAGCCGTGCGCCCGACCTCAAGGTGATCATGATGACCGGCTATGGCAACGTCGAAGACGCGGTCACGGCCATGAAAGAGGGTGCGTTTCACTACCTGACCAAGCCGGTCGCGCTGGCCGAGCTCAAGCTTATGCTGGACAAGGCCCTGGCCACCGAGCGCATGGAGCGCACCTTGTCGTTCTATCAGGAGCGTGAGGCGCAGAAGTCCGGCGGGCAGGCGCTGATTGGCGAGTCCCCGGCGATGCTCGGGCTCAGGCGTACCATTGGCCAGTTGCTCGAAGCCGAGCAGCGCATGACCAGCGGCGATCTGCCGCCGGTGCTGATCGAAGGCGAGACCGGCACCGGCAAGGAGCTGGTGGCGCGTGCGCTGCATTTTGACGGGGTGCGCTGCAAGGGGCCGTTCATCGAGTTCAACTGCGCGTCGATCCCGGCCAACCTGCTGGAGGCCGAACTGTTCGGGCACGAGAAGGGCGCCTTCACCGATGCCAAGGACCGCCGGGTGGGGCTGGTGGAGGCGGCGGACGGTGGCACGCTGTTTCTCGACGAGATCGGTGAAATGGACCTGTTGCTGCAAGCCAAGCTGCTCAAGCTGCTGGAAGATCGCACCATCCGTCGTATCGGTGCGGTCAAGGAGCGCAAGGTGGATTTGCGTATCATCAGTGCCACCAACTGCAACCTGGAGCAGATGGTGCAGCAGGGCAAGTTCCGGCGTGACCTGTTCTTTCGCTTGCGCATCATCTCGATCAAGGTGCCGAGGCTGTATGCGCGCGGTGAGGATATCCTGCTGCTGGCGCGGCATTTCCTGGCCCAGCATGCCAAGCGTTATGGCAAAGGCCACCTGCGCTTCAGCGCCGAGACCGAAGACCTGATGCTCAGCTACAGCTGGCCGGGCAATGTGCGCGAGCTGCGCAATATGCTGGAACAGACGGTGCTGCTGGCGCAGAGCGAAGTGATTGCGCCGCACCAGTTGAACGTGTGCATGAGCCTGGTGGATGAGCCGCTGGAACTGTCGCCGGCACCGGTGCACGACGCGCGCCCGCTGCAGGACCCGATGGAGTCGATGAACCTGCCGGAGGTGGAGCGTGACATGGTGCGCAAGATGCTCGACCGCACCGACTGGAACGTCACCAAGTCGGCCCGTTTGCTGGGGCTGAGCCGGGACATGCTGCGCTACCGCATCGAGAAACTGGGCCTTACCCGGCCAGACCGCAAGCAGTGGTGAGGCCTACGCCGGCAGCGCCGGCTCCTACAGGTTTCTGTGAGCACCGCATCACCCTGTGGGAGCTGGCTTGCCAGCGAAGCTTTGCGGTTCAACTGCCACCGGAACCGCTGACGCCGCCGCTGTCCTTGCCGCCGACACCCTTGCTGCCACTGGTCTCGGACCCGGTGCCATCGGTGCTCTGGCGGCGGCTGCCATCGGTGTCGGCGCCGCCCTGACGGCCATTGTCGTTGCCCTGGGTACGCGGGTCGGTGCCGGTCGGGAGCGGCGGTTCATTCGGGGTCATGTCCACGCCTGAGCCCGGCGGTGTGGGGTTCTGGATGCCATCGCCCGGGTTGGTCGGGCCAGTGCCCGCCGCCAGGGCCAGCGAGGCCTGGGCGCCCAGCAGGGCAGCAAACAGCACAGCGGTCAGCGGTGTACGGGTCATGGTCTAGCTCCTGTTGGCGAGGTCTACCTGACATTGGTCCGTCGATACGTGCCGAGGGTGCAGTGCGCGCGACCAACGGTCTATTCACGACCGCGCATGAAAAAGCCCGCCACGTACTTGCGGAAGGTGTCCAGGCTCTTGAAGTCGGCAAACCGCTTGAACGTCTCGACCTCCGGTTCCGGCCCCAGGGGTTGCTCGGTGAGCGACACCGACAGCACCCGGTCGAGGTCCGAACTGAGCACCAGCTCATCCATCACCTGGCCACCGATCACCGGCCGGCGCATGACCACTTTGACGCCCTTGCTGGCCATCCAGTCGATCAGCGAGATCAGCATCTTCAGCGGCTCACGCTCCTCGTCGCGGTACACCGGGAACAGCTGACCTCGCGACAGCACCGGCACGCTGGCGACATGGATCAGCTCATAGAAATGGCTGCCGGCGGTGGCCGGCGAATAGATCGCCAGGGCCAGCAGCGGGCCGGGCGTCTTGCTGCCGCCCCACAGCAAGTGATGGCCCTGGAAATCGAAGCCGTCTTCACTGCGTTCGTTGTAGACCTTACGGGTCTTGATCTGGCTGACACAGTCGAGCAGCAGGCCATGCCGCCGGTGGTTGCCGAATACCGTGGACTCGCGCAGGCGGGCCTTGAGCATCATCATGTGCTTCATGTCCAGGCGGGTCTCGAGGTAGTTGCTGGCCGGTACGCGCTCGATCAGCGGGTAGCGGTTGGCAACGCTGCGCAGTTCGGCGAACTGGCCGGTGAGGTCCTTCTTCAGGTGGGTGGCGTAGACGTTCAGGCCGCTGGCCTCGATCAGTGTCAGCAACAGCGACAACAGGCGATGTTGCTCGCGCTTTTCAGTGCCATCGCCCGGCTCGCCGGTGCCTGTGCCGGCGCGCTGGAAGTCACCGATCAGGCGCAGCGGCGTATCCGGTGCCAGCCAGGCCGCCGGCGGGCTGTCGTGCTCGCTGCGGCGGGCCTCGTCGTCGCGCTCATCCTTGCTGAAAGCGCAGCCGTCGGCATGCTCGGCGGTGCCGGGGTTGTTCTTCAGGAACAGCGTGCCGGTGCTGCCATTGAGGTTGACGTTGAGCACCGGCAGGCTGTTGGGCTGGCAATCGCAGGCCAGCCAGTGGCCGGCGGCGCGCACCTTCATCAACAACTGGTTGGCTTGCAGCAGCCGCGGGCCTTCGAGGCTGCCCAGTGCGAAGCCGCGCAGCAACTCCTCTTCGGCGGGGGTGAGGGTGCGCACCAGCGCGGCGTTCTTTTCGATGATTCGCATGGACTGTCCTGGCCAGCTTTCCTGTGCCTGCCACCTTAATTCAAAGCCCTGCACACGACCATCGTCGCGTGCAGGGCGGCGCTCAGGCGGCGCCGAACAGCTTGGCCGCGCGGGCGCGGATGTCCTCGATCGACACATCTTCCACATGAGTGGCGACAAACCAGAGGTTGCCGAACGGGTCCTTGAGGGTGCCGCTGCGGTCGCCGTAGAACTGGTCCTGGGGCGCGCTGACTTCGCTGGCGCCGGCCTTGATGGCCTGGGCAAAGCGCGCGTCGACGTCCTCGACGTACAGGTGCAGGCCGATGGCCGCGCCGTTCAGCGACTGGCTGGCGGTCAGGCCGCCCGACTGGTCGCAGGGCTCGGCGAGCATCAGCGAGGAGTTGCCGATCTTGAGTTCGGCGTGGCCGATTCGGCCGTCCGGGCCTTCGAGGCGGAACAACTCGATGGCGCCGAAGGCGGCCTTGTAGAAGTCGATGGCTTTGGCGGCATCCTTGATGCCCAGGTAGGGGGTGATGCTGTGCTGACCTTCGGGGATGGGCTGGGTGGCCATGTTGTCCTCCATGGGTGCGCAGTTGATTGGCAGTCGGGGTCGGCCTCTTCGCTGGCAAGCAGCCCCCACGAGGGTCAGGCGGTGTTCACAAAACCTGTGGGAGCTGGCTTGCCAGCGAAGGCGGCATTACGGTCGACCTCTATGCTTGTACCGTTTCGCCCATGGTGCAATCAGAAGATGTAGTCAGTCGTCAGGAAACTCGACTCGCGGTTGCGGATGATGTCGCTGATCAACTGCTTGTTGCTCTGCTGGAACTTTGTCGCGACCAGGGTGCGGATCGAGAACACGCGCAAGGCGTCGTGCACCGACAGGGTCCCCTCGGCCGAGTTCTTGCGCCCGTTGAACGGATAGGTGTCCGGGCCGCGCTGGCACTGGGCGTTGAGGTTGATCCGCCCGACCTGGTTGGCAAAGGTGTCGACCAGCTGGCCGACCTGGGCCGAGTCGGTGCCGAAAATGCTCAGTTGCTGGCCGAAGTCCGAGTCCAGCACATAGTCGATAACGGTCTGCAGGTCGCGGTAGGGCACTACCGGTACCACGGGGCCGAACTGTTCTTCGTGGTACACGCGCATCTGCGGGTTCACCGGGTACAGCAGCGCCGGGTAGAAGAACGAACCTCGGCTTTGCCCACCGCCTTCGTTGACGACCTGGGCGCCGTGGGCCACGGCATCGGTCACCAGGCCATTGAGGTAGTCGACCTTGCCCGCCTCTGGCAGCGGGGTCAGGCTGACGCCGGGCTCCCACGGCATGCCGGGCTTGAGGCTGGCGAGTTTGCGCTGGAACTTGTCGAGGAAGGCGTCGACCACCTGTTCGTGCACGAACAGGATCTTCAGCGCCGTGCAGCGCTGGCCGTTGAAGGAGAGGGCGCCGGTGACCGCTTCGTTGACCGCGTTGTCGAGGTCGACCTCGGGCAGGATGATGCCCGGGTTCTTCGCGTCCAGCCCCAGCGCGGCGCGCAGGCGGTGCGGGCGCGGGTGCAGTTTTTTCAGGTCGCTGGCGGCCTTGTTGGTGCCGATGAAGGCAAACACGTCGACCTTGCCGCTGGCCATCAGCGCGCTCACGGTCTCACGGCCACGGCCGTAGATGACGTTGATCACCCCGGCCGGAAAACTGTCGCGAAACGCCTCCAGCAGCGGGCGAATCAGCAGCACGCCGAACTTGGCCGGCTTGAACACCACGGTGTTGCCCATGATCAGCGCCGGGATCAGGGTGGTGAAGGTCTCGTTCAGCGGGTAGTTGTAAGGCCCCATGCACAGCGCCACGCCCAGCGGGGCACGGCGGATCTGACCGAGGGTGTCCTGCTCCAGTTCGAAACGGCTGGAGCGGCGGTCCAGTTCCTTGAGCGCACCGATGGTGTCGACGATGTAGTCGCAGGTACGGTCGAACTCCTTCTCGGAATCCTTGAGGTTCTTGCCGATCTCCCACATCAGCAGCTTGACCACGGCCTGGCGCTGCTCGCGCATGCGCGCCAGGAACGCCTCGACATGCTGGATGCGCTCGGCCACGCGCATGTTCGGCCAGGCGCCACGGCCCTTGTCGTAGGCGCGCACGGCGGCGTCCAGGGCGGTGAGGGCGGTGTCGGCGTCAAGCAGCGGGGCGCTGCCCAGGATCACTTGTTGCTCGCCATCTTCAGTCTTGAGCCACACCGGGCTGCGCACCGTTGCCAGTGGCCCGTCCCAGCGCTGGAGGTGGCCATCGACCAGGTAGTCGCGCTGTTCAAGCGGCTCGCCCAGGCGGTACGCCTCGGGAATATCCGCAGCAGCGGGAAACAGCGAATCCAGACGATCCATGACGCAGCACCTCTTTTTTTGTGATGGGTGAAACGGTTCAGCCGAGCATAACGCCGGCTCCGTTAAAAAAGCCAGCACGGCTCAATGTTGCTCGCAACAGGCCGATAACCCGGTAATCCGTTGTGATAAGCCGGCGCATGACCCTACCTGAACTCGCCCTAGATGATAGTCAGTTGCTGCCTGTGCGCCTGCGCACCACGGCGTATCGGTTGCTGCCGGTCGGTTTTGCATTGATCGGCATCAGCCTGGCCGTGGCCCTCGGGCGGCTCGACGTGCAACGCCAGGAAAGCGAAGTGATCGCCAACGCGAGTGCGCGGTTGTCGGGGGTGCGCGCCAGCCTTGAAGCCGAGTTGCGTGTCGCCTTCAGTGAAACCGAAGGCATCGCGCAGTTGCTCAGTGTGGATGGGCAGCTCAGCGCCACGCATTTTCATGGCATGGCCCGCGAGGCCATCGCCTCCGTGCCATACATACGGCACATCGCGCTGGCGCCTGACGATGTGGTTGCGGATGTGTACCCGCTGGCTGGCAACCAGCAGATCCTGGGGATCGACTATCGCCAGTTGCCTGATCAGTACCCCTTGTTGCAACAGGCCCGCGACAGCGAGCGCGCGGTGCTGGCCGGGCCTGTGCAACTGGTGCAGGGCGGGCGCGGGCTGATCTACCGACGGCCGGTGTTCATCAATGGGCACAAAGGTGTGCGGTTGTACTGGGGCAATGTGTCGATCGTCGCCGATATCGATCGGTTACTGCGTGAGGCCGGCCTGGGTCAGGACATCAGTTTCGACCTGGCTCTGCGCGGCGGTGACGGTCACGGTGCGGCGGGTGCGGTGATCTGGGGCCCGCCGCAGTTGTTCGAGCAGCCTTCGGTGACGCTCAACGTGGATGTGCCCGGTGGCATCTGGCAACTGGCGGCCACGCCCCGCGGTGGCTGGCCGCCGATGAGCCTGTTCGCCTCGCCACTGTTCATCTTTGCACTGACCTGCACCGGGTTGTTCAGCCTGTTCGTGGCGCAACTCAACCGCAGCAACCGGTTGATCAAGCAGCGCAACGACGAGCTCAAGCATTCCCAGGCGCAACTGCAGCGCCTGGCGCATTTCGATGCGGTCACCGGGTTGCCCAACCGTGTGCTGTTTGGTGAGCGGCTGCTGCACGCGGTGGCCGACCCACACCGTCAGTTGGCGGTGCTGGTGCTGGACATCGACGGCTTCAAGCAGGTCAACGACAGCCTCGGCCACCCGCTGGGCGACCTTTTGCTGGAGCAGGCCGCGCAGCGCTTCAAGGCGGTGCTGGGGCCCGATGACACCCTGTGCCGCCTGGGCGGCGACGAGTTCGCCTTCCTGCTGCAGCGCGCTGACGCGGCTGACCAGGCACTGGCGCGTATCGATGGCTTGCTGCAGTGCCTGCACGCGCCCTTCGCGCTCAAGGGCAATGCGGCACTGGTGACGGGTAGCATCGGTATCGCCTTGCACCCGCAACACGGCCACAGTGACGAGATGCTCATGCGCCATGCCGACACCGCGATGTACGTGGCCAAGGAGAGCGGACGCAACGCCTGGCGCCACTATCACCCTGACATGACCCAGCGCCTGCAGCAGCGCCTGATGCTGGAGCGCGCCTTGCACCGGGCGCTGGACCACAACGAGTTCGAGCTGTGGTACCAGCCCAAGATCGACCTGTTCAGCGGGCGCGTCGAAGGCGCCGAAGCGCTGCTGCGCTGGCGTGACCCGACACAGGGGCTGATCTCGCCGGCCGAGTTCATCCCGCTGGCCGAGCGCACCGGGCTGATCATTCCGCTGGGCGAGCGGGTGCTGGCACTGGTATGCGCACAGATTCACCAGTGGCGCGAGCACGACCTGCTGCCCGGGCCGATCGCGATCAACGTTGCGGCCGTGCAGATCGAGCGCAGCGACTATGTCAAAAGCCTGTGCGATGCCTTGCAGTGCCACGACCTGCAACCCTCGTTACTGGAGGTGGAAATCACCGAAAGCCTGCTGATGGAAAGCCAGCAGCATGCCTGCGAAGTCCTCGCACAGTTGCAAGCATTGGGTGTGGCGACGGCAGTCGACGACTTCGGGACCGGCTATTCGTCGCTGGCCTATCTGAAGGCGCTGCCGATCAATCACTTGAAGATCGACCGTGCCTTCATCAAGGACCTGCCGGACGATGACAACGACGTCGCGATCACGCGGGCGATCATCGACCTGGGGCATGCGCTGGGATTTCGCATTACCGGTGAGGGCATCGAGACAGCGGCGCAGCACGCGTTCTTGCGCGATGCCGGCTGCGATCAGGGCCAGGGTTACCTGATCGGCCGACCCATGCCGGCACCGGCGTTCGAGCAGTGGCTGACCCGGACGCGCAACCTGGCGACCGTCTGACACTGCTCGAAGGCGCGGCGTCAGTCGAGTGTGCCGCGTGCCACGGCTTCGGTCAGGGTTCTGCGGATGTCCGTGAGGCGTTGCTCATACACTGCACGCAGGCGTTGCGCCTCGACCAGCAATTGCCCCTCGTTCATGGTCTCCTCGGCGCGTTCCAGCCCTTCGTCCAGCGCGGCGCGCGAGGCAGCGAACTGCGCAGCGAAGCGGTCACGCAAGTGCGCATCCCAGTCAGGGAAGATCGGTTCTTCCTCATGATTGAGGGCCAGCACCTCGTCCAGGCCCTGGGCCGTGGTCGGGTCGACGGCCAGCAGTTGCAGGCGTAGCTGTTCGACCCATTCCTCGCCTGGCAGCGTCACCTCATCGACCAACGCGTCGAGGATCACCGGCTCGTCTGTCGCAGGGGCCTGGAACAGGTCGATGCCCGGCGTGCGGCCGACGCGCTTGAGCGCCCACAGGTACAGCGTGGCGTACTTGTCTTCGGGCATGCCGAAGGAAAGGCTGAGCACACTGAAGGCTATTTTCCTCAACCGCACGTGGTTGACGATGGTGCGCAGCAAGGTGCGCGAGCGAGCCGCCAACTCAGGGGTGGCCAGGGCCTGGGCCACTTCGACCTGCATTTCGAGGTCCAGCAGCGTGACGGTAGATCGAGCAACGATCGCCTCGCGCAGTTGACTGTCAGCGTCCATGGCGGCGAGCAATCGCCACAGGCGCCGGTGGTAGGTTATCGGGGCGACGGCATACGGAGGGCTGTTGAACATCAGGCGCAGGTCACGGAAAAATACCATGGGCAGTTCCTGGTGCAGACGTTCCCAGCTTGCCTGTTGCTGCGAGGTGGAATTGTCGAGCAACTCGCGGTAATCGATGTCGGGTATCAGCAGGTCGATTCGGTGGGTGAGGTAGAACTGTTCTATGCGCTGTAACGCTTCGGCGTTCAGTGGGTTGTCTTCCAGGCGCAGCGCGCGGCCCAGCGCTGGCGATAACGCCACGTCGGGAGGCAGGGTCTGTAACGCGTTGCCCGACAGGTCTACTACATGGGGCGCATCCAGGTGCTCCAGTCCGACGGGGTAGGCCGCCAGTTGGCAATTGTGCAGGTCAAGACCCTGCAGTTGCGTCAGGCTCGAAAGGTCAGGTGGTGTGCCAAGGGGGTTGTTCGACAGGCTCAGGGTCATCAACTGCGGGTAGCCGTCCAGAAGTGCCTGGGCGTTGGGATTCCACACGAGCTGGTTGTTGGCCATGTCCAGAAAGCTGAGATCAGCCCCCAGGTTTTCGGGCAGTTGAGTGAATTGGCAGCTGTTCAGGCTGACACGCTGCAACCGGGTGAAGTGGCGCATGAAGGCATTTGGCAGATGGGTCAGGCTGTTTCGCTCCACCGACAGTTCGTGCACGTGGTCGAAATCGGCATCCAGTGCCGGGAAACTTGCCAGATCGGTATCACTGAGTTCGAGAAAGTCCAGGTTCAGCTGGATGACCGTTCCGCTTTCGGGTACTTCGCGCAGCGTGACCCGTTGCCAGGCAGCGATGATTTCTTCACGTGCCGCCTCGCGGGCAGCATCGGCCGCTGCCCACAGGCTGAGTGAGTGCTTGATACGCTGCAGCGCGCGCTCCAGGCTACGCAGCGTTTCGCTGGCTGGCGTACCGCTGGCTTCCCATTGCGCGAGCCTTGCCTGGGCTTCTTCGGCGCTGGCCAAAGGGTAGAGGTTGCGATAGCGCGCCTCCTGCGAGGAAGCCGCTGGGGACACGCCGGCGTATCCGCGGGATCGTCCGCTGCCGCCCAGTAGCCGCCCTGAGTAGGACCAGTTGCGTGGCTGGGCCGACCACAGCCAGGTGCCGAGTTCATGGTCCGGGCGGGCCAGCATCGAGAGGATTCGTTGGCGCAGCGCGTCTTTGTCTGCCAGGCCCATCGTCAGACGATACCGGGGAGAAATGGCGTCGAAGATGGCGCCATACAGGTCGTGGTCCGGTGCCTGCAATGGCGCACCGTCCTTGAATACCTGGAAACCCTCGGTGCTGTGCACCAGCATTCGGCGTGGTGGCTGCGTGGCGCTGCCAATTTTTTGCAGCAGGTTGCCGCGCGCATTGGTCGCGCGCAACTCCAGGTGCACCGCAGTATCCCAGCCCGGCGCATGCTCCAGGCACAGCAACGCCAGAC
Organism: Pseudomonas brassicae; assembly: GCF_010671725.1. Classification (GTDB taxonomy): domain Bacteria; phylum Pseudomonadota; class Gammaproteobacteria; order Pseudomonadales; family Pseudomonadaceae; genus Aquipseudomonas; species Aquipseudomonas brassicae. The sequence goes on along the minus strand of NZ_JAAHBU010000286.1, from coordinate 11,213 downwards.
GGGTGCTTTCGGTGGTCGCCAGGTCGGGCCAGAACAGCCCTTCACGGGCGCGGGTCAGGGCAATGTCGGCGGTCAGCGAGGCCGCCTCTTCAAGCAGCTTGAAGGGGATTGTGGCCGGTACTGTCCAGCGCTCCAGGTGTACCTTCGCCACGCTGTCGAGCAGGTAGCGGGCCAACGGTGGGGTCAACCTGGGAAAACGTTCGCACAGTGCGCTGATGCGTGCAGTAGGCGCCGCCAGCTCGGCATAACGGGTGTCGAACACTGCCTTGCGAGCAGCACCGGTGGCAGGGCCGGTGCGCAAGCTGCGGCCGATTTTCAGCCGTTGCAGGGTATCGACCAGTAGCGGGGGCAGTGGCAGGCTGTCGGCATGCAGCCGGCGCAGGGTGTTCTCGCGAATGCCACTGACCTGGCAGGCCTGGTCCAGCTCGGTATCGCTCAAACCGTCGGCGAGTGGCCCTATGCGCCGCAGCAGGGTCGCCCGCGACCAGCTCAGCGGGTTCTCGTGCACGGTGTGCCATGCGCCCTGGCCGTTATGCTCCAGTGCCGGCTGATAGGCCTCTGCGCGCTCCGGGTGGCGCAGCCGCCATTGCTGTTGCTGCACATCGAACTGCTGTTCGTAGAAGTCCGTGCCCAGCTTGATGTAATGCCGCTCGGCGTGCAGGTACTGGCCCTGTGCGTTGGCGACCAGGTCGGTGGCCGGTGGGACCTTGAGGCGGTAGGGCGCCAGGTCCGGCTTGCCAGGCGCGGGCTGGCGTCGGGCATGCGCACCTCGATCATGGCATCGATCAGAGCTGGCGCGACGGCGATGGCAACGGTGGTGCCGACGATCATTCCGGTTGTCAGCGCCACTGATTTCAGGTGCATCATGGCGCCATCGATATCACCGTCCTGCCAGTCCTCAATTCCTTCGTACACCTCGTGGGCCAGTTGCACCGCAGTCACCGCCAACATGACGGGGCCCAGGCCGGGCACAGTCATCGCCGCGAGATTGAGTGCGTTGAGCGAGAACGTCTCAAACTCCGCCAGGCGAGCGGCGCGTGCCTGTTCGTCTGCTTCAGCGGTGGAGACCACGACCACCAGCGCATCCGCCTTGAGACGCTGCAGATGGCGCTCCTGCAGGAACGCGAAGAGCTCCGAGTCGATGGGGGCAAGGCGTAGGTACAGGCTTGCGTGCGCTGCGGGGGGCCATACGCCGTCGGACGAGGATGCCTGTTGCGCGAGGTTGCGCTTGAGTACGGCCTGCAGATGATGCTGTTTGTCCAGCGGGGCATAGCGAACAAAGCGCGAGCGAAATGCCGGGGCACTCAGGCGGCCTTTGAGATAGTGCTGCGCAGCGTCCAGCGAGGCGTGCTCGGTAAGTGCATCATCGAGTTCACCCGGCAAGTACACCAGCAAGGTCTGCGATTGTGCCGAGCCCTGGGCGGCCAGCGTGAACATCACGATGTGGTGCAAGGGCACCCCGTACACGCTCAGTTCGTTGGCTTGCAGCCCTGTGCTGCCAGTCGCTGCGCCATGTGCATCGTCAAGCAATGATTCGAACGCATTGCCTGCCGGTATGCTGATGCGTTGACGCGCCCTGGCCAACGCAACCGCCAGGCGCAGCAGGTCACGATTGGCATTCATCGAGTCGAGGCGCACCTGATCCTTGCTGGCTGGCGTCTCGAACACGTCCCGTAGGTGCTGCTGGTACTGGCCGCCCAGGTCGAGCTCACGGCACAGCTTAACGAACGCTGCGGGTTGCAGGCCCGTGCGCGTGTGCGGGTGGGTCGGTTCTGTTGCCGTAATGCCTGTCGAGCGATTTGCCAGTGTGATAGTGCTCCTGCCGATGAACGCCACACTATCGCCAAAATTCTGCAGTGCCGCCTGCAGCAAGCTCTGTTTGCGGGAGGACATTCTGGGCGCCAGGGCCCAGTAGGCAGGATCATTGTCATAGACCACCAGGTAGCTCGAATGCAGGTCGACTGCCTGGCTCAATGCCTGATCAAGATGTGCCTGCAGCAGTGGCTCGGCAAATGCCAGCACGCCCTTGAGGGGTTTCAAGGTACGCGCGAGTATCCTGTTGGAGTCACGGTAGCGGCTGCGCGCAGCCTGTACCGCCTCTCGACTCTCGGGCAGGCTGTTGGCAAGCCAGTCCGGCTCGGTATCAGCGTTGTTGTGCGCCAGGGCGAGCTGCTGCTGGAGGTCGTCGAAGTTGGCCGCAGTGGTGTGTTTGAGCCAGCCGGGAAGACGTTCGCGGATGAGTTGGGTGTGGAGGGTCTTTGCAGGGGTGATGGGCATGGTGGTACTCCGGTCCGTGGACCGACAGCACATCCCATGCCCGTGCCAACAGGGTGGTAACTATCTGTTGGAGGCGGTATCGAGCGCGGTGTGGGGGGGATCGCGCAGCGCGCCATAACCGATCCTCGGTACCCCGGCCAGACGCTGGTCGAGCAAGGCCTTCAAGGATTCGCCGCTGGCCAGGTAGGCATCACCGAAATCATGGCTGCCCAGCGCGCTGGGGTGGGCCACTACCTCCAGCACACCGTGCTCGGGCGCCAGGCCGTTGCGCAGGTCAACCGGGGTACACACATGGTCGGCCGTCAACCTGGCCAATTGGCGCAGGCGCTGGTTGAGCAGGGTCTTGAACAGGCGTTTGGCCGGGCCGATGTTGTGCCCCACATTGCGGGCCAGGCGGATCGGCACGCCTTCGCGGGCCGCGAAGCGCGCGACGATTTCGCCGATCGGCCAGCGATTGTGCACGTGCTGGTGCGAATCCAGGTGGCTGGGGGTCAGTCCGTAGTCCAGGCACTGCTGCCACTGGGCGGCCAGTTCCGCTGCCACCGCCTCGCGTGCCTGGCGCCCCAGCCACAGGCGCTTGCGTGACAGGTTCAGGTCGAATTCGCCATTGGCATTGCAGAACTGCGCCAACGCGCGAATCGCCTCGCTCAGGGGCTTGCCGTAGGTCAGGTTGAAGTGCAGGCCCACCCGGCCGCGCAAGGCCGGCTGCTGGGCCAGGGTACACGCGGCCTTGAACGCCGGCATGGTCGCCATGGCCGTGGCAGAGCTGATCAGGCCGCTGTGGAAGGCATGCAGGATGACCGCATTGGTGTGCTCGTTGAGACCAAAATCGTCAGCGTTGACTATGACTCGGGATGGCATCCGGGCGCTCCTGTGCAGTCGGTTGGGGGGCGGTCGCAGGGGTCGCGGGTGGGCGTCGCCGCTTGAACCACGGTTTGAGGCGCTGCCAGGCGCGCAGGGCCAGGCCCAGCGCCACGCCAGCGGGGCGCCAGCTGTAGAAGCTGTGGCGCAGGTGCTCGACCTGGTCGGTCATGCGTTCGTGCAACTGGTGGCTGGAGTTTTCCAGGCTGACCCGGGAGGCGTCGATCCATTGCCACTGCTCATCCAGGCCCCAGTCGATCCATTCCTGCAACAGCACCCGGCCGCTGCCCAGGTCCGCGTACTGCGGCACGAACGCCAGGTTGTAGTCGTAAAGGCGCCCGCGCTCCAGCAGGCCGAGACGGTAGCTGATGCAACGCCCGTCCAGCTCCAGCACCACCACGCGCAGGCGACCTTCGTCGGCCAGTGCGGTGAACGCCTGGAACATCCACTGGCGCTGTGCGGGCAGGGAGAAGATGCCCACGCCGTCGTCGCCTTTCCAGCTCACGGCCTCCACGGCGCTGATGGCTTCCAGCAGCGCCGGAGCGGTGTGTGCATCGGGGGTCAGACGACGTACCTGGGCGCCACACGCGGCAATCCGCTTGCGCGCGCGACGCAGCTTGTAGCGTGGGTCGCCGCTGACTTCCTGGAGGTCGGCCTCACTGATCTGGTGCACGGGTGCGTGGCAGGCCGTGCGCTGCTCGTGGGTGGAGCTGCGGCGCGCCCATTGTTCCAGCCAGGGTGATTCACCGGTCACTTCATTGAGCTGCAGCAGCGCATGGGGCAGGTGGTTGCGGATTGCGCTGAGTACCTGCCGGGCGGCGCTGGGGGGCAGGTCGATAAGCAGACCGATGCGGTCGCTGAGCGGGTAACCCAGGTGGCGTACCGCCCTGAAGGTCAGCGGGCCATGGCGCTCGTCACTGCTGATCAGGGGTAGGCACAGCACCAGGCGGCCCTGTGCATGGCCCATCAGCACCTGCAATGACGGGGCGGCAGGGAGCGCGGCTTCGGCGGCGCGCAGCCAGGCCAGGCTGTTGAACGGGGTGCTGTCGGGCAGGCGTTGGCGTAACTGCTCGTACTCGGCAGCGGGGAAATCGTCGGCGCACAGTGACGTGCGCCAGGTCAGAGTCAAGGTCATCGGTTCAGGCCATCTTGGCAGTGGGGCTGCTCGACGCCGGTTTGCGCAAGGCATCCAGGCGCGAGCCGCTGTAGCGCGTTTCGCGGAAAAATTTCCAGCGGCCGAACAGGCCGTACACGTGCATCACGCGGCCCTGCTCCTTGTAGCCCATGCGCAGGTGCAGTTTGAGTGCTGGAATGTTGTGGGTTTCGCAGACATCCACGACCTTGTCGCAGCCCTGGTCAGCCATGGCTTGCCACAGCGCCAGTTGCAGGTCGACCGACAACGAGGTGCCCCAGTACGGGCGGGCCAGCTCGCCGCCAAACTCGAAAAATTCTCCAGGCTCGACCGGAAACCAGCAGCCGTAGTAGTGGCGGTCGTGGTAATGGCGCAGGCTGCCCCAGATGAACGCCACCGCTTCGTTGTCGTCGTTCAGGAACATCAGCCCGGTGTGCCCCTCGGCGGCCAGCTCGCGCATGGTGTCGACGCGGTCGCCAAAGTGCCTGGCAAAGCTCTGCACGTTATGCACGGTGATGGTTTCGACCCGCAGCGGCGCGTAGGGCTTGAGGGTATGCGGCGGTACCGGGCTGACCAGGTCGCGCTCCATCCACAGCAGTTCCCAGTGAAAGAACACGTAGTGCTTGAAAGCCGTCTTCAGGGTAGCGCCCAGGCCTTTCTGGTGGACGCGCTGTTTGAGCTTGGTCAATGCATTCATGTTGCCTCCTGATTCTGGCAAGGGAGCAAATCACCGGGTGTGCGTTCACGAAGCGTTCCAGCTCAGGGCGAACAGCGTCTGCCCCGGCACGTCGAAGTTGACCTGGCCTTGCTGGCATTCATACGGTGCGTTGCGGGCCACGTTGTCGGGGCCGAACAACATCAGTGCAGGGGCAGCCTGCGGGCAGCGGGTTGACGGCGTGGCGAAGCTGACGCGCTGCAGCCGGTCGCCCTTGTTGACCCCCAGCAGGCTGCGCTGTGCGCCGCGCGCCATGGCCAGCGCATCGACTTCGAAGGCGTCGTTGTCCAGTTGCAGCACCTGGTCCAGCCAGTGCTGCCCGATGAACTGCTGGGCCAGGCCCACGGGCTTGAGTTCGAAGCGGTTGTTGCTCAGCACCTTGACCATGCCTTTGGGCCATTCGGGTTCGTCGGCGATATGGAACCAGTTGAGCATGTCCAGCAGCCCGTCCTGGGAGGCGTTGATCACCACCGATGCCCACCACAGGGCGGCGTACTGGGTGTTCTGTTCGTACAGGCTGAGGGTCGAGCCACTGGACAGGTTGGTCTGGTCCAGCAGCAGCGCCTTGCGCGGCCGGCCGTTGCTGTCCAGGCCGACCAGCTCTGCTGCGCGGCGTACCGAATCACGGTAGCTGCGGGTGGCCAGCAGGTCGCGGATCATCCATTCATGCCAGGCCAGTGCGTCGATCTGCGGTTCGAACTCCGCCAGCAGGCGTTTGGCCCAGTCCATGCCGATGCGTTGCGCCGCGTCGCTGCGCAGCGGGCCGTTGACCAGCCGCGAACTGGCCGGCATGGCAATGCGCACGCCGGCAGCATGGGCGCCCGGGTAGTCACGCACCCGTTGCGCCATGCTGGCGAAAAAACTGCGGTAGACACTGTAGTCGGCGTAGTTGAGGTTGGGCTCGTCGGCAAAGGCGATGTAGTGCAGGCCCTTGCCTCCCAGCGCGACACTGGTGGCCAGCCAGTCGTCCAGGGCGCCATCGTTGGCCCTGCTGCGCATCAGGTCAGACTTGCGCCCGGTGGCGGCCATCAGCGTGATGTCATGCAGGATGCCGAAGCGTTCCTGGTACAACCGGCGAAACGGCAGCTCGTACTGGGGCTTTCGCGCGAGCACGTCGGCAAAGGTGTAATAGCCTGCCGCCTGCAGCTTGAGGGCGTCGATGGTTTCATAGCTCGACACCGGCGGCAGCACGTAGGGCAGGTTGTTGCCCAGCCGCGGCGTCGGGCCCATGACCTTGGCAGTGCTGCGCAGGTTGACGGTGCCTGGGTGCTGCTGCAGGGGGGTGAGGTCTTGCGCACGCAGGGCGAACAGGTTGGCACTGCCGTCAAGCCAGAACGCCGCCTTGCCGCTGCCGTTGAGGGTCAGGCGCCAGGTCTGTGGCTCGGGGCTGACCGGCAGTTGCACCTGGTCGAACTGCCAGTAGGCCTTGTGGTCGAGCAACGGCAGCTTGAGGCGCTTGTTGTCGCTGATGCGCTGCAGGTCGAAGCTGCGCACGCCGTTGTGGTACTTGCCCGCGAGGACCGCCCGCTCACCGGGCGCAACGTGAAAGTACAGGTTGGTGGGGGTGTCGGTCTCCAGGCTGAAGTGCACTTTGGCCGGGGCGAACTGGGCAGTGCTGGTGTCGTCGTATTCGAGGCGGTAACGCCGGAAGCTGTAGCCGGGTATTGCCACCTGGTAACTGCCCCGGCCAGCTTCCACTGGCCAGCTCAGTTTGCCGCGCCCTTCCTGCATTGCAATGATGTGCTGAGCGGCCAGGCGCCCGTTGGCGTCGAGCAGGTAGACCTGCTCCTGGTTGGCATCGGCCTGCCAGGCCGGCACCCAGCTCAGTTGCACGTGCTCGGCGCGGGCGGGGGTCAGGTACAGGCTGCCATCACGTATATCGGGCCAGCGCAGGGTGGCCGTATGGGCGGTGGAGGCCAGCAGCAGGCCAGGTAGCAACATCCATGTGCATTTCATACTGTTCTCCGTTGCAGCATCTGGCGCAAAGGCAGCAGATCGCTTGGCAACACAAACAAGGTCCGTAGCAACGGCACACCGCTTAGCCTGCAGTACAGCACAAGCATCGCCACCGTTACCCCAAGGTAGGCGATGGAGGAGGCCAGGGCAGCGCCTGCGATCCCGTAATGCGGGATCAGGACCAGGTTGAGAATCAGGTTGGCTGCCGCGCCCACGCCCATCATCAGCGAGACCGTGCCCGGGCGGTTCTTGCCCAGCAGGTCCAGGCGCAGGATGCTTGCGTAGCACAGCCCGAACAATCCGGGAAGCAATGCCAGCAGTGCCGGATACGCCGGTTGATAGGCCGCGCCGAACAGCGTGACGATCAGCCATTCGCCGATCAGGGCCATGCTCAGGCAAGCACCGAGCATGACCGTGGCGGTCAGGCGCAATGCCAGTGGAGTGAGCTTGTCCATGCCGGCATCCTGCTGCAGCAGGCGCTTCATCAGCGGCGTGGTGACGGCTTCCGGAATGATCAGCAGCAGTTCGGCGGCGGCGCTGGCCATGGCGTAGTGCCCGAGTGCGGCACTGCCCAGCAAGGCGCTGATAAACAGGTAGTCCGAGCGCAGGATGACCTGCTGGAAAAGTACATCCGGGTGGCTGCGCGCGCTGTAGGTGAGCAGTTCGCGCTGGCCGCCGCGGTCCCAGCACAACCTGATGCTGTGCTGGCGGCCCAGCCACACCAGGCCCAGCAGGGTCACCAGGCCCAGGCCCAGCAGCCAACTGATCAGCGCCGCTTCCAGGGCCGCGTGCTGCCACATCCAGAACAGGCCGACAAACAGCAGCAGCGGCACCAGCGATTCGGTCAGGCGCAGGGCATTGAAGGCGCCAACCCCACCGGTGGCATTGTGCAGGGTCAGCAGGCCGCTCTTGAGCACAGTCAACGGCACTGCCAGCAACAGCAGCCAGGCCAGCAGCCCCAGCTGCGTGGTGACTTCGAGTTCGCTGCCGAACTCGCGCATCAAGGCCACGCAGATCAGTGTCAAGGCTGCGGCCATCAGGCAGCCATACAGCAACACCTGGCTCAGCAGCAGGCCCATCGAGCGCTGTTGTGCCGCCTGATAGCCAACGGCGGTGTTCAAGCCACCACTGGTGGCGGCGCTGATCAGGTCGGGCAGGGTGCTGAGCAGCGCGAACAGGCCGCGTTCACTGGGGCCCAGGATGCGCGCCAGCAGCACATTGCGCGCCAGACGCAGGGCAATCATGGCCAGGCGTGTGCCCATGCTCAGCAACAGGTGGCGCAGGTAATTGTTGTTGCTCATGCACGGCCCCCGCGGCTGATGCGCCAGGCCAGCAGCGAAGGGCGGCTGGCGTTGCGCTGGCTGACACCGATGCGTGGCAGTGCCAGTGGGTCATCACTGGCGCTGCAGATCCCGGCCCGGGTGCTCAGGGCATACGGGTAGCGGTGCGCCACCAGGCGCTGGCGCACCCGCAGGTCGTGGTCGCCGTTGGGGTAGCAGTACACCGGCAGCGGCTGCCGGCAGCCTTCGAGCAGGGCGCTGTGGCTGCGGCTCAGTTCTTCGTCCAGGCGCCGGTCATCCAGGCCGGGCAGCAGTGCGTGGCTGGCGCCATGGGGGCCGAAGCTGATCAGCCCGGAGTCTTCCAGTTCGCGTACCTGGTGCCAGTCCAGGGCCTGGGGCAGTGACTCATCCGGGCAGGCATCGGTGAGCAGGTGCAGCGCCTGTGGGGTAAGGCTCTTGAGGCTTTGCAGGTAGCGGGCCAGGGCCAGGCTGCGGGCATGCGGCCTGTCGTTCATGAAATAGGCGGCGGGCAACGGGCGACCGATCTGGCGCAGTTGTTCGATCAGGTAATGCCTAGCCGGCTCGCCATGACTGCCCCACAGCGTTTCGCCCAGGCTCTCCCACCAGAAGCGCTGGCGGCTGCCGATATAGTCGGTAGACAGGAAGATGCTGGCTGGCACCTGGTACTGCTGCAGCAAGGGAAACGCATTGAGCGCATTGTCGCGCCACCCGTCATCGAAGGTCAGCGCGACCTTGGGTCGCCCGTCGCCGTTGGGTTGCGCGTGGCCCAGCAGCAGGTCCATCAGGTGCACGCAGTCGAAATGCCGCTGCAACCAGCGCAGTAGCTGTTCGAAAGCCTGGGGCCCCACGCACAGTTCATTGCGATGGGGCAGGGCGGCGCTCTGGTCGTCGGCCAGTACCCGGTGCAACATCAGGATGACCCCCGCACCCCGCAATTGACGTCGGCCCAGGGGGGAGTTCAGGTACAACCACCCGCTGGCACGCTTGATACTGGTCTTGATCGGCATGTCAGGCACTCATCGGGTCTGGTCGGGGGTCCATTGGTTATAGCTGTGCCCGCGCAGGAACTGCCACAGGCCCACACTCATGCCGGCCAGTGTCACCAGTACGAAGGCGGCGAGGCGAAACGGCTTGGGCAGGCGGTGGCGCACGTCCAGCAGGCCGACCACCGCAACGGCGTAACCAAGCAACTGCGCCGCCAGGCTCAAGCGGTAGAAAGCGTGCACGTCGAGCAGCCAGAAGTTGACCACCAGCAGCGGCAGCAACAGCAGCGGCGCCAGGCGCCGGATCAGCTTGTGGCTGATCAGCGCGATGGCGTACAGGCCGTGGCGCAGCGGGTTGAGCAGTTCGCGCCGGGCGGCCAGGCTGATCAGCCCGCCGACGGTTACGCGCTGGCGGCGGCTGAACTGGCGGTGGGCTTCGTCCACGCCCTGATCGAGCACCCTGGCCTGGTCGACATACACCACGCGCTTGCCGGCCACCGGCGCGCAGGTATTGATGAAGAAGTCGTCGTTGACCAGCGCCGGAATCGGCTGGTACAGCTCGCGGCGCAGTGCCTGCAGCGCGCCGTCGGCCGACACCGTGCAGCCGGTGCGGCTTTCTACCCGGCGCAGCCAGGCCTCGTAACGGCGGTACAGGCTCTCACCCAGGCTCAGGCCTTTGCCCGGCACCGGTATGTGCATGTTGCCTACGGTGCCACCGACGTTCGGGTCGGCGAAGGGCGCCAGCAGGTGCTGCAGGGTGCCGTCGATCCAGTGCACGTCGGCATCGGTGAACACCAGGATGTCGCCGCGGCAATGGCTGACTGCGGCATTGAGGACGCTGTTCTTGCCTTGGCGCGGCAGGTCGAGCACTTCGATGCGCGGGTCATCGAAGGCGCGCGCCAGGGCGACGGTCTGGTCGCTGGAGCCGTCGCTGGCGACGATGATCTGCAGGCTGGCGGCCTCATAGTCCTGGGCCAGCAGGTTGCGCAGCTTGTTCTCGATGTTGCGCTGCTCGTTGTGGGCAGCCACCACCACGCTGACCCGTTGCGGTGGCAAGGGCGCGGGCCGGTGGCGGGGGAAGAAGGGCCCCACCAGCGTCAACAGCAGCGGGTAGCCAACCCAGGCATACACCGGCAACAACAGGCACAACCAAAAAAGTGCTTCAGCCACGGGCGGGCCTCCTTGCATTCCAATTGAACAGGCTCAGCACGAACGCCGCGCCCGCCAGGTGCAGACGTATCCAGTGCAGGCCCCACAGTTGCAGGGCAAACAGCAGGTCGCGGTGTTTCAAACTCTGGCGCAGGCTCAGGGCCAGTGCCGGCAGGCTGGTGACGAACAACAGCAACAGTGCCAGGTGCGGGTAGCCATCGAGCAGCGCCGACAGCGCCATCGCGTCGAGCACCCAGGCGCCGATCGACAGCAGCGGAAAGCGCAGCAGGCGCAGGCTCACGCCGTTGCTGCGCAGCAGTTGCAGGTTGCTGCCCTGGCGCCACAGCTCCTTGCCCAGCCATTCGCGCCAGCTGCCTTCGAAGCCCCAGTGCAATACCACCGGTGTACGCAGCGCCAGCAGGCGCCCGCCGGCCTGGCTCACGCGCAACGAGAAGTCCTTGTCTTCGCCGGTGCGCAGGGTTTCGTTGAAGCCGCCCACCTGGTCGAACCAATGGCGTTGCATGAGCAGGTTAGGGGTGGGCAGCCACGGCATGCTGTGCAGCGCCGGCCGCCCGGCGCGCAAGGTGCGCCGTTGCCAGGCGCGGGCGAACCAGGGCGCCTGGCGGGGCGTGTCGCAGTCCAGCGCGAAGACATCGCCGCGGTCCTGGCCATGCAGCTCCAGCAGCAAGCCCAGCCATTGCTCCGGCACTTCGATATCGGCATCCAGAAACGCCAGCCAGTCGCCGCTGCCGGCCTGTGCGCCGCGATTGCGCAGGGCACCGATGGTCAGCCCCCGGCAGGCTCAGCACCCGCGCGCCGAGGCTGCGTGCGATCTGCGG
>NZ_JAAHBU010000285.1 GCF_010671725.1 Pseudomonas brassicae | reverse complement strand
TCGCTGGCAAGCCGGCTCCCGCAGGGTTCTGTGAGCGCCCACCCCTGTGGGAGCTGGCTTGCCAGCGAAGGCGGCCGTCAGTCGAACACCTCTTTCAGGAACGCCTGCAAGTCCGCCCACGAGCTTTCATCGGCTGCCTTGTTGTAGCCGATATCCGGCCCACCATGCTCGCCATGGCTCAAGCGGTCGGCATCCGGGTTGGTAAAGCCGTGCTTGGCCCCGTCGATGCTGACGAACTCATAGTTGGCCCCTGCGGCATCCATCTCCTGCTTGAACGCGGCCACCTGCTCGGGCGTGACCATGCTGTCGCTGGCCCCGTGCTCCACCAGCACCCGCGTCTTCACGCTGTCGGGCGTGGCCGGCGTAGCGGTGACCAGCGCCCCGTGAAAGCTCGCCACCCCCGCCAGCGGCTCACCGCGCCGGGCGGCATCTAGCACCACCTTGCCGCCGAAGCAGTAGCCGATCGCGGCGATTTTCTCGGTGTTGGTCTGCGGCTGGATCTTCAGCAGCTCGACCCCGGCATCGAAGCGTGCGGCGGCAGCCTTCGGGTCTTTCAGGGCCGCCTGCATGAATTTGCCAGCATCGGCCGGGTGCTCGGTCTGCTTGCCGTCGCCGTACATGTCGATGGCCAGGGCGCTGTAACCCAGGCCCGCGAGGTCACGTGCGCGGCGTTTGGCGTAGTCGTTCAGGCCCCACCATTCATGCACCACCACCACGCCGGGGCGTTGCCCCTGCACAGCGTCGTCATAGGCGTAGTAGCCCACCAGGCGCTTGCCGTCGGCGTCCTGGTAGGGGATTTCGCGGGTCTGCACGGCCGCCTGGGCAAGGCCAGTGGCGCCGATCAGGGCAAGTGCGAGCAGATAACGCATGGTCGATTCTCCTTGTTTGGCGGGCTATGCGAGTCGTTCAGCCGCAGTTCAGGTGGCATTCAGCGGCGGTTCAGGGCGCCCTGCTTACTCTAGCTTCCACACCCACACCGTGCCTCAAACTGGAGTACACGCTTATGAAAAGTCTCAATACCCTGCTGATCGCCATGACCGTGCTGGGCGCCAGCTCCCTGGCCCAGGCGCCGATACTACCTTCGCCGGCCTTACCTACGGCCAGACCAGCGACAAGATCAAGAAATCCGGCCTGCTCGGCAGCAACGTCGACCACCTCAACACCGACGGCATCATCAGCAAGGACGGCACCTGGGGGGCGCGCCTCGGCCAGCAGAACGACCAGGGCCGCTACTACCTCACCTACGACAACGTCTCCAACAACCACAGCGGCGTGAAGATGCGCCAGGAAAACCTGCTCGGCAGCTACGACGTGTTCTACCCGCTGGGCAGCAGCACCAAGGCGTTCGGCGGTGCCAGCCTGGGCGTGACCAAGCTCAGCCAGGAGTCTTCCGGCTACAGCCGCGACACCGACACCGGCTACGCCTACGGCCTGCAGGCCGGCCTGTTGCAACAGGTCAGCGACAACGCCTCGGTCGAGCTGGGCTACCGTTACCTGCGCAGCAACGCCACCACCGAGCTGTCCGAACACGACGGTGACAAGCTGGGTGCCCTGCGCCTGAAAAGCAGCGCGCAAACCTACCTGTCGGTCAACTACCTGTTCTGAGTGACGTGCATTACCCGAACCGGCCCGCGTTGTGGCCGGTTCGCTGTTATTCTGCCGTTTCACGGCGTTATGCCTGGCCAGGCCGGCCGGGCCTGGTTAGGGAGGCGTGTATGAAACTGCTGGTGGTCGAGGATGAAGCCCTGTTGCGTCATCACCTGCACACCCGTCTGAGCGAAACCGGGCACGTGGTCGAAGCGGTGGCCAACGCCGAAGAGGCGTTGTACCAGGCCGAACAGTTCAACCATGACCTGGCTATCGTCGACCTGGGCCTGCCGGGCATGAGCGGGCTCGACCTGATCCGCCAGTTGCGCAGCCAGGACAAGACCTTTCCCATCCTGATTCTCACCGCCCGCGGCAACTGGCAGGACAAGGTCGAGGGCCTGGCTGCCGGCGCCGACGACTACGTGGTCAAGCCATTCCAGTTCGAAGAACTGGAGGCACGCCTGAACGCACTGCTGCGTCGCTCCAGCGGGTTTACCCAGTCGACCATCATCGCCGGCCCCCTGCGCCTGGACCTGAACCGCAAGCAGGCGCTGCTCGACGATCAGCCGCTGGGCCTGACCGCCTATGAGTACCGCATCCTCGAATACCTGATGCGTCATCACCAGCAGGTGGTCGCCAAGGACCGCCTGATGGAGCAACTCTACCCGGACGATGGCGAGCGCGACCCGAATGTCATCGAGGTGCTGGTCGGGCGCCTGCGGCGCAAGCTTGAGGGCGACAACGGTTTCAAGCCGATCGACACGGTGCGCGGCCTGGGCTACCTGTTCACCGAGCGCTGCCGATGATTCGTTCGCTGCGCCTGCGCCTGATGCTGGCGGCGGCGGTACTGGCGCTGCTGTTCATGCTGGCGCTGCTGCCGGCCCTGCAAAAGGCCTTCAGCCTGGCGCTGCAGGAGTCGATCGAGCAGCGCCTGGCCTCGGACGTGACCACGCTGATCTCGGCGGCGCGTATAGAGGGTGGCCGGCTGGAGATGCCGGTGCTGTTGCCCGACGAAAAATTCAACCTGCCCGACAGCCGCCTGCTCGGCTACATCTATGACCGTCAGGGCAACCTGGTATGGCGCTCGCGCGCCACTGCCGAAGAGAACATCAACTACACCCCGCGCTATGACGGGCGTGGCAACGAATTCGCACGTATCCGCCAGGACCATGGCGAGGAGTTCTTCGTCTACGACGTCGAGGTCAAGCTGCTGGGGGGCAAGAGCGCGGCATTCAGCATTGTTGCCTTGCAACCGGTGCGCGAGTACCAGCAAACCCTCAATGGCCTGCAGGAAAAACTCTACCTGGGGTTTGGCGCTGCCTTGCTGGCCTTGCTGTTGCTGCTCTGGGCCGGCCTCACCTGGGGGCTGCGCTCGTTGCGACGCATGAGCGTGGAGCTGGACGAAGTGGAGTCTGGTGCACGCGAGGGCCTGAGCGCCGAGCACCCCCGCGAGCTGTTGCGCCTGACCGGTTCGCTCAACCGCCTGCTGCGCAGCGAGCGCGAGCAGCGCGGGCGTTACCGCGATTCGCTGGACGACCTGGCCCACAGCCTGAAAACCCCGTTGGCGGTGTTGCAAGGGGTCAGTGAAAGCATGGCCCAGCGCGATGCCGAGCGCGAACAGGCGCGGGTGCTGCAAAGCCAGATCGAGCGCATGAGCCAGCAGATCGACTACCAGTTGCAGCGCGCCAGCCTGCGCAAGAGCGGCCTGGTGCGTCACCAGGTGGCACTGCGGCCGTTGCTCGACAGCCTGTGCAGCACGCTGGCCAAGGTCTACCGCGACAAACAGGTGCACGTGGCGTACGCCGTGCCCGAGCAGGCGCGGGTGCCGATGGAGCAGGGCGCCTTGCTCGAACTGCTCGGCAACCTGCTGGAGAACGCCTACCGACTGTGCCTGGGGCAGGTCCGCATCAGCCTGCAGGTCGACGATAGCGCGCTGCAACTGTGTGTCGAAGACGATGGTCCCGGGGTACCGCCCGATCAGCGCGAACGTATCCTGCAACGCGGGGAGCGTCTGGACCGCCAGTACCCTGGCCAAGGCATCGGCCTGGCGGTGGTCAAGGACATCATCGAAAGCTATGACGCCCACCTTGCACTGGGCGACTCGCCACTGGGCGGGGCGGCCTTTCGCATTCGCTTCCCACTCGACTGAACGGCACGTCGCCAGCGGGCGGATTACCGCCATTCCCGTGCCGGATAATTCGGCGTCGGGCGGAAATCCGCCAATCCGCACCTGCGGCGTGCGGCCTATCTGTGCAAGAACCCCCCGTGAACACTGGCTTTGCACCGCTGCAGCGCATTTTGGCATCAGGCTTGCTATTGACTCAGCAGAGTCCTGCCATGCAGCTCGACAAAACAAATCCCTCCAGTGCAGGAGGGTTCGCGCTTTAGGTACTGCTCACCTCCTGGGAAGGATGGGGTCGGTACATTGAGGAAATAGCCATGACGACGCGTCAGCCATTGTACAAATCGCTGTATATCCAGGTGATCGTAGCCATCACCATCGGTATCTTGCTGGGTCACTTCTATCCGGAAACCGGCGTGGCGCTCAAGCCACTGGGTGACGGGTTCGTCAAACTGATCAAGATGGTCATCGCCCCGATCATCTTCTGTACGGTAGTCAGCGGCATCGCCGGCATGCAAAGCATGAAGTCGGTCGGCAAGACCGGCGGCTACGCGCTGCTGTACTTCGAAATCGTCTCGACCATTGCCCTGGTCATCGGCCTGGTCGTGGTCAACGTGGTCAAGCCGGGTGCCGGCATGCACATCGACGTGACCACCCTGAACGCCAGCAGCGTGGCTGCCTATGCCGCCGCCGGCGCGCAGCAGACCACCATCGGCTTCCTGCTCAACATCATCCCTAACACCGTGGTCGGTGCGTTCGCCAACGGTGACATCCTGCAAGTGCTGATGTTCTCGGTGATCTTCGGTTTTGCCCTGCACCGCCTGGGTGCCTACGGCAAGCCGCTGCTGGACCTGATCGATCGCTTCGCGCACGTCATGTTCAACATCATCAACATGATCATGAAGCTGGCGCCGGTCGGTGCCTTCGGTGCCATGGCCTTCACCATCGGCCAGTATGGCGTGGGTTCGCTGGTGCAACTGGGCTACCTGATGGCCTGCTTCTACATCACCTGCCTGTTGTTCATCCTGGTGATCCTGGGTGGTATCGCCCGTGCGCACGGCTTCAGCGTGCTCAAGCTGATCCGCTACATCCGTGAAGAGCTGATGATCGTGCTGGGTACTTCCTCGTCCGAGTCGGCCCTGCCACGCATGCTGGCCAAGATGGAGCGCCTGGGCGCGAAGAAATCGGTCGTCGGCCTGGTGATTCCTACCGGCTACTCGTTCAACCTGGACGGTACCTCGATCTACCTGACCATGGCTGCGGTGTTCATCGCCCAGGCCACCGACACGCCGATGGACATTGGCCACCAGATCACCCTGCTGCTGGTGTTGCTGGTTGCTTCCAAAGGTGCTGCTGGCGTGACCGGTAGCGGCTTCATCGTGCTGGCCGCAACCCTGTCGGCGGTAGGTCACCTGCCGGTTGCCGGCCTGGCGCTGATCCTGGGTATCGACCGCTTCATGTCCGAAGCCCGTGCCCTGACCAACCTGATCGGTAACGCGGTTGCCACCGTGGTGGTTGCCAAGTGGGTCAACGAGCTGGACGAAGACAAGCTGCAGTCTGAGCTGGCTTCGGGTGGCGCACCGCTGATCGACACCCGTCCGACCGACGACCTGGGCGTTGCCGAAGGCGCTGTACGCCAGGGCTGAAGTTAGCCGTAAACGCAGAAAGCCCATCTTCGGATGGGCTTTTTTGTGCCTGCTGTGCGGGCCCCTTCGCTGGC
>NZ_JAAHBU010000284.1 GCF_010671725.1 Pseudomonas brassicae | reverse complement strand
TTTTGCCTCGGCACGCTCCACCAGCCACACCGTCGAGGCCAGGATCAGGTCGCCGATACCGGCGTCGCTCTTGCCCAGCCCTGCAGTGTCGCGCTGGCCTTCAAGCTGGCCAAATGGCAAGAGGAACTGCGGGTCGATGGTGAAGCCTCCCAGCTTCATGAAATGTACGCCACGCAGGATCCCGATATCCGAGTCCAGGCCTGGCTTGCCGGGTTGCTCGTGCCCGTCGGCGTAAAGCGAGCGGCGCTCGGCATGCTGGTAATAGAGCATGCCCAGGTTGGTGCCCTCGGGCAGCGCGGTGTAGTCACCCGCATCGACGTCCACGGCATGTGCCTGCCCCCCAAGGCTGGCGGCGATGCCCAGGGTGCAGGCCTGGACCCAGCGAAACATGGCGGGACGCCGCGTGAACGGCGTGGGCATGCTTGACAGTACGGTCTTGCTCATCGTGTCACCTGTTTATTGTTTTTGTCGGATGAGCCACCCAGCGGGCGGCACTGGGGTGATAGCAGGCTTCATGCCAATGTAAATAAGTTATGACTATCAATGAGTTACCTGCAAAAGGCCGCATTCGTGGCAATCGCCGCGCAGGTGACCGACAGGCGCGTCACGCCCGCCCGGCGAGGGTTTGCCAGCATTCTCACGGGGGTCTCAGGCGTCTCATCGGGCGTCTCGAAATGAGACGCGCGGCACCCTGGGCCGCGCATCAATCCCCTGAAAAACAAGTACTTTGGTATTGGTGCGCAACTGGCACACAGGTTGCTGAAGGCCTGCAGACCCTTTCAACAACAAGAGAAGCTCGCCCATGTCCCCTGCCTTCCCGATTCACCGCGAAACCCAGGCATTCGTGCAGCGTCAGCAGCGCATGCTGATCGGCGCCGACTGGTGCAGCGCCAGTGATGGCGGCACCCTGCAACTGCTCAACCCAGCCACCGGCCAGGCACTGGCACAGGTGCCCGCGGCCACCCTTGAAGATGTCGACAAGGCGGTGCGCGCGGCGCGCCAGGCGTTCGACGACTCGCCCTGGAGCCGCATACGCCCGCGCGAGCGCAAAACCTGCTGTGGAAACTGGCCGACCTGATCGAACGCGATGCCCAGGTGTTCGCCGAGCTTGAATGCCTGAACAATGGCAAGAGCGCACAGGTGGCGCGGTTGATGGACGTCCAGATGGCCATCGACTCGCTGCGCTACATGGCGGGCTGGGCGACCAAGATCGAAGGCAGCACGCTGGACCCTTCGCTGCCACTGTTCGAGGGTGAGTTCCATGCCTATGTCAGGCGTGAGGCCGTGGGCGTGGTCGGTGCCATCGTGGCGTGGAACTTCCCGTTGCTGCTGGCCTGCTGGAAGCTTGGGCCGGCATTGGCCACCGGCTGCAGCGTGGTGCTCAAACCGGCGGACGAAACGCCGCTGAGCGCACTCAAGCTGGCCGAGCTGGTGCTTGAGGCCGGCTACCCTGCGGGTGTGTTCAACGTGGTGACCGGCGTGGGGGCGGTGGCGGGTGCCGCGTTGTCGGGCCACCCGTTGCTGGACAAGGTGACCTTCACCGGGTCGACCGAGGTTGGCAAGCTGATCGGCAAGGCGGCGATGGACTCGATGACCCGCGTGACCCTGGAGCTGGGTGGCAAGTCGCCGACCATCATCATGGGCGATGCCGATTTGCAGGTAGCGGCGGCGGGGGCAGCCAGTGCGATTTTCTTCAACCAGGGCCAGGTGTGCTGTGCAGGTTCGCGACTGTATGTGCAGCGCAAGCATTTTGACCGGGTGGTGGCTGACATTGCCGGGATTGCCGACGGCATGAAGCTGGGCAATGGCCTGGACCCGAGTATCGATATGGGCCCGCTGATCTCGGCGAAACAGCAGGCGCGGGTGGGGCGCTATATCGACATGGGGCGTGAGCTGGGGGCCACCTTGGCGTGTGGCGGCGAGTACTACGGGCCGGGTTACTTCGTGCAGCCTACGGTGATCGCCGATGTGGACCAGCGGTGCCCGTTGGTGCAGGAAGAAATCTTTGGCCCGGTGCTGGTGGCCATCCCGTTCGATGACATGGAGGATGCGCTGCGCCTGGCCAACGACAGTACCTATGGGCTGGGCGCGAGCATCTGGTCCAATGACCTTGGGCAGGTGCATCGCATGGTGCCGCGAATCAAGTCGGGTTCGGTGTGGGTCAACTGCCACAGTGCGCTGGACCCGGCGTTGCCGTTTGGGGGTTACAAATTGTCGGGGGTGGGGCGTGAGATGGGAGCGGCGGCGCTTGAGCACTACACCGAGTTGAAGTCGGTGGTGATGAAGCTGTAGCGCGGCGTTGCCCCTGGCAGGATCAAACGCCGGACCACCCGGGCTGACAAATCGGCGTTGTCAGCCCGGGTGGTTCGCCTATAGCGCTCCGGGGCGGTGCTACCGGGGGTGTCAGAAATTTTGTGTTCGGGCATAACATGAGTAAGAGGTGCATGTATGCCAACCAAAAAGAAATCTGAACGCAAACCAGTACGGGAGCTGCCGAAGCTTCCAAAGGAACTGCTGGATCAACTCCCTGAAACGCTGATGACCGCTGAGGCGATCGAAGAGGCTTCTGCGGCCTTCAAGAAAGCGCTGATTGAACGAGCGCTAAATGC
>NZ_JAAHBU010000283.1 GCF_010671725.1 Pseudomonas brassicae | reverse complement strand
AAGTCAGCGAACTGGCTTCAAGACTCATTGATGAGCCATTCCTTGCCCCTGTGCGCGCGCCAAATGAAAAAAAAAGTAAAACGCCTACCTGAAAACTTTCGATTTGGCAGCACGCCTCTGTATCACTTCTACTCAACCGGCGAAAAGCCGGAGGCAGACGGTGTAAGACGAACAACGGAAAACTGCATAGAGCTGGAAACGTTCTCGAACTCAAACAAAGCGGGGGCTGCTCATTTCATAGGACTGTCCATAATAGTGACAACCTTGACGATTCTCCTTGGGATGAGCGCAATAGGGTTTGAAAAAATAACGCGTGAAACAACGATCACCGCATTCTTAATTGCACTTTTTCCGCCCATGATAGGTGGAGCATTTTACTTTCTGAGCGGCAACCACCGCTGCCGTGGATCATTCATTCGCATTCACCGTGGCACTCGCAAGGTCTACTATATTTTCCCGGGTCAAAAAGAACTTCACATCCTCGATTGGGATCAGCTCGAAGCACTGGCCGGTTACATCCCCATCATCTCCGGCAGCATCAATACCAGCCGCCATCCCCTGTACCTGGTGGGCATCGACCATGCAATGAAGCCCCCCACCGAAATCTGCCTGTGTTGTGGCAACCTGGGTATCTACGATGGCGATCGTTCGGCAAAATCGCTCTGGTCTTACCTGCAACACTTCATGGCGAACGGCCCCGATGGCTTGCCGGAGCCGCCCCCACTTCCTGCGCGAATGACACGAAAACAGGCAACATTGCGGCACTTCCAGGAGTGGAAAAGCGCCTTGAACAACAGCCTGTCCAGCCGACGCGGCAAACGTTGGGCACCCATCAGATTGCCTGTGAGGGTATTTTGGCTGTTCTGGCACATTTTCCCCCAGTGCTTGGCCGAGTTCATCCAGTACAACGTGCCCTATACGCAATTTCCGCGGGAAATCGACGAGCTCTGCGGGTTTGTGCAGAAGCGCAAAACCATCATTCGCGTGAACGGAAAACGCGTTGACGGGTGATCTATTCGCCAACGCCCTTTGGTACCAACAACCACAGAACCAAGCCATAGGCGACTTCGCCATCAGCCCCAGGCAGGCCACACCATGTTCATGAAACCCTTCTCCGGCGCCAAACTCGCCCTGCTCTTCAACGACCACCTGCTGACCTACAAGCGTGACGTCAAGGACACCATACCCTTCCCGGGCTGCTGGGATTTTGCCGGTGGCGGCCGCGAGGGGGACGAAACGCCGGTCGAATGCGCCCTGCGTGAACTGGAAGAGGAATTCGCCCTGCGGCTGTCGCCCGAGCGCATCGAATGGCGCCGCAGCTACCCCAGCGTCTCGCACCCTGGTTGGGAGGCCTGGTTTCTGGTGGGGCAACTCACCCAGGCGGAAATCGACGCCATCGCGTTCGGTGACGAAGGCCAGTACTGGAAAATGATGCCGATCGACGAGTACCTGAAGCACGCCGAAGGCGTCTGGTACCTGCAAGCCCGACTGCGTGACTACCTCGCACACGCCGCACAACGCTGACCAGCACCTGGCCTGCCCATGCTACTCAGGGGGAATGTGCCGTGGTCGTGGCCCGGGCCTGATGCGCCCGGGCCGGCACGACCTTGCCAGCGGCTTACATATGGCTGTGATCGTGCATCTGATGCTTATCATGGCCATCAGTGGCGGTCAGCGGGCGCACCGGCGCATCGACCTTGATCGATTCCTGCTGGCCCTTGGCATCTTCGACGATCAGGGTCAGCGGCACGCTGTCGCCTTCTTTCACCTGCTTGACCAGGCCCATCAGCATCACATGGTAACCGTTGCTGTCCAACACCACCGGCTTGCCGGCCGGCAGCGCCAGCGACTTGACCTCGGCCATGCCCATCACGTCATTGTGCATGGTCATCTGGTGCACCTGCACGGTCTTGGCCGCCGGCGATTCAACCGCCACCAGCTTGCTGTCAGCGCTGGCAGTGATTGTCATGAACGCACCGGTCGCCTGCTGGCTCGGCACACTGGCACGTACCCACGCGCCTTCGACGGTGGTCTGGGCAACGGCCGGCAGCGCCGCACCGAACAGGGACAGCAGTGCCATCGCGCCAAGCGCGTGTTTAACGGGAGAACGCATCAACAAACCTCCATCACAGTAAGCAAATCTTCGGTGCATTCCTTGGCGTTGAGCGAATGCGGCAAGCCCAGGCGCAGTACACCGCGCGAATCGAACACGTAGCTGGTCGAGGAGTGCGAGATGGTATAGGTGTCGCCCGCCGGCACTTTCTCGTAGAACACACCAAATTCCTTGGCCACCGCTGCCGTCTCTTCAAGGGTGCCCGACAACGCCACGAACGAGGGGTCGAACGCCTTGACGTAGGCATCCAGTACTTCGGGGGTATCACGCTCGGGGTCCAGGCTGATGAACACCACCTGCAGGAAGTCGGCGTCGCGGCCCATCAGCTTCTTGATCTGCACCGCGCGCGCCAGGGTGGTCGGGCACACGGCCGGGCACTGGGTAAAGCCGAAGAACACCATCGGCATCGAGCCCTGGAAACTCGACAGGGTCATCACATTGCCTTGCGGGTCCTTGAGCTTGAAGGTACGGCCCAGGATCTTGTTGCTCAGGTCCTTGCCGTACTTGAAGTCCAGCGCACTGGAGCTGTCGCAACCTGTCAGGGCGCCAAGGCCGAGCAGGCTGAGCCCGGCGATAACGGTGCGCCGGGTCAGTAAATGATTCATGTAACCATCCTTTTGGGAAGGTGCCGACCCCGGTAGTGGGGCCCTTGCGCATGGTTTTGCGAGGCGGCATTTTGTCACGCAAGCGATACCGGTTCCAGCGCACAGCGCCCGAAGGGTGCGGCCTGATGTCGCAGCGAAGGCGGCAACATTGTAAGGAAGATTTACCAAGGCAATAGAAATGTTATACAGTAACCACTCAATTAAACACCCCTTGCCTGCGACCCTTCAATGACTAGCGCCAACGCCCTCCCCACCGCCACTACCCTGCGCCAACGCCTGCTGTCCATCGACGCGCTGCGGGGCCTGGTGATCCTGTTCATGCTGCTGGACCATGTGCGCGAGACCTTCCTGCTGCACCGCCAGGTCAGCGACCCGATGAACATCGACACGACCGAGCCGGCCCTGTTCATCAGCCGCACCCTGGCCCACCTGTGCGCCCCGGTGTTCGTGCTGCTGACCGGGCTGTCGGCCTACCTGTACGGCGCCAAGCATCAGGGCAAGGGCGATGTCGCCAGTTTTCTGTTCAAGCGCGGGCTGTTTCTGGTAGTGCTGGAGTTCACCCTGGTGAACTTTGCCTGGACCTTCCAGTTGCCACCGAGCGTGATCTACATGCAGGTGATCTGGGCCATCGGCGTGAGCATGATCGCGCTGGCCGCGCTGGTGTGGCTGCCACGCCCGCTGTTGCTGGTACTGGGCGTGGCGATCATCGCCGGGCACAACCTGCTCGACAGCCTGCACTTCCCGGTCGGCTCGGCCATGCACGTGCCGTGGGCGATCCTGCACGACCGCGGCTGGATCGAGTTCTCCGACAGCCTGCGCCTGCGCACCTCCTACCCGGTGCTGCCGTGGATCGGCGTGATCGCGCTGGGTTACTGCCTGGGCCCGTGGTTCGCCGCCTCATTGCCGGCAGCCACCCGCCAGCGCCGTCTGTTGCTGGCAGGCGGGGCAGCCTTGCTGGGTTTCGTGGCGTTGCGCCTGGTGAATGGCTACGGCGAAGCGCCGTGGGTTTCGCATGAGGCTGGCGTACACACCCTGATGAGTTTCTTCAACATCACCAAGTACCCGCCTTCACTGCTGTTTCTGGCCCTGACGCTGGGCCTGGGGCTGTTGTTGCTGCTGGGCTTCGAACGCGCCCAGCAACGCAAATGGATCAGCACCCTGGCGGTGTTCGGTGCTGCACCGATGTTCTTCTACCTGCTGCACCTGTACGTGCTCAAGCTGCTGTACATGGCCAGCGTGGCGCTGTTCGGCCTGAACCAGGGCAGCTACTTCGGCTTCGACGGTATTGCTGCGGTGTGGCTGACCTCGGTGCTGCTGGCGGTGGCGCTGTACCTGCCAGTGCGCTGGTTCGCCGCGCTCAAGGCACGTCGGCGCGACGTCGCCTGGCTGAAATATCTCTGAGGTTTTGTTTCCCCCTTGGCGGCGTGATCGACTACCATGCCGCCCGCCGGTTTCCACACGGAATTAATAGGGAATCCGAGACGCCACACCACGGCGCCAAACGGAACTGCCCCCGCAACTGTAGGTGCCGAGCCTGCTCCTGTAATGCCACTGGATCGAATCCGGGAAGGCTGGAGCCAGGCGACGACGCACCAGTCAGGAGACCTGCCGGCACAGCAACAATCACTAACCGGCGGGGTGTCCGGGGAGGACATCCTTGCCGTGCGCGCCGCTTGCGCGCAACGGCCTCGTACTGCCTGCGTGGCAGTGCCCGGTGATGTGTTTCCAGGCGGTACACCCTTGCCCGTGTACGGTTCGAATGGAGATCGCATCATGCTGTTGCCCCGCCTTGCCACCCTGCTTGCCGGCCTGGGTCTGTCGACCCTGGCCCACGCCGCCCCGACCCACTACCCGTTGACCGTGCACAACTGCGGCAGCCCCCTGACCTTCCAGCACGCACCCGACAGCGCCGTGACCATCGGCCAGGCCGGCACCGAGATGTTCTATGCGCTGGGCCTGGGCGACAAGCTGGCCGGCACCTCGCTGTGGTTCAACGATGTACTGGCGCCGTACAAGGTGCAGAACGACAAGGTCGAGCGCCTGGCCGACAACGACCCAAGCTTCGAGGCGGTGATCGGCAAACGTCCGCAACTGGTGGCCGTGCAGCTGGAATGGATGGTGGGCCCGCAGGGCGTGGTCGGCACCCGCGAGCAGTTCCATGAACTGAACATCCCCACCTACCTGATGCCCTCCGACTGCGAAGGCAAGGACAACCTGGTAGGCGCCGACGGCACGCGGCTGCAGCCGTTCAGCATCGACAGCATCTACACGAGCATCAGCCAACTGGCCGAGATCTTCGATGTACAGGCGCGTGGCACGCAGCTGAACGACGAACTCAAGGCCCGTCTGGTCAAGGCCACCGCCGCGGTGCAGGGCAAGGACCTGAAAAACACCAGCGCACTGTTCTGGTTCTCCAGCGCCGACCTCGACATCGACCCGTACGTGGCCGGGCGCAAAGGCATCCCCGACTACATGCTCAACACCCTGGGCGTGCGCAATGTGGTCGAGTCCGACGAAGAATGGCCGACCGTGGGCTGGGAAACCATCGCCAAGGCCAACCCGACCTTCCTGGTGATTGCGCGCATGGACCGCCGCCGTTTCCCGGCTGACGACTACGAGAAAAAACTCGAGTTCCTGCGCAGCGACCCGGTCACCCGGAACATGGACGCGGTCAAGCACAACCGCATCGTGATCCTCGACGCACATGCCATGCAGGCCAGTACCCGGCTGTTCACCGGCATGGAAACCCTGGCCTCGGCCATCAACGGTTTCGACCTGCCCAAATGAACGCCAGCCTCGTGCGCACCGTGCTGGCCTGCCTGGCGTTGCTGCTGGCACTGCTGGCCG
>NZ_JAAHBU010000282.1 GCF_010671725.1 Pseudomonas brassicae | reverse complement strand
GCTTCAGTGGTGTGGTCGCGGTGCCGGTGCATGATGCGCCGGTGCGCCACTTGTATGCCATCTGGTCGACCAACCCGACGCCCGCAGCCAGGGCGTTCATCCAGTTGCTGGAGCGCAGCCTGGCGGCGCGGGCGCGCCAGGTGCCGAGGGCGGCACAAAAGTATCGCCTGGCGCATCGGCGTAGCTTTTCAGCACACCTCGATGATTTCGTACACCTGGCGACTGTTGCCCAGCACCAGCACCACCTCATCCCCCTCGAACTTGCCCATCAGGTGCTGCCCCAGTGGTGAGCGCGGGGTGATCACGGTCACCAGTGCATCGCCTTCGCCCATCTTCAGGCCCGCCGCCTCTGGCCCCAGAAACAACCGCTGCTGGCGGTCGTGCTCGTCGGCCAGCAGCACCAGGTTGCTCAGCTGAATCCCGGCCTCGGGGTCATAGTCGCGCACCTGCAACTGCTGGTACGCCACCCGCGACCGGCGAATCTCCTCCATGCGCCGTGCCTGCCCGGTGGCCAGGTACGAGGCCTCCAGGCCCAGGGTGTCGTACTTGTTCTCGGCAATGTTCTCTTCGGCGGTCGCAGCCTCATACGCGGTCTGCGCCGCGCGCTGGGCCACGTCCAGGTCAATGCCCAGGCGCTCGACGATGCGTGCCAGCAGTTCGGTCTTGTTCATCTCAGCGGCAGAACTCAAGGACATTGGCCCGGCTCTTCTCGGTCGGTGCCGTGCGGTTCTGCTGCAACCAGAACTGGCACCGCGGGTTGGACAGGTTGCGTACCTCGCCCTGTGCATGCTCCTCGGCCTGTTGGATGGCCTGGCTGCGCAAGATCTCTTTGTACTGCTCGAACATCTGGTTCTGCTCCGGCGATTGCTGCGGCGCCACGGCCGGTGCAGGCGGAGCAAGCGCTTCGCGCAGCGGCTCATGGGTGCCTGGCAGGTACTGCCAGGCCAGCCACAGGGTCAGGGCAATCGCCACGAACCCCAGCCACAGGCCCAGGGCCACGCACAGGATCAATTGCAGCGGGTTGTGGGCAATCTTCAGTTCGCGGCGACGCGCACGGTACGACATGGCAGCCTCCTGGCCAGGACAATGCCCGTGATTGTCGCATGCGCTCGCGGTTTTATTCAGCCTCGCTCTTGTTGTCTGCAATGATTAAACCGGACAATCGACGCTTTTTACGCCCGGCTCAAGAGGTGCCCGCGATGAAACAGACTTGGGATATCTTTTGCTGCGTCGTCGACAACTACGGTGATATTGGCGTCACTTGGCGCCTGGCTCGGCAACTGGCGGCGGAGCACTCGCTGGCCGTGCGCCTGTGGGTGGATGAGCTGGCCGCGTTCGCACGGCTGTGCCCGACCGCCGACCCGCACCTGACAGCGCAATGGCAGCAGGGCGTGCAGGTGTGCCAGTGGCCCGCCGACTGGCAACCCACCACTGTGGCGGATGTAGTGATCGGCGCGTTTGGCTGCCAGTTGCCGGCCGCTTATGTCCAGGCCATGCAGGCGCGCAGCGTGCCTGCGCAGTGGCTGAACCTGGAGTACCTCAGCGCCGAAAGCTGGGTGGAGGGCTGTCACGGTCTGCCGTCGCCGCAAGCCAACGGCTTGCGCAAGGCGTTTTTCTTTCCCGGCTTTACCCCGCGTACCGGTGGGCTGCTGCGCGAGTCGAACCTGCTGGCACGGCGTCAGGCATTCGAGCGCGACCCGCAGGCCCGCCAGGCGTTCCTGCAGGGCCTGGGGGTGACAGCGCAGGCGCAGGCGCGATTGATGTCGTTGTTCGCGTATGAGAACCCAGGGTTAGGCAGTTGGCTCGACGCGCTGGCGAGCGATACGCGGGCCAGCCATCTGCTGGTGCCCGAGGGCCGTGTCCTGGGCGATGTACAGGCCTGGTTCGGCGAAGCGCCGCTGGTGGTGGGCAGTGTGGCGCAGCGCGGTGCGTTGACGGTGCAGATCCTGCCTTTCGTCAGCCAGGACGATTATGATCGCCTGCTGTGGTGCTGCGAATTCAATGCCGTGCGCGGTGAAGACTCGTTCGTGCGTGCGCAGTGGGCCGGGCGGCCGTTGCTGTGGCATATCTACGTGCAGGAAGAGTATGCCCACTGGGAGAAGCTGGAGGCCTTTCTCGACCAATACACCCAGGGGCTCTCGGCGCCCGCAGGCGCTGCGCTGGTGCAACTGTGGCGCGCCTGGAACATGGACCGAGACATGGGGCAGGCGTGGCAACAACTGCTGCTGCACTGGTCGGAACTGAGTGCTCATGCCGAGCGCTGGTGCGCCGCGCAGGCCGCTCAGCCGGACCTTGCCACGGCGCTGGTACAGTTTTGTCGAAATTCGCTATGATATGCGGCCTCGATTTTTGTAAATCCATCCAAATTCGGATAACTCGCAATGAAAACTGGTAAAGAGCTGAAACCCGGTACCGTGATCCGTATCGACAACGACCCTTGGCTGGTTCAGAAAGCTGAATTCACCAAATCGGGCCGTAACAGCGCGATCATGAAGACCAAGCTGAAAAACCTGCTGACCGGCTACAAGACCGAAACCGTCTACAGCGCCGACGACAAGCTGGACGACGTGATCCTCGACCGTAAAGAAGCGACCCTGTCGTTCATCAACGGCGACACCTACACGTTCATGGACACCACCGACTACACCATGTACGAGCTGAACGCCGAAGATATCGAAGCCGTTCTGCCGTTCATCGAAGAAGGCATGGAAGACGTCTGCGAAGCCGTGTTCTTCGAAGAGCGCCTGGTGTCGGTTGATCTGCCAACCACCATCGTGCGTCAGGTTGACTACACCGAAGGTTCGGCGCGTGGCGATACCTCGGGCAAGGTGATGAAGCCTGCCAAACTGAAGAATGGCACCGAGCTGAGCGTTGCCGACTTCATCGAGATCGGTGACTGGATCGAGATCGACACCCGCGAAGGTGGCTCCTACAAGGGCCGCGCCAAGGTTTAAGCCTGGCGTACTGCGCGAACATGAAAAACCCGGCCTCGGCCGGGTTTTTTTATGCCTGGGCGATGCCTCAGACGCTGACGTGCAGGCGCACATCGACGTTGCCACGGGTGGCATTGGAGTACGGGCACACCCGGTGCGCCGCGTCGACCAGTGCCTGGGCGTCGCCTGCTCCAGGCCCGGCAGGCTGATGCGCAGGTCGATGTCGAGGCCGAAGCCGCCTTCGATCTGGCCGATGCCGACCTCGGCGGTGATTGCAGTATCGGCTGGCAGCTGGCGCTTGCTCTGACCGGCGACGAATTTCAGCGCGCCGATGAAGCAGGCCGAGTAACCGGCGGCAAACAGTTGCTCAGGGTTGGTCGCCGCGCCCCCCGCACCGCCCAGTTCTTTGGGCGTGGCCAGTTTCACATCGAGGATGTGGTCGCTGGAAACAGCACGGCCATCGCGGCCGCCGGTGGAGGTTACGGTTGCGGTGTAGAGCGTTTTCATAGTGAACCTCGTACGGTGCAGTAGGGGAGGCGCCGGGGCGCTGAAGAAGTACCGGATGAAATATAGTGCGCTAATATTTAGTGCGCAAGATAAATAACCGAAAAACCTACCAACGGTCGTCGCACCGCCTGCTTGGGTGGGTTGAACGCCCCGAATTCAGAGGGTCACAGGCTTTTCTGCAAGTGCTCGCGCAAATCCAGCAACTCGGCCTGCAGTCGTTGCAGCCGTTCCAGCGACTGGCCGCTGGCACCCAGGATGCACGGTGGAATGGTCCGAGCCTGGGCGTGTAGTGCTCGTCCTTGCTCGGTCAGTTGCACGATCACTACCCGCTCATCCTCGCGGCTGCGGGTGCGCTTGAGCAGGCCTTCGGCCTCCAGGCGCTTGAGC
>NZ_JAAHBU010000281.1 GCF_010671725.1 Pseudomonas brassicae | reverse complement strand
ATCGTGGTCAACACCAACCCGTTGTACACCGCCCGTGAAATGCGCCACCAGTTCAAGGACTCCGGCGCCCGCGCGCTGGTGTACCTGAACATGTTCGGCAAGCTGGTGCAGGAGGTATTGCCCGACACCGACATCGAGTTCCTGATCGAGGCGAAGATGGGCGACCTGCTGCCGGCGGCCAAGGGCTGGCTGGTGAACACGGTGGTGGCCAAGGTCAAGAAGATGGTACCGGCCTATCACCTGCCGCAGGCCGTCGCCTTCAAGCAGGTGATGCGCCAGGGCCAGGGCCATGCGCTCAAGCCGGTGCGGGTGGGGCTGGAGGATGTCGCGGTTCTGCAGTACACCGGCGGCACCACGGGCCTGGCCAAGGGCGCGATGCTCACCCACGCCAACCTGGTGGCCAACATGCTGCAGGTGCTGGCGTGCTTCTCGCAGCTGGGGCCTGACGGGCAGAAGCTGATCAAGGACGGCCAGGAGGTGATGATTGCACCGCTGCCGCTGTACCACATCTATGCCTTCACCGCGAACTGCATGTGCATGATGGTCACTGGCAACCACAACGTGCTGATCACCAACCCGCGCGACATTCCCGGGTTCGTCAAGGAGCTCAAGAAGTGGCGCTTCTCGGCGCTGCTGGGGCTCAACACGCTGTTCGTGGCGTTGATGGAAAACCCTGATTTCAAGCACCTCGACTTCTCGGCGCTGAAGGTCACCAACTCGGGCGGCACCGCGTTGGTCAAGGCCACCGCCGACGCTGGGAGAGCGTCACGGGGTGCCGCATCGTCGAAGGCTACGGCCTGACCGAGACCTCGCCGGTGGCCAGTACCAACCCCTACGGCGCGCAGGCACGCCTGGGTACGGTGGGCATACCGGTGGCCGACACCGCGTTCAAGGTGATCGACGACGCGGGCAACGAGCTGCCGTTGGGCGAGCGTGGCGAGTTGTGCATCAAGGGGCCGCAGGTGATGAAGGGCTACTGGCAGCGGCCCGATGCCACCGCCGAGGCGCTGGATGCCGAGGGCTGGTTCAAGACCGGCGACATCGCGGTGATCGACCCGGACGGTTTCACCCGCATTGTCGATCGCAAGAAGGACATGATCATCGTGTCCGGTTTCAATGTGTACCCCAACGAGATCGAGGATGTGGTGATGGCGCACCCCAAGGTGGCCAACTGCGCAGCCATCGGGGTGCCGGACGAACGCTCCGGCGAGGCGGTGAAGCTGTTTGTGGTGGCACGCGAGGAGGGGCTGAGCGTTGAGGAATTGAAGGCTTACTGCAAGGCCAACTTCACGGCTTACAAGGTGCCCAAGCACATCGTGTTGCGCGAGTCGTTGCCGATGACCCCCGTGGGCAAGATCTTGCGGCGCGAACTGCGCGATATCGCATAACAGCGCGTTGCTGGCTCCACTGGGATTGGCGGTGCAAGCCTTTTGATCCTGGTGGTGCAGTTGAATATCTGAGGTTTGGAGTTGTTGATCTAAAAATGACCGAATTGCTTAAGGTGGTCACTTATGTGACTTTCAAGCCTGCTTTAGCTCTAGTCGCCCCTTGGCAAAGCTGCTACTCTCGGCGCGCTTCTGATGCTTCGGTTTGTCCGTCATCACATATCAATAATAATCGCATCGACTGCGGTGAAGAATTCGCTGTGGCTGGAGGAGTGGGCTTCCATGTTCGAAAACTTTTGGAAGGATAAGTACCCAGCCGGGATTGCCTCGCAAATCAATCCCGATGAGTATCCGAATATTCAAGCGGTATTGAAGCAGTCCTGCCAGCGTTTCGCCGACAAACCGGCATTCACCAACCTGGGCAAGACCCTTACCTACGGCGAGCTGTATGCACTGTCGGGGGCCTTCGCCGCCTACCTGCAACAGCATACCGACCTGCAGCCGGGTGATCGCATCGCGGTGCAGCTGCCCAACCTGCTGCAATACCCTGTTGCCGTGTTCGGTGCCTTGCGCGCCGGGCTTATCGTGGTCAACACCAACCCGCTGTACACCGCGCGGGAAATGGAACACCAGTTCAACGACTCCGGGGCCAAGGCGCTGATCTGCCTGGCCAACATGGCGCACCT
Source organism: Pseudomonas brassicae (assembly GCF_010671725.1). GTDB lineage: Bacteria > Pseudomonadota > Gammaproteobacteria > Pseudomonadales > Pseudomonadaceae > Aquipseudomonas > Aquipseudomonas brassicae. The sequence goes on along the minus strand of NZ_JAAHBU010000281.1, from coordinate 13,437 downwards.
GGCCGAGAAGGTCGTGCCCAAGACCCAGGTCAGGCACGTCATCGTCACCGAAGTGGCCGACCTGCTGCCACCGCTCAAGCGCCTGCTGATCAACAGTGTGATCAAGTACGTGAAAAAGATGGTGCCGGCCTATCACCTGCCCAACGCCGTCAAGTTCAACGATGCGCTGAGCAAGGGCCAGGGCAAGGCCGTCAATGAAGCCAACCCGGCCAGTGGCGACGTGGCGGTGCTGCAGTACACCGGCGGCACCACCGGCGTGGCCAAGGGCGCGATGCTGACCCACCGCAACCTGGTGGCCAACATGCTGCAATGCCGCGCGCTGATGGGGTCGAACCTGCACGAAGGGTGCGAGGTATTGATCACGCCGCTGCCGCTGTACCACATCTACGCCTTTACCTTCCATTGCATGGCGATGATGCTGATCGGCAGTCACAACATCCTGATCAGCAATCCGCGCGACCTGCCGGCGATGGTCAAGGAACTGTCGAAGTGGAAGTTCACCGGCTTTGTCGGCCTGAACACCTTGTTTGTTGCACTGTGCAACAACGAAACCTTCCGCAAGCTGGACTTCTCCGGCCTGAAGCTGACGTTGTCGGGTGGCATGGCGTTGCAGGTGGCGGTGGCCGAACGCTGGAAGAGCGTGACCGGTTGCGCCATCTGCGAAGGCTACGGCATGACCGAGACCAGCCCGGTGGCGGCGGTGAACCCGGCTGAGCAGAACCAGATCGGTACCATCGGCATCCCGGTACCGTCGACCCTTTGCAAGGTGATCGACGACAGCGGCAACGAGCTGGCGCTGGGCGAGGTTGGCGAGTTGTGCATCAAGGGCCCGCAAGTGATGAAGGGTTACTGGCAGCGCGACGATGCGACCAGCGAGATCATGGATGCCGAGGGTTGGCTCAAGACGGGGGACATCGCACTGATCCAGACCGACGGCTACATGCGTATCGTCGACCGCAAGAAAGACATGATCCTGGTGTCCGGTTTCAACGTGTACCCCAACGAGCTGGAGGACGTGCTGGCGACGCTGCCGGGCGTGTTGCAGTGTGCCGCCATCGGCGTGCCCGACGAGAAGTCGGGCGAGATCATCAAGATCTTCATCGTGGCCAAGCCGGGGGTGACCCTCACCAAGGAACAGGTGATGGAGCACATGCGCGCCAACGTCACGGCGTACAAGGTGCCGCGTCTGATCGAGTTCCGCGATGCGTTGCCGACCACCAACGTGGGCAAGATCCTGCGGCGTGAACTGCGCGATGAAGAGCTGAAGAAGCTGGGCTTGAAGAAGATCGCGTGATCTTCAAGGCGACCGCGTCGCGGTCGTTCGCTGGCAAGCCAGCTCCCACAGGGTTTAGCGATGTTCGCACTCTGTAGGAGCCGGCCTTGCCGGCGAAGGCCTCAACGCAGTTTTTCAAGCATCTGGTAGTACCACATCCCCGCCGCCAGCAACGGATTGCCCAGCACGTCGCCCATCGGCACCTTGACGTGGCTGCAGCCGGCAAACGTATCGAACCTCCCCAGCGTCCCGGTAATCGCCTCAGCCATGATTTCGCCCATGATATGGCTGGTGGCAATGCCGTGCCCCGAATACCCCTGGCAATACCAGACGTTGTCCGACAGCTTGCCCAGTTGCGGAATGCGGTTGACCACGATACCCATCGCACAGCTCCACTGGAACTCGATCGGCACGCCCTTGAGCGCCGGGAAGGTCGCCTCGATGCACGGGCGCAGCTCGCCTGCGATGTCCCGCGAGTCGCGCCCCGAATAATTGGCGCCGCCACCGAACAGCAAGCGGCCATCCGCAGTCATGCGGTAATAGTCGAGCACGAAGCGGCAGTCGTACACCGCCAGGTCCTGCGGGTTGAGCTGCCGGGCCAGTTCGCCCAATGGTGCGGTGGTGACGATGCCGCCCATGGCCGGGAAGATCTTGCCCTTGAGCTTGGGCTTTTCCAGCCGGTGATAGACATCGCCCGCCAGCATCACCTGACGCGCATTGATGCGGCCCTGGGCCGTGATCACGGCGGGCGTGTCGCCGTGCACGATTTGCAGTACCTCGCTGTTCTCGAAAATCAGCGCGCCCAGCTGGTGCGCCGCGCGTGCCTCGCCCAGGCACAGGTTCAGCGGGTGCAGGTGCAGGTTGCGCAGGTTTTTCAGGGCGCCCAGGTACAGCGGGCTGTCCAGGTGCTGGTGCACGCCGTCTCGATCGAGCATCTGCAGTTGATCGCCCATGCCGCGTCGCTGGGCTTCATCGGCGAAGGCCTGCAGCTCGGCCATGTGCGCAGGTTTCATGGCGGCATGCAGGTGGCCGTGCTTCAGGTCGCAGGCGATAGCGTAGCGTTGCACCCGCTGCTCGATGATGTCATGGCCGCGAAAGCGCAGTTGCCAGATGAAATCGTCGACCTCGTCGCCCAGGCGTTTGCGCATCTGTTTGCGCATCGCCTCGTCGCCCGACAGGCTGCCGGTCACCTGGCCGCCGTTGCGACCGCTGGCACCCCAGCCGATGCGGTTGGTTTCGACAATGGCGACCTTCAGGCCGCGCTCGGCCAGCTCGACCGCACTGGCCACGCCGGTGAAGCCGCCGCCGATGATCACCACGTCGACCTCGACCGTGCCCTGCAGGGTCGGGTACTGGGTGGCGTCGTTCAGGCTGGCGGTGTAGTACGAGGCGCTGCGCTGCGCAGGGCGGTGATTCAGGGCTGCATTCATGTAGCGGTTCCTTGCAAAAGAGGGGGCTCACGCCTGGGTCAGGTACCAGCGCCAGTCCTGCTCGCCGACTTCGGCCATGAACTGGCGAAACTCCGCGCGCTTGACCGCCAGGTACACGCCGAGGAAGGCCTCGCCGAACGCTTCGCGGGCCCAGTCCGAACGCTCCAGCGCTGTGAGCGAGGTCAGCCAGTCGGTGGGCAGCAGGTGCGTGGCCTGGGCGTAGCCGTTGCCCTCGACCGGAGCACCCGGGTCGAGCTGCTGGCGAATGCCTTGGTGGACGCTGGCCAGGATCGCGGCGGCGGCCAGGTAAGGGTTGGCGTCGGCACCGCAGATACGGTGTTCGATATGCCGGGTAGGCGCCGGCCCGCCCGGCACGCGCAGGCTCACGGTGCGGTTGTCGACGCCCCAGGTGGGCGCCAGGGGCGCGTAGCTGTTGGCCTGGAAGCGACGGTAGGAGTTGGCATTGGGGCAGAACAGCAGCAGCGAGTCGAGCAGGTGGGCAAGCATGCCGCCCACCGCTTGGCGCAATAGTGGCGTACCGGCCTTGTCTTCGCTGGCGAACAGGTTGCTGCCGGCGGCATCGGCCAGGCTGACGTGCATGTGCATGCCGGTGCCGGCCAGGTGGTCGAACGGCTTGGCCATGAAGCACGCCTGCATGCCGTGCTTGTGCGCCACACCCTTGACCAGCCGCTTGTAGCGCACCGCCTGGTCCATGGCCAGCAGCGCGTCACCGTGTTGCAGGGTGATTTCGACCTGGCCGGGGGCGTATTCGGAAATCGCCGTGCGTGCCGGAATACCCTGGGCCTTGCAGGCGCTGTAGAGGTCGGCCAGAAACGGCTCGATCTGCTCCAGCTCGCGCAGGCCATACACCTGGGTGCCGCGCGGGCGACCACCGTCGGCATCCCGTGCCGGTTGCGGGCGGCCCAGATGATCGCGCTGCTGGTCGAGCAGATAGAACTCCAGCTCGCAGGCCATTACCGGCTGGTAGCCGTCGGCCTTGAGCGCCTCGATCACCTTGACCAGCAGCTGGCGCGGGTCGGCAATGGTCGCCGGCAGCCCCTCGGTCGGGTGCATGCTGACCTGCAGCGCGGCCGTGGGGATCTGCCGCCAGGGCATGCGCACCAGGCTGCCCGCCAGCGGGTAGGCCCGGCAATCGATGTCGCCCACGTCCCACACCAGCCCGGAGTTTTCCACGTCATCGCCATTGAGGGTCAGGCCCAGGATGGTACTGGGCAAGGGGCGCCCGCTTTCATACACGGCCAGCAGCTCCTCGCGGTGCAGTAGCTTGCCGCGCGGTACGCCATTGGCGTCAAGGATGAACAGCTCGATCATGTCGATATCGGGGTTGGCGTCCAGGAACGCCTGGGCCTCTGTTACAGGGGCAAACTGCATGGTGCACTCGCTCACGCCACGAAGGCGTACGGGATCACGCGCACGGCGGCGCTGCAATCGGTCGACAGGGTGCGGCCGCACAAGGGCGGCACGCCGGTTCAGTCAGCGGCGCGAGCGGTATCGGGCGGGCGGGCATGGCGGCAGTGCCACAAGGCCCAGAAGGCGAGGATCACATTGAACAGGGGATTTTCACCGGGGCGAGCCCGCACCTTCGGGAACGAAGGGCGCATCAATGGGCGGGCCATGCACAAGGGTGAAGTCATGCACCGATACTCCCACGCGGCGCAAGGTTCATTAAATCGGGCTTTGTATACCTTCAGGTGCGCGCTGGCTAAACAATCCCGCAAACGGTCGAACCGTGCCGTGGCGGGGCAAATCTGCGACAATCCCCGCCTGACAACGCCGATCATGTGAAAGCAGGCTCACCTGCATTATTAAAAAGACGTCATGACTGACCAGACCGCCGATATCGAGCAACTGCTGAAAAACATTGACCATGCCATGATTGCCGAGCGCCATCGCCTGCGCCGGCAACTGCATGAACTGCGCAAGCGCCCCGACGCGGCCAAGCTGGCCCAATGGGCGGCGCGGGTTCAGGCTTCCTGCGCACAGGTCACGGCGCGCCAGCACAGCGTGCCGCGTATCCACTACGACGACAGCCTGCCGATCGCGGCCAAGCGCGACGAGATCAAGAAGGTGCTGGCTGCGCATCAGGTATTGATCATTGCCGGTGAAACCGGCTCGGGCAAGACCACCCAGTTGCCCAAGATCTGCCTGGAGCTGGGGCGTGGCCTGCATGGCCAGATCGCCCACACCCAGCCGCGCCGCATCGCGGCGCGCAGCGTGGCCACGCGGGTCGCCGAAGAGCTGGGCACGCCACTGGGGGCGCTGGTCGGCTACCAGGTGCGTTTCGAAGACCAGAGCGATGCCAATACGCTGGTCAAGCTGATGACCGACGGCATCCTGCTGGCCGAAACCCAGCATGACCGCTTCCTGGAACGCTACGACACCATCATCGTCGACGAAGCCCACGAACGCAGCCTGAACATCGACTTCCTGCTCGGTTACCTCAAGACCCTGCTGCCACGCCGCCCAGACCTCAAGGTCATCATTACCTCGGCCACCATCGACCTGGAGCGTTTCTCCAAACACTTCAACGATGCACCGATCATCGAGGTGTCGGGGCGTACTTACCCGGTGGACACCTGGTACCGGCCGCTCACCAGTGAGCAGGATGAGGAGGGCAACCGTGTCGAGGACGACCTGACTGTCGACCAGGCGATCCTGGCCACCCTGGATGAGATTGCCGCGCACGAGCGCAGCCTCGGCAAGGGGCCGGGCGATGTGCTGGTGTTCCTGCCCGGCGAGCGCGAAATCCGCGACGCAGCCGAAATGCTGCGCAAGGCGCAGTTGCGCCACACCGAGATACTGCCGCTGTACGCGCGGTTGTCGCCGGCCGAACAGCAGAAGATCTTCCAATCCCACCCCGGGCGCCGTGTGGTGCTGGCCACCAACGTGGCCGAAACCTCGCTGACCGTACCGGGCATTCGCTATGTGATCGACAGCGGCACGGCACGCATCAGCCGCTACAGCTACCGCGCCAAGGTCCAGCGCCTGCCCATCGAGGCGGTCTCGCAGGCCAGCGCCAACCAGCGCAAGGGGCGTTGCGGGCGGGTCGAACCGGGTATCTGCGTGCGCCTGTACAGCGAAGAGGATTTCAACGGCCGGCCGGCGTTTACCGACCCCGAGATCCTGCGGACCAACCTGGCGGCGGTGATCCTGCAGATGCTGCACCTGCGCCTGGGCGAGATCGATGCTTTCCCGTTCATCGAGCCGCCGGATGGCAAGGCCATCAGCGACGGCTTCAACCTGCTGCAGGAGCTGTCGGCGGTCAACCGCGAGAACCAGCTGACACCGCTGGGCCGGCAACTGGCGCGCCTGCCGGTCGACCGCGGCTGGGCCGCATGCTGCTGGAGGGGGCCAAGCAGGGCAGTCTGCAGGAACTGCTGATCGTCGCCAGTGCGTTGTCGGTGCAGGACCCGCGCGAACGCCCGCCTGAGCGTCAGCAAGCGGCCGACCAGGCGCATGCACAGTGGAAAGACCCGGACTCGGACTTCGCCGCGCTGGTGACCCTGTGGCGCGGCTTCGAGGAGCAGCGCCAGGCGCTGACCGCCAGCCCGCTGCGCAACTGGTGCCGCAAGAATTTCCTGAACTACCTGCGTCTGCGCGAATGGCGCGATGCGCACCGCCAGTTGAGCCTGATCTGCCGCGACCTGCAGTTGAGCATCAACAAGGAGCCGGCCGACTACCCGCGCCTGCACAAGGCGATTCTGTCCGGGCTGCTCAGCCAGATCGGCCAGAAGACCGAAGACGGTGACTACCTCGGCGCACGCCAGCGCCGTTTCTGGGTGCACCCGTCCTCGGGCCTGGGCAAGAAGCGCCCGCAATGGCTGATGACCGCCGAGCTGGTCGAGACCACCAAGCTGTATGCGCGCATGGTCGCCAAGATCGAGCCGGACTGGATCGAACCACTGGCCGGGCACCTGATCAAGAAGAACCACTTCGAACCGCACTGGGAGAAGAAGCGCGGCCAGGTGGTGGCCTACGAGCAGGTCACGTTGTACGGCATGATCGTGGTCGGCCGGCGCCCGGTGCACTACGGCCCGATCGATCCGCAGATGTCCCGCGAGTTGTTTATCCGCGAGGCCCTGGTGGGCGGCGAGATCCAGTCGCGGGCCAAGTGTCTGGCGGCCAACACGCGCCTGCTCGAACAGCTCGACGAGCTGGAAGCCAAGGCGCGTCGGCGCGACATTCTGGCCGACGAGGAAACCCTTTACGGCTACTACGAAGCGCGCCTGCCTGCCGAGATCCACCAGACCGCGACCTTTGACAGCTGGTATCGCGTCACCAGCCAGAAAGACCCGCAGTTGCTGATCATGCGCGAAGAGGACGTGCTGGCGCGCGAGGCCAGCGAAGTCACTGCTGCGCAGTACCCCGATACCCTGCGCGTGGGCGACCTGAGCCTGGCGCTGAGCTACCACTTCGAACCGAACCACCCGCGTGACGGCGTCACCGTGCGGGTGCCGGCGCCGTTGCTGCCCAGCCTGCCGGGCGAGCGCCTGGAGTGGCTGGTGCCGGGGCTGCTGGAAGCCAAGTGCATCGCCCTGGTGCGCAACCTGCCCAAGGCGTTGCGCAAGAACTTCGTGCCGGTACCGGACTTCGTCAAGGCTGCACTGCAACGCATGACGTTTGCCGACGGCTCGCTGCCCCAGGCGCTGGGCCGCGAACTGCTGCGCATGACCGGTGTACGGGTGACCGACGAAGCGTGGTCGGAGGCGGCGGCGAGGTGGAAAATCACCTGAAGATGAACCTGGAAGTGGTCGATGGCCAGGGCAAGTTCCTCGGCGAGGGGCGTGACCTGGCCGAGCTCACGGCGCGCTTCGTGGCCGCCAGCCAGGCGGCACTGGCCGTGCCGCAGTCGGCCAAGGCCCAGCAGCCGGTGGAGGCCAAGGTGTTTGCCGAGGTCGCGCAGAGCGCCCAGCAAAACATCGCCGGGCTGTCGATGACGGTGTACCCGGCCTTGGTGGAAGAGGGCGGCACGGTCAAGGAAGGGCGCTTCTCGACCCTGGCCGAGGCCGAGTTCCAGCACCGTCGCGCGCTGCAACGGTTGTTGCTGCAGCAACTGGCCGAACCGGCCAAGTTCCTGCGCACCAAGCTGCCAGGCCTGACCGAGCTGGGGCTGCTGTACCGCGAATTGGGGCGGGTCGATGCGCTGGTCGAGGATATCCTGCTGGCCAGCCTGGACAGCTGCATCCTCGACGGCGAGCGCAATCTGCCGCGTGACGGCGCCGGCCTGGCGTCGCTGGCCGAGCGCAAGCGCGGACATTGGGCTGAGCATGCCGAGCGCCTGGCACGCCTGACCCTGGATATCCTCAAGCTGTGGCACGGCCTGCAGAAACGCTTCAAGGGCAAGATCGACCTGGCACAGGCGGTGGCGCTCAATGACATCAAGCAGCAGTTGGCCAACCTGGTGTACCCGGGCTTCGTTCGTGAAACCCCGGCGGTGTGGCTCAAGGAGTTGCCGCGCTACCTCAAGGCGGTGGAACTGCGCCTGGAGAAGCTCGGTTCGCAGGTGCAGAAGGACCGTGTCTGGAGCGCCGAGCTGAGCGGCCTGTGGGCGCAATACAAGGCCCGCGCCGACAAACATGCCCAGGAAGGCAAGCGCGATGAGCAACTGGTGCTGTACCGCTGGTGGATCGAGGAGTATCGGGTGTCGCTGTTTGCCCAGCAACTGGGCACCAAGGTGCCGATTTCCGACAAGCGCCTGAGCAAGCAGTGGAGTCAGGTGGACGCCTAATCGGCGAAACTTGTGGCACACTTGGCGAACTTCGCCGTGAGGCGCCAGCCCTTGTCGGCCGGCGCCTCACCGCTACAGCATGCAGCCCAGCGCAATGCCCCGCTAGCCGGGGGCATTGGCTGTAACAATTGGTACTAACGTGCCATCAGACTGATCGAACAGGTCGTTGCCGGTCAGGCAATGGCCCCTGAACAGAGGAACGACCGTGCACAACGTCGTCATCAGCGGCACCGGCCTGTACACCCCGGCCAACAGCATTTCCAACCAAGAGCTGGTCGAGTCGTTCAACGCCTACGTCAACCAGTTCAATGCCGACAACGCCGCCGCCATCGCGCGCGGCGAGGTGCAGGCGCTGGCCGAGTCGAGCGCCGCGTTCATCGAAAAGGCCTCTGGCATCAAGAGCCGCTTCGTCATGGACAAGGCCGGCATCCTCGACCCGCAGCGCATGAAGCCGCGCCTGCCCGAGCGCAGCAACGACGAACCGTCGATTCTTTGCCAGATGGGCGTTGCCGCCGCCGAGCAGGCCCTGGCGCGGGCCGGTCGCACAGCGGCCGATGTGGATGCAGTCATCGTCGCCTGCTCCAACCTGCAGCGCCCGTACCCGGCGATTGCCATCGAAGTGCAGCAGGCCCTGGGCATTGCCGGCTTCGGCTTCGACATGAACGTGGCCTGTTCGTCGGCGACCTTCGGCATCCAGGCTGCCTGCAACAGCGTACAACTGGGCCAGGCCCGCGCTGTGCTGGTGGTCAGCCCGGAGATCTGCACCGGCCATCTGAATTTCCGTGACCGTGACAGCCACTTCATCTTTGGTGATGCGGCCACCGCCGTACTGGTGGAACGTGCCGACCTGGCCACCTCGGCGCACCAGTTCGACATCGTCAGCACCAAGCTGCTGACGCAGTTTTCCAACAACATCCGCAACAACTTCGGTTTCCTCAATCGCGCTGCAGAAGACGCTGCCGATAGCGCCGACAAGCTGTTCGTGCAGGAAGGCCGCAAGGTGTTCCGCGAGGTCTGCCCGATGGTGGCCGAGCTGATTGGCCAGCACCTGGCCGAGAACAACCTCAACGTCAGCGATGTGCAACGCTTCTGGCTGCACCAGGCCAACCTGAGCATGAACCACCTGATCGTCAAGAAACTGCTGGGCCGCGACGCACTGGTCGAGGAGGCGCCGGTGATCCTCGACAGCTATGCCAACACCAGCTCCGCCGGCTCGGTGATTGCCCTGCACAAGCATCAGGACGACTTGCCCAAGGGCGCGCTCGGGGTGCTCAGCTCGTTTGGCGCAGGCTATTCGATCGGTAGCGTGATCCTGCGCAAACGCTGAGTGGTGTCGCGCCATGCCTGACGCACAAGCGCGCTTGCTGGAACGCCTGCTGGCGGGCGAGCAAGCGGCATTTGTCGAGCTGGTGCAGGCCTATCAGGGGGCGATGCGTGCGGTCGCCTACGCGATCGTGGGCAGCCGTCATGCCGATGAGGCGGTGCAGGATGCATGGCTGGCGGTGGTGCGCGCCTTGCCGGGCTTCCAGGGGCGCTCCAGCCTGAAGACCTGGCTGCTGAGCATTACCGCGAATGCGGCCAAGACCCGCTATCGACACAACCGTCGCGAGGTATTGCTCGACGACCTGCCCGGCCCTCACGGCAGTGTCGACGCGCAGCGCTTTGGGCGTGATGGTCACTGGCTGGCGGGGCCCTCGGCCTGGCACGAGGACAGTCCCGAGGCCCTGCTCAGCCAGGACGAGCTGCGCCAATGCCTGGAGCACACCCTGCTCAGCCTGTCACAGCTACAGCGCAGTGTGCTGGTGCTGCGCGAGCGTCAGGGCCTGGAGCTGGAGCAGATCTGTAATCTTCTGGATCTGTCGCTCTCCAATGTTCGCGTGCTGCTGCATCGGGCTCGCCTGAAGGTCTTCGCCACCCTGGAACATTTCGAGGAAACCGGCCAATGCTGAGCTGCAAGGAACTGGTGGCGCAGGCCAGCGATTACCTGGATGGCCAACTGACGCTGGGCGATCGATTGCTGGCGCGCCAGCACCTGCTGTTCTGTCGCCACTGCCGCCGGTTTCTGCGCCAGCTGCGTCTGGCTCAGGCAACCGTCAAGGCGCTACCCGAGCCGCCTGCGGCCGACATCGAGTCGTTGGCTGGGCGTTTGGCGGCTGAGCGGCGAGCGGCCCGCAACGTCTGAATGTGTGAGTGGAGTGCCCTGCAACGGGGTCGTTTGCTTTATTCACAATCGAACTAAAAAGTTCCCCTGTCACGAAACATTTATCTAACAGCCACTGAGCTGACATAACCCCCCGCCAACATTCGTCCCCAGCACAGGTGGCCTGAGCCGCGTGTTTTTTCAACGTAATCAAGACCATAAACGTTTATGAACGTAGGGGAGTTTGTTCGATGATCCGTAAGCACTTCGCAGGTTTCGTAGCCAGCGCCTTGGCCATGGCCGTTACCGCCCAGGCTTTCGCGGGCACCGTGACTACCGACGGCGCCGATATCGTAGTCAAGACCAAGGGCGGCCTGGAGGTCGCTACCACCGACAAGGAATTCAGCTTCAAGCTGGGTGGTCGGGTACAGGCCGACTACAGCCGTTTCGATGGTTTCTACACCCGTGATGGCGACACCGCCGATGCGGGCTACATGCGTCGCGCCTTCCTGGAGCTGGGTGGTGTGGTGTACACCGACTGGGCTTACCAGATCAACTACGACTTCTCGCACAACTCCGGTGGCGACAACCGCGAGTCGGATGGCTACTTCGACGAAGCCTCGTTGGCCTACAACGGCTTCAAGCCCGTGTCGATCAAGGTCGGTCGTTTCGACCCCGAATTCGGCCTGGAAAAAGCCACCAGCTCCAAATGGGTAACCGCCCAGGAGCGTACCGCTGCCTATGACCTGGTGGACTGGGCCAACGCGCACAACGGCGGCATGGGTATCCAGGTCTCGGGGAATGCTGGCGATTCGCTGTACGGTTCGGCGGGCCTGTTCGCCAAGGACGCCACCGACCAGGACAAGGACGGCGACAGCACCAAGCAGTTCAACCTGCGTGGTGTGTTCGCACCGATGCACGAAGCCGGCAATGTCTTGCACATTGGCGTCAACTACGCCCAGCGTGATCTGGCCGACACCGCGTTCGATGGCCGTATTCGCAGCCGTCTGGGCATGCGTGGCGTGAGCACCGATGGTGGTCAGGATGCCGGTGCCAACGGCAACCGTCTGGTACTGGGCGGCCAGAACAATACCCCGGTTGGCGCCTACGACACCGACAAGGCCTGGGGCCTGGAAGCAGCCTTCGCCGCCGGTCCGTTCTCGGTTCAGGGCGAATACGTCAAGCGTGACGTGCAGGCTGATGACGCTGCCTTCTCCGACATCAAGGCCGACGGTTACTACGGCCAGGTCGCCTACACCATCACCGGTGAAGCGCGTGGCTACAAGCTCGGCAAGTTCGACGCCATCAAACCTTCGAACAAGCAGATCGGCGCGTGGGAAGTGTTCTACCGTTATGACCACCTGAGCGTGGACGACAACAACGGTGCATTCGCCGATGTGGGCGATATCGAAGCCAAGGTGCACAACCTGGGGGTCAACTGGTACGCCAACGAGTCGATCAAGCTCAGCGGTGTGTACGTCAAGGCCAAGACCGACAATGCTGAAAACACCGTTGGCGACGACAGCGGCGACGGTTTTGTGATGCGCGCGCAGTACGTGTTCTAAGGGTTACCCCTGCAACAACACTCCTTCATCCGTTAGATCTTCAGCCCCGCCCCCGCGGGGCTTTTTTTTGCCTGCACTAAGGGGCAGACTGCGCGCATGCCCATTTCACTCCTGCCGCACCTCGCCGATATCGACGCGCCACCTGGGATGCCCTGGTGCCGGATGACCAGCCATTCCTGTGCCATGCTTTTCTGCGCAGCCTGGAGGACAGTGGCAGCGTAAGCCCGCGTACCGGCTGGACGCCGGCGCATGCCTTGCTGCGCGATGCCGCCGGGCAACTGCGCGCAGCCATGCCGGCCTATGTGAAGACCCATTCCTTCGGCGAATACGTGTTCGACCACGGCTGGGCCGATGCCTGTGCCCGCGCGGGTATCGACTACTACCCCAAGTTGCTGTGTGCCGTTCCGTTCTCGCCGGTCAGCGGCGCTCGCCTGCTGGGCGATGCACAGGCGGCCGGCGAACTGCTCGATGGTGTGACCGACAGCCTGTTCGAGCAAGGCCTGTCGGGGTTGCATGTGAACTTCACCGATGCCGCCAGCGATGACGTGTTGCGCGGGCGCGAGGGCTGGATGGAGCGCCTGGGCTGCCAGTTTCACTGGCGCAACCAGGGCTACCGCGACTTTCAGGACTTTCTCGACAGCCTCAGCTCGCGCAAGCGCAAGCAGATGCGCAAGGAGCGCGAGCAGGTAGCGGGGCAGGGGATCGAGTTCCAGTGGTACCGCGGCGATGAGTTGAGCGAGGCACAGTGGGATTTCGTATTTGCCTGTTACGCCAATACCTATGCCGTGCGCCGGCGTGCGCCATACCTGACGCGGGTATTTTTCAGCCTGCTGGCCGAGCGCATGCCCGAGACGATCCGTGTGGTAATGGCGTTCCAGGGCGGGCGCGAGGTGGCGATGGCGTTCAGCCTGGTGGGCGGTGACAGCCTGTATGGCCGGTACTGGGGTTGCCTGGCGGAGTTCGACCGGCTGCATTTCGAGACGTGTTTCTATCAGGGCATGGACATGGCCATCGCCCAGGGGCTGCAGCGTTTCGATGCGGGCGCACAGGGTGAGCACAAGCTGATTCGCGGGTTCGAGCCGGTGATCACGCGCTCGTGGCACTATTTGCTGCACCCGGGGCTGAAGACGGCGGTGCAGGACTTTCTGGCGCAGGAGCGGGTGGGGGTGATGGGGTATGCCGAGCAAGCGCGTTCGGCATTGCCCTTTAAACAGATTTGAGGGCCCCTTCGCTGGCAAGCCAGCTCCCACAGGGCCCGTCGTGATCTCGCCATCACCGCT
>NZ_JAAHBU010000280.1 GCF_010671725.1 Pseudomonas brassicae | reverse complement strand
GCATGTCTTGAATTCACCAGCGCTCTCAAGATCGAGCGCGCCGCGCGGCGCTTCGCTGGCAAGTCGAGTCGTCGCACCGCAGCTCCCGACATTTGTTGCAACGTGCCATGGCCTGTGAGATTTGAGTTGCCAGCCTTGGGGGTTCGCCTGCAGATTTGGATGCCCCCACCAACCCCACCCCCTACAGCAACCCCTGCAACCGCCGATACTGCTTCATCACACTCGGCACATAGCGCTGGGTTTCAGCAAACGGAGGGATCACCTTGCCCCGGCTCATCACCGCATCCGGACCCGCGTTGTACGCCGCCACCGCAAGGCTCACGTCGTTGTCGAACAAGGTCAGCATGCGTTTGAGATAACGCGCCCCACCCTGCAAATTGGCAGCCGGGTCCAACGCATCATCCACCCCCAACTCTCGCGCAGTATCGGGCATCAATTGCATCAACCCCACCGCGCCCTTGGGCGAGCGCGCATTGGGGTTGTAGCGCGACTCGGCCTGCACCACCGCATGCAGCAACGCCGCCGGCACATCGTTGGCCTGGGCCGCCGCGGCAATCAGCTCAGCGTATGGCATGCCGGTAATCAACTGCGGCCCGGCACTGCTGGCCTGCGCCACCGCGCCCGGCTCGGCCACCACCCGCTGGTAATGGCGCCCAGGCCGATGAACATTGGACAGCACGTAGCTGCCGTTGGCCGACACCGAGATGTACACGTCGGCCTGGACCGCTGGCGTGATCGCCAGCCAGGCCAGTACTGCTGTGGTCAGAATGCGCATGCCGCCGCCTCCCCGTCGCGTCCCCAAAAAGTGGGGGTTATCCCCCGCTTGGCGAGGCTTTCAGGGGTTAACGCAAGCACTGTGCCGGCTTGCACCCGCGCCCAGGCAGCACCCGACCAAGTCGCGCATGACTATTGCATGAGGCCCTTGGCAACCTGACGGAGGCCCCGCCCATGAACGATAAGAAACGCTTCGCACAACGCGGCTTCACCCTGCTCGAACTGCTGGTGGTACTGGTGGTGCTCGGCCTGCTGGCCGGCATCGTCGCACCCAAATACTTCAGCCAACTGGGCCGCTCGGAGGCCAAGGTGGCGCGGGCGCAGATCGAGGGCCTGAGCAAGGCGCTGGACCTATACCGGCTGGAGGTCGGCCATTACCCTTCGGCCGAACAGGGCCTGCAGGCACTGGTCAGCCCTCCCAGCGACGAAGCGCGCTGGTCGGGCCCGTACCTGCAGAAAAAGGTGCCGCAAGACCCATGGGGGCATAACTACATCTACCGCTACCCCGGCGAGAACGGCGAGTACGACCTGCTGTCGATGGGCAAGGACGGCCAGCCCGGTGGTGACGGCGAGAACGCCGAAATCACCAGTTGGCAGTAGGAGGCGACCATGCGATTCGCCCTCAAGGCCCTGGGCAAGGCCGGCGTGGTGGCCCTTGAACTCGACGCGCAAGACCCCGCCCAGGCTCGCCAGATGGCCGAGCAGCAAGGCCTGCGCGTGGTCAGCCTGCGCAGCGCCGAGCGTTTCGGGCGGCTGCGCTGGCGACGCCGTGAAGCCTTCAACCTGGTGCTGTTCAGCCAGGAGCTGACCACCCTGCTCAACGCCGGCCTGCCACTGATCGACGCGTTGCAGAGCCTGGCCGAGAAAGAGACCGCGCCCCAGGCGCGCAAGACCCTCGATGAACTGGTACGCCTGCTGTACGAAGGCAAGTCGTTGTCCCAGGCGCTGGGCCAGTTGCCGGCAGTGTTCCCGGCGCTGTACGTGGCGCTGGTGCAGTCGAGCGAAAAGACCGGTGCCCTGGCCGAGGCACTTGGCCGCTACGTCGCGTACCGCCAACGCATGGACGAGGTGCGGCAGAAGATCGTCAGCGCATCCATCTACCCGTTGCTGCTGTTGCTGGTGGGCGGTGGCGTGGTGCTGTTTCTGCTGGGCTATGTGGTGCCACGCTTCAGCCTGGTGTTCGAAGGCCTGGGGGCAAGCCTGCCATGGCTGTCGCAGATGCTGATGCAGGCCGGGTTGTTCCTGCATGCCCATCAGGCGGCACTGGGCGGCGCGACCGTTGGCGGGGTGATCGCCCTCGCCGTGCTGCAGCGCCAGCCGGCGGTGCGCCGCTGGCTCACACGGCAGCTGGAGCGGCTGCCGGCCTTGCACCGACGCCTGGTGATGTACGAACTGGCGCGCTTCTATCGTTCGCTGGGGATTCTGTTGCAGGGGGGTATCCCGATCCTCACCGCGATGGGCATGGCCCGCGGCCTGCTTGGCACTGCGGCCGGCGAGCGGCTGGACCAGGCCTGTGAACGGGTCCGCGAAGGCTTGTCGCTGTCGGCGGCGCTGCAGGCCGGTGAGCTGGTAACGCCGGTGTCGCTGCGCCTGCTGCGGGCTGGCGAGCAGTCGGGCAACGTGGGCCAGATGATGGAGCGCAGCGCAGACTTCTATGACGAAGAGATCAGCCGCTGGATCGAATGGTTCGTGCGCCTGTTCGAACCGCTGCTGATGACCTTCATCGGGTTGCTGATCGGGGTGATCGTGATCCTGATGTACATGCCGATCTTCGAGCTGGCGTCGAGTATTCATTAGGGATCGGCCTTGGGCGCCATGCCCGCGAACTGGCATTTCTGCCAGTTTCGCAATGTCATGCAAGGTGTTTGAATCAAGCAGCAGGACACCTGAGCGCAGCACGAGGTAGATGGGATGGCGACTATCGAGACAAGGGTGATTTCCGTTATGGCCGAACAATTGAGGATCCCCAAGAATGAGCTCAAACCGAGCTCAAGCGTGGTAGATGACCTCGGAGCAGACTCGCTGGAGACAGTGGAGTTGATAATGGCAATTGAGGACGAATTTGCCCTGACGATTCCAGAGCAAGACGCAAGCAAATTCATCACCATCAAGGACGTAATCGACTACGTAACCAAAACGAGCCCCTCTTGAACGCCGTCCGCAATCAAACTGACCTGCTGCCGCCCAAGTTGTGGTCACGCTTGATCACGCATCAACAATCAAACCTGTCCACCGCCCGGCGCCGCTCGTTGTCGTCGCGCATATCGTAGTTGGCGGTGGTCTGGATGTTGCTGTGGTGCGCCAGCTTCTGCGCGATCGACAGGTCGTGCTCCTCGATCACGCGGGTAATGAACGAGCGACGAAAATCGTGGGGCATGATCTTGACCCCCACCTGGGTGCCGCGCTGACGGGCGATGTAGTAGATCGCATGCTTGGTGATGCGCTCGCGAGTGATATGGCTGCCGCGGCGGATGCGGTTGAACAGGAAGTCGTCGTCGGCCTGCCCCTCGGGCAGTTGCGAACGGCGCAATGCGAGCCAGGCATTGAGCTTTTCAAACGCCCAGGCCGGCGCGTACTTGATCAGCTGCTTGTTGCCCTTGCCCACCACCTGCAGGCTGCGCTCGCTGAAATCGATCTGCGCCAGGCCAAGGTTGACCGACTCGCTTTTGCGCATGCCGGTGCCATACAGCAAGGCGATCACCGCCGCATCACGCAGCCCTTGCGGGCGCGGGTCGGCGGCGCAGGCCTCCATCAGTTCGCGAATCAGCGTGCGCTTGAGGTTGCGCCCTACTGGCAGGCGCGTGCCCTGGGTGGCCTTGACCGTGCGGATCTTGAGCAACTGCTCCTGGCCGATCAGGCTCAGGCGCCAGGCTTCGTTCATCACCCCGCGGATGGCGTTGACGTACAGCGACGTGGTGTTCGGTGCGTAGCCATCGGCACGCAACGCCGCCACCAGCGCGGTGACGTGCCCCGGTTCGAGCAGGTGCCAGGGCACCTCCTTGATGTCGGTGTCCTCGAAGTCCAGGCGATCGGCCGCATCCTGCAGGATGTACTTCATGGTCAGCTGGCTGGAAGGCGCCAGGCGGGCAAGGTATTGCAGCAGCGGATTGTGCAGTGAATCAGGCAAACCGTTGGGTTCCTCTAGGGCAGTACAACAAGAACAGGCCGGGGATGATACCCCTAGTCCACCCGGTAAAGCTTGATGGTTTCCCGGGTCAGCGACATGACCTCATGGGTGTAGCCCTCGGCATCGCTGGTGCCGTATTCCAGATAGCCATCCTTGCGCTGGATCACATAGGCCACGCGCGGCGCCGGCTCGCCGGTATCGGGGTCGGTGATGGGCAGGCGTGCGCTGTAGATCGTCGCGTCCACCTGCTTTGCGAAGGGCGCCAGCGGCGTGCTGTCGGGTAGCACTGGCGCTGACCATACATAGGGCGCGATGTACGGGCTGTAATCATGCTTTTCCACCTCGGCCAGCAAGACCGAAACGGGGATGCGCATCACCAGCGTGAAATAGGCGTGATACGGGAACGCGGTGATATACAGCTTGCAGGGGATCGTGGTGCGTTTCTCGAGCAGGCGCCGGATGGTCTGCGGGGTGAGCTCGGTGCTGCTGGAGCGGCTCGGCAAGGTCTTGTCGAAGCTCATGCGTGCCAGGTAGTTGAAACTGCCATCGGGCGCATTGCTTTCGAACTCGGGTGAGCCGCTCAGGTTGTAGGTGATGACGTGCTCCAGGTCGAAGTTCTCGTCACCGTCCAGCGCGCACACCAGTCGTTCGCCGATCTGGCCGTTGCCGGTGTGGCGTTCGAACAGGCTGAGCAGGTCTTCGTCGGCCTGAAAACGCAGGTCGTAGCGGTACGTGTTGTCGCTGAACGACTGGAAACGCAGGGGCAGCGGGTTTATGCCATGATCCCTGACGCAGCCGCCAAGCAACAGGCCGATGGCCAGGGTGAAGCCCAAGGTGATGCGTTGGAACCGAGGCATGCGCCTGCATCCATGACAGTGGCGGGGGTGCAGGATGCAGTAGCGCACCGGTAGCGGCAAGCTTCACGTCTGCGCGGCCGGCTTCTCGTACACCGAGAGTTTCAGCCCCAGCAGCGCGATCAACAGGAACGGCCAGCCCGACTTGATCAACGTGCCAATCCAGGTATCCAGGCGGGTGAGGTGCCTGGGGTCATCCAATCCCTTGCGTTCCCCCTCGATCGTTTCCAGGCGCAGGCCCAGCGAGCGTTGCCGATCCTGCGCCGCCGTGCGCTTTTCGGTGAGCAGGACGATGCTGTGCGGTTGGCTCAACGCGTCGGACACTTCAGAAAGCACATAGCGGTGCCCGTCCACCATCAGGGTGCTGTCCAGTTGCGGCGCCTGCTCCAATTGCGGCCCCAGCTCCTTCAACACATCCAGTGACTGCAGTTGCTCCAGCGGCTGGCGCAGGGGATGCTCGACCTGATCCTGCTGCATTTTGCACAACTGGATGTAACCAAGCCCTTCCATGCCCGGCTGTCGTGCCTGAGCGCCAGTGGCTTGGGCGGCGCGCCGGCGCTCCTCCTGATCCAAGCGGTAGAACTCCAGGCAACGCTCGTCGGCGTCCTTCTGCGCCGCCTGATGCGCCAGCAACGCCGATTGGCGTATGGCGGCGGGCAGGTCCTGACGCGTGGTGTCGAGCCGCTGGATGAGTGTGTGCACATTCAGAATGCGGCTACTGAGCCGCATGGTTTCCTGCTCGGCGGCGTCTCGCTGTGCGCTGGTGTCGACGTAACGCACCCCCAGTTCCACCCGTTGGCGGCCAGGCGTCTCGTAGACAAACACCAACGCCACCACCAGCGCCACCAACGAATGGTAGAGGCGATCGGTGAGTGACTTGTCGACCCAGTTTCTGCGGCGAACCCGCAGCGCGGTTCCCACGATGGTCAGCACATACACCCCGATGGCCGTGTTGCTGTTCCACAGCAACGCGTTCACGATCGCCCAGACCAAGTAGGCCAGCAGTACCGAGAGTGTCGTGCATTTCACGCTTGAGGCTCCATGGTGGCTGAACACACAGCGTCATCAAGCACTATAGATCACGCGCTGCCGGCCCCACCTCGATCTATTGCGACGTGCCAGGGCCTGTCAGGTCGGCGTTGGCAACCTTGTTCAACTCACGCGCCCAATGAAGTTGGCCAGTTCCAGCGTCTGCGGCGCATCGAACAGTACCTTCGGATCCCCCATCTCATGCACCTTGCCATGGTGCATGAACACCAGTTTGTCGCCCACCTCGCGGGCAAAACGCATCTCGTGGGTGACCATTACCAGGGTCATGCCTTCACGGGCCAGTTCACGCACCACACTGAGCACCTCGTTCACCAGCTCCGGGTCCAGCGCCGAAGTGATCTCGTCGCACAGCAACACCTTGGGCGACATCGCCAGCGCACGCGCAATCGCCACCCGCTGCTGCTGTCCGCCAGACAGTTGGTCCGGATAGGCATCGAACTTGTTGCCCAGCCCTACCCGCTCCAGCATTTTCTCGGCCAGCGCGCGCACCTCGGCTTTACCCGTCTTCTTCACCAGTTGCGGGGCCAGCATCACGTTCTCACCCACACTCAGGTGCGGGAACAGGTTGAACTGCTGGAAGATCATGCCCACTTTCTGGCGCAAGCTGCGCAGGTCTGCACGCTGCGCGTCGAGGTATTGGCCATCGACTTCGATCACCCCATCGTTGATCGACTCCAGGCCATTGAGCGTACGCAACAAGGTGCTCTTGCCCGACCCGCTACGGCCAATGATCGCGACCACCTCGCCTGGCTCGATGCTCAGGTCGATGCCCTTGAGCACGTGGTTATCACCGTAATACTTGTGCAACGCAGACACTCTAACCAGCGACATACAGCCTCCTCTCCAGGTGACGGGCACCCAGCGACAACGGGAAACACAACAGGAAGTAGCCCAGCGCAACCAGGCCATACACCATGAACGGTTCGAAGGTGGCATTGGCAAGCATGCCGCCGGTCTTGGTCAGTTCGGTAAAGCATGATCGAGGTGACCGCCGTGCCCTTGACCACCTGCACCGAAAACCCCACAGTCGGCGCCACCGCAATACGCAACGCCTGGGGCAGCACGATGTAACGCAACTGCTCGAAGCGGTTGAGCGCCAGGCTCGCACTCGCCTCCCACTGCCCGCGCGGAATCGACTCGACGCAGCCGCGCCAGATCTCGGCCAGAAACGCGCTGGTGAACAGGGTCAGCGCAATCGCCGCCGCCATCCACGCCGACACGTCGATCCCGAACAGGGCAATACCGAAGAACACCATGAACAGCTGCATCAGCAATGGCGTGCCCTGGAACAACTCGATATACCCACGCGCCAGCACCCGCAGCACACGCTGCTCGCTGATGCGTCCCAGCAGCATCAACAGGCCGGTGGCGCCGCCGAACACGAAGGCCACCAGCGACAGCAGCAGCGTCCACTGCAACCCCACCAGCAGGTTGCGCACGATGTCCCACAGGGTAAATTCCATCAGCGTCTCCCCAGCACGAAGCGACGACCCAGCGCGTTGAGCAACTGGCGTACCAGAATGGCCATGGCCAAGTACACCAGGGTGGTCAGCAGGTAGGTTTCAAAGGCGCGAAAGTTGCGCGACTGGATGAAGTTGGCGGCGAACGACAACTCCTCGGTGGCGATCTGCGAACACACCGCCGAGCCCAGCATGACGATCACGATCTGGCTCGACAGCGCCGGCCATACCTTGGCCAGTGCCGGGCGGATGACCACGTGGCGGAACGTCTCGAAGCGGCTCATGGCCAGGGCGGCGGCGGCCTCCAGTTGCCCGCGCGGGATCGCCTGGATGCCGGCGCGAATGATCTCGGTGGAGTACGCCCCCAGGTTGATCACCATCGCCAGCGCAGCCGCCTGCCACTCGCTCATGCGCACACCCAGCGCGGGCAAGCCGAAGAAGATGAAAAACAGCTGCACAATGAACGGCGTGTTGCGGATCAGCTCCACGTACACCCCGAACAGCCAGTTGAACGGTTTGAGGTTCCACGCTCGCACCACGGCACCGACCAGGCCCAGGGCAACCCCGAGCACGCTGCCGATCACGGTCAGTTCCAGGGTGAACAGTGCGCCCTTGAGCAGCAGGTCGCCCTGCTGCAGTACCGGGGCAAAATCAAATTGATAGGCCATCGGCTGTGCTCACTCAGAAGCCGGCCGGCAGTGGTTGCTTCAACCACTTCTCGGCATTGCGGTTAAGGCTGCCATCGGCCTTGGCCTCGGCCAGGATCGTGTTGACCTTGGCGAGCAAGGCCGGCTCCTGCTTGGCCAGGCCCACATACACCGGCGAGTCCTTGAGCTGCACCTTGAGCACCGGCACCTTGGCCGGGTTCTTCGCCGCGATGGCCGACATCACCACGCTGCCGCTGGCGATCAGGTCGACCTGGCCGGACAGGTAGGCGGCGATGGTTGAGTTGTTGTCCTCGAAGCGCTTGATGGTTGCGCCCTTGGGCGCGACCGCACTCAGCTCCATGTCTTCGATGGCGCCACGGGTGACACTGATGGTCTTGCCCTCCAAGGCCTGGATAGTGTCGACGGCACTGCCTTCAGGCCCGAACACACCGAGATAGAACGGCGCGTAGGGTGCCGAGAAGTCCACGACCTTTTCGCGCTCAGGGTTCTTGCCCAGGCTGGAGATCACCAGGTCGACCTTGCCAGTGGTGAGAAACGGGATGCGATTGGTGCTGTTGACCGGCGTCAGCGCCAGCTTGACCCCAAGCTTGTCGGCCAGCAGTTGCGCGGTGTCGATGTCCAGGCCGCGCGGCTTGAGGTCCGGGCCGACCGAGCCGAATGGCGGGAAGTCCTGCGGCACCGCCACCTTGAGCACACCGCGCTGGCTGATATCGCTTAATGCATCGGCCTGGGCGGTGAGATGGACCAGGGCGCCGGAGCACAGCGCGGTGGCAAGCAGCAGGGTGCGAAATTTACTCATGGGTCACGACCTCGGGTCTGGGCGGTTGAAAGGTGCTGGGGCGGCTAATGCAGCGGGCATGCCAAAAGCGGCCGAAAGCCGTGGTTTCGCCCGTAGAGTCGCCGCACATGGCGGTCTTACTGGTCTGAACAGTTGAGAAGCTGACCGACTGATCAGTGCGCGGCGCGCACCCCTTTCTGGCAAAGGCCCGCAGGCGTGCGCCAGGCTGGGGCGATGCTTGCGCTTGAGGGTGAAAAGGTCGTAAAACAGCAGCTCATCGAGCTGACTGGTCTGAACAGATGCTAGAAACACCCACCCGTGGGGCCGTCCCGGAACTGGCGATGCAAGGCATCCAGCGGTTGATTCGTGACGGCGGCTACCAGGCCGGCGATACCCTGCCCTCGCAACGCGACCTGGCTGAACAGCTGGGCGTGAGCCGGGCGTCGCTGCGCGAGGCGTTGTCGTCGCTGAGCGCACGTGGGGTAGTCAGTGTGCAGCCGGGCAAGGGTGTATTCGTACAAGGTACAGCGACCGCCAGCGAGCCGGCCAGCCCTTGGTTTGCCTGGCCGTTTGCCGAGCAGGTGTCGGCAGCCGACACCTTCCAGTTGCGCTACGTGCTGGAGGGCTTCGCTGCCGGGCAGGCTGCCACGGCGCTGACGGCCGATGCCATCGATGCGTTGAGCGAGAATGTCGAGGCCATGCGCGTGCAGCTCAAGGCTGGCCACTTCGAGGCGGCAGCGCAGCTGGATTTCGAGTTTCACCGGCGCATCCTGGAAGCCAGTGGCAACCAGGCCATGTTGAACGTCATCACCACCAGCAAGGCGATTTTCACGGAGAGCCAGAAGCTGCCCTTCATTCGCCCGGAACGTGCGCTGGAAACGTGGCAGGAGCACAGGAAAATCCTGCGCGCGCTGGCGCGGCATTCGGCGCCGGCGGCGAAGAAGGCGATGGAGGAGCATGTGCGCAATGCCGCATCACGTACCGGGATTGTATTTTCGGGATGATGACAGGCGCTTGACCTCAACCTAACTCGAGGTTTTACCCTTGCGGCTCTTTTGAACGGAGTCGCCCTGATGAGCCTTGCCAACCGCCCTGCCCCTTTCGAACTGTCTAACCCTGAAGGCCTCTACGACCCCAGCGCCAATGCGTACTCGCACGTGGCAGAAGTCAGTACCGCCGCCAAGCTGTTGTACATCGCCGGCCAGGGTGGTGAAGACCTTGCCGGTACGCTGTCGGCGGACTTTGCCGAGCAAGCCAGGCAGGCGTTGCTCAACCTGGGTATCGCGCTCGAATCCAAAGGCGCGAACCTGGCCGATGTGTTCAAGCTGACCCTGCTGATCGTCGACCACAGCGAAGCGAAGCTTGCATTGTGGGTAGCCGCTGCCAATGCGGCGTGGGGTACGCACATGAAGCCGACCTGCACGCTGATACCCGTGCCGCGGCTGGCGCTGGACGGGATGCAGATCGAGATCGATGCGGTGGCGGCGGTGGTTGCCCAACGGTAGGTCGTCACGACCACTGCCGTCTTCGCTGGCAGGTCAGCTCCCACAGGAACCCCACTGCTCCTGGATTCAGTGAGGGACCTGTGGGAGCTGGCTTGCCAGCGAAGACGCCCGTCAGTACCCCGCCAATCCCATCTGCCAGAAATCCGCTTCCAGGCGCGACGCCTGCGCAAATATCGCCACCAGCTCGGTAAAACGCTGCTCGGTCATGCTACGTGCCGCCAACTCGTCCAGGTGCAGGCGCGCCGCCGTGGCGACCGCCTGATACCCTTCGCCGGCGTACTCGCCAATCCACTCGCGGTAGGGGTGATCGCCCAGCGCCGCCACACCATCGGGGCTCAATGCCCGGCCGATCTCGGCATAGCCGATCACGCACGGCGCCAGCGCCACATGCAGGTCGAGCAGATCCCCGGCCGCGCCGCAATCGAGCACGAAGCGGGTATAGGCCACGGTGGCCTGATGCTCCGGTGCCGCCTCGATATCCGCCTTGGACAAGCCCCAGCGCGCGCACAGGCGCACATGCAGGTCGGTCTCGTCGAGAATCGCCGCCAACCCCGCCTGCGCCGCACGGATGTCCGAAGGCCGGCGGCTCTTGTAGGCCGCCAGCGCCCAGGCGCGGGCGAACTGGATCAGGAACAGGTAGTCCTGCACCAGGTAGGTCCTGAACGCCTGCTCGGGCAAGCTGCCCTCGCCCATCTGGCGTACGAAACGGTGGTCGACGTAGCTCGACCACGCCGGTGCCGCAGCGGCCTTCAAACGCTCGAAAATATCCATTTTTCAATCCTCGGCCGCGTACACGGCATCGAAAAACTCCTTCTCCAGCGTCACCGTGCGCAGGAAGAAGTCGGTGCTGATGGCTTTTTCATTGGGCCCCACACGGTCCAGCTCGGCGCCCAGGAACGCGACGAAATCCGCGAATACCGGGTTGTCGTGCAGGGTGATCCACTCGGCGTGCACGAAATTGTCTGGCAAAGGCTGTGGCGCCTTGCGCGCCCAGTCCAGGTACAGGCCCTCGGCCACATTGAGCACGGCCAGCACCGCCGCATACGAACGCGTGGCTGCGGCCTGACGCATGATCGCCTTGAAGCCGGTGGTGGGCAGCGTATCGGCCGGCGCGCGGCGTTGTGCTTCAGTGACGCCCAGCGCCTCGAACGCGCGCAGGAAGTAGGTATTTTCGTCGCTGGCGATCATGCCGGCAAAGCGCGCCAGGCGCAGGCGGGCGTCGAAGGTGTCGGCGGTGGCGATGGCGGCGCCCAGCAGGGTGAGGAAACTGTCGATGAAGCGGTGGTCCTGCACCAGGTAGCGGACCATGATCGGGTCGGGCAGGCTGCCGTCGCACAGTTGCGTGACGAAGCGATGGCCAACGGCGGCCGACCAGGTGGGTTCGCTCTGGGCGCGCAGGTGATCGATGAAGCGGTGTGGGGCAGTCATGGAGCGGCCTCGCAGTGAGACCGGCAAAAAGGCAGGCGCTAGCTCCCATCCCTTCGCCGGCATGATCCGGATCAGGTTCAAAGGGTCACCGCGCTGCTTGCGCCTGCGGTTTCTCAGCCCTGTGCCGGGCTCCCCTTGGTGGGCACACTGTATACAGCCGCAAGGTCGATGTTGTCCAGCCTAGCCCTTTCGCTGGCAAGCCAGCGCACGGTGGGAGCTGGCTTGCCA
>NZ_JAAHBU010000028.1 GCF_010671725.1 Pseudomonas brassicae | reverse complement strand
CCGAGCCGCCCAGATCGTTCACCAGCACCTTGGCCCCATGGCGTGCAAACAGCAGTGCATGGGCCTGGCCCAGGCCCCCGCCCGCCCCCGTGACGATCACAACTTTTTCATCCAGGCGTATCGCTTCGGTCATCACCGTTCTCCAGCTGGGCAAGGGACAAGGCAGGCAGTGTCAGCCAGCGCCCAGCCCCGGACAATCAACCGGGCGGACGCTGAATGGCAGGCAATAAGAAAGCGCGATACTCAGGACCAGGCGACTTTGCGCGCCAGGCCCGGCAAGGGTTGCTGACGGAACGCCAGGTAGTGGCGCAGCACCTGTACCGGTGCTTCGGTATGCGGGTAATGGCCGATGCCCTGCAAGGTCACGGTATCGGGGTCGGGCACCAGCTCGTGGTAGCGCGCCACCACATGCGCGCCCGACACCGGGTCGACCGCACCGTTGATCAGCCGCAGCGGCACGCTGCCCTGCTGCAGGGCACTCACCCAGCGCTCGCGCCGGGCGATGCGCTCGGGCACATAGGCAGCCAACTTGTGCAGGATGCGGTTGCCGCGGTTGGACGCGATCAGGCTCCAACAGTCATCCAGCGCGCTTTCGCTGGGGTGCGTGCACGGCCCGTAGATCTGGGTGACGTTCCTGACCAGATCGTCGCGCCCGAACGAACGCGCCACCAGCCAGCCCAGCGGGCTGAGCAGCAGTTTCTGCACCAGCAAGGCGCGGTGACACTCCGGAAACAGCGCGGCATTGAGAAACGCGCAGCTGGCCACCTGGGCACGCCCTTCATGGTGGCGCGCCAGCAACTCCTGGGCGACCGTGGCACCGTAGTCATGCCCGAGCAAATGCACCGGGTCGCGCACCCCGAGGTGCTCCAGCAATGCCTGCTGCAGATCGGCCTGCTCCAGCAGGCTGTAATCATGGCGCAACGGCTTGGACGAATCGCCAAAGCCGAGCATGTCGCAGGCAATCAGGCGAAAGCGCTGCGCCAGCGGCTGCCACAGGTAATGCCAATCCCAACTGGCGGTGGGAAACCCGTGAAGTAGCAGCAGTGGCTCTCCTTGCCCTGCGGCCCAGTAACGGATGGTCTGGTGGCGGAAGGTGAAACTGCGACCGCGGGTACGCCAGACACTCAAGGGAATCTCGGCGAGTGGCATCACACGGGTCCTGATTGGAGGATGTAACTACGGTTGGGCAACGCTTCGTCGGGCAAGGCATTGGCTGCGGTCATTGCAATCACCTCGGCACATTCGTGTGCTCTACTGCCCAACAGTCTAGTGGCCAGCATCGCCGTGCGGGGTTGCATTGGCAGCCAGCTTATTGGCCCATCGGGTCAAGGCGAAAAATAGTCACAGCAGATGACGTAACAGTGGCGCCACGAACAGGTTGAGAATCCCGCTGAGCACCATCACCAGGCCCGCCACAGAGCCTTCCTCGCCGCCCACTTCCTGCGCGCGGCTGACCCCGGCGCCATGCGCCCCCACCCCGAACAGCGCGCCCCGCGCCAGCGCGTACGCAACGGCAGGTATTTGAGCAGCACCCCGCCCAGCAAGGGGCCGTAGTCGAGCAGGCTCATCAGTGCGGGGATGAAGAACAGCAGCATCTCGGCCATCAGCAACCCCGCGCCCGCCTGCAAGGTGGCCGGCTTGACCCAGCCGCTGGCGAATACCAGCAACAGCAGTGCCATGCCGATCACCCCGCCCGGTAGCGGCCAGTGCAGCCAGGCGCAGAGTTGACTGCCCATGAGGTAGAGCGCCAGCAGCACGCCCAGTTCAGCCACCAGGCGTACCGCGTGTTTCAGGGATAAAGAAGTCATCACAGCGTTCCTCCAGGGCGCTGAGTCTAAAATTGCGCTGCCCATGCAAAAAGCGAATTGTTAGACTTGATGGCATTCCAAAATGGAATCCGTACGATGGAATTCAAACAGCTGCGCAGTTTTGTCGAAGTGGTTCATCGGGGCGGCTTTACCCAGGCCGCGCATACCTTGCACATCAGCCAGTCGGCCGTCAGCAAGCAGGTGGCCCAGCTTGAGCAGGACCTGGGCCTGGCCTTGCTCGACCGCCATGGCTCGCAGTTGCACCTGACCGATGCCGGGCGGATCGTGCTGGAGCGCGGCGAAGCCATGCTGCGCCTGCGTCAGGCGCTGTACAACGAACTCGACGACCTCGGCCAGCTGGGCCGCGGGGAACTGCGCCTGGGCCTGCCGCTGCTGGGCAGCGATGCGCTGTTTGCCGGACTGTTCGCCGAGTACCGCCGACGCTACCCCAACATCACCGTGCAGTTGCTCGAAGGCGGCAGCCGACATGTGGAACAGGCGGTATTGAGTGGCGAGCTGGAACTGGGCGGCAGCCTGACGCCAACCACTCCCGGCTTCGCGTGTCAGCCGTTCTGCAACGAGCCGCTGGATGCCCTGCTGCCGGCAGCGCACCCGTTGGCCGGTGCGGCAAGCCTGAGCCTGGGGCAACTGGCCGATACGCCGTTTCTGCTGTACCAGCGCAGCTTCGTGCTCAATGACCGACTGCTCAGCGCTTGCCAGGCGTATGGCTTTACCCCCAGGGAAGGTGGGCGCAGCGGCCAGGCAGACTTTCTCGCGGCACTGGTGGCCGCCGGCCAGGGCGTGGTGTTGCTGCCACGGGTGGTGGCGCGGGGCCTGGAGCGGCCCGGCGTGGTGCGCGTGACGCTGAGCGAACCCAGCGACCTGCGCTGGGACATCGCCTTCATCTGGCGCCAGGGCGCCTACCTGTCACGGGCTGCCCGGGCCTGGCTGGAGTTGCTGCGCGAGCACGCCCAGCCGGGCTGATCAGCCGCGCAACTGGCCGGCAAACGCGGCAATCCAGGGCTCGGCATCGACCTCGGGGGTGACCGTTTCACTGGCATCCAGGCGCAGCATGGGCTGAACCTCGACCAGGCCGAGTTCTGCAAACAGTTCACGCAGTTGCTCACCGCCGCCGCAGTAGGTGTCGCCGTAGCTGGAATCGCCCAGGCCGATCACTGCGCCCGGCAAGCCACGCCAGGCGGCCGGCAGCACGTCGCGGATTTCGCTGAACAGCGGCGCCAGGTTGTCGGGCAGCTCGCCCATGCCAGTGGTCGAGGTGACCGCCAGAAACGCCTGCGGGGCGAAGTCCAGAATGTCCTGCAGGCGGGCCCGCTTGAAGTGCCTGGCTTCAAGGTCTGCGTTGTTGAGCCGTGACTCGGCATGTCGAGCGACTTCTTCGGCGGTGCCGTAGACCGAGCCGCAAAGGATGGCAACTTTCATAGCAAATCCCGGAACAGAGTAAAAGCGCAGGATACTAACACCGCACACTGGCAAAAGGCCGCAGGCGTGGATGCCGCCTGCCGTTCAATGCACTAGAATCGATGGACTGCGCGCGCCCACTCATTTTCGGTCCAAGTCGATGATCAATGCCAAACTGCTGCACCGTATGATTGATGCTTCCAACGACGGGATCGTGGTGGCGGAACAGGAAGGCGATGACGACACCATCCTGATCTATGTGAACCCGGCATTCGAACGCCTGACCGGCTACTCGGCCAACGACATCCTGTACCGCGATTGCCGTTTCCTGCAGGGCGGAGCGCGCGACCAGCCGGCGCGCGCGCGCATTCGCGAGGCGATCCGCAACGGCCAGCCGTGCCGTGAAGTGCTGCTCAACTACCGCAAGGACGGCACCACGTTCTGGAACGAACTGTCGATTACCCCGGTGTACAACGAGGGTGACCAGCTCAAGTACTTCATCGGTATCCAGAAGGACGTGAGCCAGCAGGTGGCCGCGGCCGAGCGCGTGGCGCAGCTTGAAGCGCAACTGGCCGAGGCCCGCGCGCGCATCGAGGCGCTCGAATCCGACGAACGGTAATAACTAACGCGCCAATCCGCTGTCCATCACCCTGAAGAAACGATTCCCGATTGAAACCATCGAGTTCGACCATGCAATCAACTGCCTTGCTGACTCAGGATGAACTGGACTTCATCCAGAGCATGCACCGTTCGCCCCAGCTGAACCTGGCGGACGCCACTTCGAGCCTGCGCCTGGACGGCGGCAGCGACGTGCAGCAGCTGCTGACACGCCTGATCGCCCACGAGCAGGTGACGTTGCAGGCGCAGTTCGAGAACCAGCAGATGAGTTTTCCGCTGCAACTGGTCGAGGATGAGTTCCATGCGGTACGCCTTCAGCTGGGCGCGCCGAGCATCTATGAAGACGGGCCGATGATGCGCCCATGGCGCCTGAACCTCGACACGCCGGTGGCGCTGGACGACGAGCTGGGGCTGAGCACCGACCTGCGGGTACGCGAGATTTCGTTCAAGGGTGTGCTGCTGGAGGTGCCAACCGAGCGCAAGCCGCCCAAGACCTTCAGCCTGTGGTTCAGCCCAGGTGCCGATGCACCGATCAACCTGCAGGGTACGTTGCAGCGCCAGACGGCCGACGGGTTGGCCGCGTATCGGCTGAGCCAGCACCAGCCGCAGGAGATCGAGCGGCTGCGCCAGTACATCCTGCGCCAGCATCGGTTGGCACACCCGGAGCTGCATCTGGCCTGATACCGCGGTGTGGCCTTCGCTGGCAAGCCAGCTCCCACAGGGAAGGCGCTGCCCTTAAGATCAGTGATGTACCCGTGGGCGCTGGCTTGCCAGCGAAAGGCCCCTCAGGTGTCCAGATGGCCTGCCAGGTACTGCTGCAAGCGCCGGCGCATCAAGCGCCCTTCACTGCCCAGACACGCCACCTGCGACCCCATCAACCCCTCCTGCGCCAACTCTGCCGCCTCCCCTGCAAACAGTACCGGGCAGTCCACCGCATTGGCCAGGCGGGCCAGGCGCTTGGGCAGGTCTGCAGCCGGCGAGTGATTGGAAAACAGCACCAGCGCATGCGGCGCAATGCGCTCGCACACCAGGCCCAACTCTTCCATCGGCTGGCCCAGCGCAAGCACCTTGATGGCGATTTCACTGCAGCCCAGCGATAGCGCTGCCACCAGCAGTTCCAATTCGCGGCAGTGCCCCGGAATGGCTGCCAGCAGCACGCTCACCTCTTGCTGCTCGCGCGCCAGTTGCAAACGTTGCAACGCCCGCGCACGCAGGAAGCCGTCGAGGAACAGCCACTCGCTCTGCGCGCCAAACACCTCGCTGGGCCCACGCAAGTCGTGCCACACCGGCATGAAAATGTCCTGGAACACCACCAGCAGGGGGTAGCTGGCAAACACCTGGCCATACACCTGCTCAAGGCGCCCCTCGTCAAAGCCCTTGATGGCCTGGCGCACCTGGGCCTGCCACTGCCGCAAATCCGCCTGGCCGGAACCTTCCGGCACGGGTGCCTGTTCCTTGAGGGTACGGGTGCGCGCCAGGATCTTGCCGACCTTGCTCACCGACACGCCGCGCTCGATCCAGCCAAGAATGGCACGCACGTCGTCGATGTCCGAGCGCGAATACAAGCGGTGCCCACTTTCGGTGCGCGTGGGCTGAATCAGCCCATAGCGGCGCTCCCAGGCGCGCAGGGTCACCGGGTTGATACCGGTCAGGCGCGCCACTTCACGGATGGGAAACAGCTCCTCATGGTTGAGGACGTCAGGATTCGGGGAAGCCGAAGTAAGCTCGATCATCGCCGTAAAGACCGTGATTCTGGAGAGATCGGCCATTCTACTCCGCTTCCCCCGGCCCTGCCCAACCGTGATTTTGCGCTGCATCTGTGTGCCAGCACTGACGCGTCAGCCAATTTACGGAATAATCCTTGCTACTCGATACACACATGCGTTGAGCGCCGCCCATCACCCCGGGCAGCGCTCCATGGTCGCGGCTACCCGCTGCGCTCATTTTTGCCAGGAGATACACGATGTCTACCCCTCCGGTTACCTTGATGGTGGCGCGCCGCGTTGCCGATGGCCGCTACGAAGACCTGATCGCCTGGTTGCGCGAAGGCGAACAACTGGCCACCGACTTCCCTGGCTACCTAGGCTCCGGCGTGCTCGCCCCGCCGCCCAACGACGACGAATTCCAGATCATCTTCCGTTTTGCCGATGAGAAAACCCTGCACGCCTGGGAGTTTTCGGCGTCGCGCAGCGCCTGGCTGGCGCGCGGCAATGGGCTGTTCCAGCAACCTCACGAACACCGTGTGAGTGGCATCGACGGCTGGTTCGGCCCCGGCCCGGCACAACGCCCGCCACGCTGGAAACAAGCAGTAGCAATATGGCTGGCGTTCTTTCCGGTGTCGCTGGCATTCAACCTGCTGTTCGGCCATTGGCTGAGCGCACTCGACCTGCTGCCACGCATCCTGCTCAGCACCCTGGGGCTGACGCCGCTGATGGTGTACCTGTTCATCCCGCTGTCGACCCGCTGCCTGGCCAACTGGCTGAGCCCAAAAACACCGCCGCAAGTGGTGGCCGCGCCACCGCTGAGCAGCCGCTGAGGCGAGCCCGCGGGGGCGTGCAACGGCGGCGAGTTCGGGTATGCTGGGGCCTACCCATGCGAATATCTGAAGTTGACCGCCCACCACATGAACAGCCCAATTCTTGTCACCGGGGCCAGCCAGCGAGTCGGTCTCGCGCTGGCCATTCAACTGGCGCAGGCCGGCCATACGGTCGTCAGCGCCAGCCGCAGCCTCCTCGCGCACGCGCCGCATCCAAACATCGTGCAGTTCCAGGCCGACCTGTGCCTGGAACACGACCGCCTGGCCCTGATCGAGCACCTGCGCAGCCACTACGATGGCCTGCGGGCGATCATCCACAACGCTTCGCTGTGGCTGGACGATGACCTGGCCAACCTCAACACCATGTTCAAGCTGCACGTCGAGGCGCCGTACCACCTGAACCTGGCGCTGGGTGAGCAACTGCTCAAGCTCGACAAGTCCGACATCATCCATATCTGTGACGAAACCTCTTCGCGCGGCAGCAAGAGCCATATCGGCTATGCCGCGACCAAGGCCGCCTTGCAGAACATGGTGCTGTCGTTCGCCGAGAAGTACGCCCCCGTGGTACGGGTCAACGCGATTTTGCCCGGTTTGCTGATCCTCAAGGAAAACAGCGACGAGCACTACCGCCAGCAAACCCTGAAGAAAGCCTTGCTGGAATTCGAACCCGGCGCGCAGCCGCTGATCGACGCAGTGATGTTCCTGCTCGACAGCCAGTACAGCACCGGCAGCAACGTGGTCATCAACGGTGGCCGCCATTTGAAGAACCGCATCGCGGCCGACTGAGCCGCGATCCCGTGAAGAGAACGCCCATGACCCCGCAACAGCAACTCGAACTCGAAGCGGCCGCGTTTCGCCGCCTGGTCGATCACCTGCGCCAGCGCAGCGACGTGCAGAACATCGACCTGATGAACCTCTCCGGCTTCTGCCGCAACTGCCTGTCCAAGTGGTACAAGGCAGCGGCCGACGAACGCCAGATCGACGTGAGCCTGGATGACGCGCGCGAAGTGGTCTACGGCATGCCGTACGCGCAGTGGAAATCCCAACACCAGAAAGAAGCCAGCGCCGAGCAGCACGCGGCGTTCGCCAAAGGAAAACCCATGACTGACCTGAACACCCTGCGCACCCGCCTCGACAGTGGCGAGCATGTTTTTGCCGACACCCTGGCATTCATCGCGGACGGCTACACCTACCAGCCACAGGCCTTCAGCAACGGCGGCGTGGAAAACGCCGCCGGGCAGAACGAAGGTTCGTGCAAGACCCTGGGCCTGGCCCTGCTCGAAGGCCTGAGCGATCAGCATGCGCTGCTGGCCTTCGGCGAGCATTACCGTTCGGTGCTGGCCACCCCTGAGGGCAGCGACCACGGCAATATCCGGGCGCTGATGCAGCACGGCCTGGCCGGCGTGAAGTTCGCTGGCGAGCCATTGCAACGCAAAGGCTGAACCCGCGCACGGCGGCAACAGAACGGCCCCTGGTGGGCCGTTTTTTCATGCCTGGATTTCAATCCACTGCCCCGGCGCCTGGCTGGGCACCTGGGCGTCGCGCAGCCAGCCCAGCGCAATCGGCCACAGCTGCGCCTGAAAGCGGCTGTGAAAGAACGCGAAGTGCCCCACGCTGGGCTCGTCGATCTCGTGCGGCGCGATGCGCAGGTGCGTACGCGCACTGGCCGTGAAATAACCGAGCAACCGCTCGATGGCCGCCACGCTGCCAAACGGGTCATCGGTCAGGCTGATGGCGAGGATATCGGCGCGTACCCGGGCAAACCCCAGCGCCCCCAGCTTGCGCCCGCTGGGGCGCTGTTCGTAGGCCGCCGCCGGGGTGACCCAGTCGCGCACCACACCGGCCGGCGTATCCTCCATCCAGCCCAGGCGCTTGCCCGGAAAGTAACCGAACGCGCGGGTCAGCAGCGGCATTGCCAGGTGCCACTTGCACAGTAGTCGCCAGCGGCTGTCGGCCGCGTAGTCACGCCAGTAGGCGAACTGCGCGCCCACCGTGACCAGCCGGCGGACCAGCGGCGCCGACGCCGCCAGCCCTGCCGCGCAGCCACCAAAACTGTGGCCGACCACGTCGATGGGCTGCCCGGGGAATTCACGCTGCGCGCGTGTGAGCATGGCCTGGAAGTCCAGCGCGCCCCAGTCCGACCATGACGCGTCGAAACCGCGCAAGGTGGCGGGGCGCGACTCACCGATACCCCGATAGTCGTAGGTGATCACATCCACGCCATTGGCGTACAGGTAATCGGCGAAGCGCGCGTAGAAACGGCAGCGCACGGCGGTGGCCGCATTGATGATGACCACCGCCCGCGTGGGGTCTTCGATGGCGTGGCGCCAGCTGAAACCGCCCAGGCTGAAACCGTCCGCCGCCACCTCGCGAAACGCCACCGCGACGCTGGGCGCCGGCTGAGTAAAGGCTGTGTTCATCCGGCGCCCCCCTGGTGTCAAGGCTCTGCATGGCGCAGCAAGGGCCAGGCAGCGAGCCAGCCTTTGCTGGCAATGCGCGACTCGTAGACCGCGCGCTTGTCGCTAACGTAGCGCGCCGTAGGGCGCAGCACCAGCGCGAACAGATCATCGAGCCCGAGGGGCGCGCACACTTCGCAGCCATCCGGCGCAGTACGGCGCACGGCCACGGCGGTGGCCGTTTCGGGCCAGTAGCGCATGGCATCGGCGCTATCGCGGTACGGCGCATCGCCGTTGCGGGCATGCATGCGCGCCTGGTTTTTCACCGACCAGTTCACGCTGGGGTCGAGGGTACGCAAGCGTGCCTCCAGCCGCCGATCATGCTCAGCGTCCAGGCAGCCCGAATCGAACCACAGCACGTCTACATCCAGTGACATCGGCGAGTGCGGGCGAGCATGCAGGTGGTCCCATACCCGGTTACGCACAAACCCCGCGCCCACCCAGCAGTCGGGCAGTTGCAACCCGGCCACCTGGGCCAGCACCTGCCAGCGTGCAGTGTCGGTACGCAGCAGATGCTGGAGGGTGTGGGTGAGTGTCGTCATCGGTTGGCGCCCTGCAGGTTGCGCTGGAAATGGCCGGCGTGCAGCAGAGTATGCCCTGTGCGCAGGGTTCGGTGCTGGCCCACGGGCGCTGGCGGTGTGTCGTGGGCCAGCGCCGATGGTAATCTCACGCCCGAACACACCACCTCATCCGCAAGGAGCATCATGAGCCTGACCAATCAAACCCTGGCCAACTACCCCTTCCTCAAGGAAATGATCGAGGACGACTACTTCCCGAATGCCATCGTGCACAAGTGCCAGCACGTACTGATTGAACTGTGCCGCGCGATCGAGCAACAGCAGCCTGCCGACCTGCAGGCACTCTACGCGCTGACCCATGCAGCCACCGAAGCGTTCAATGTGCTGGGCGAAGAGTTCGAGGACAACGGCAGCGAAATCGAAACCGCCGCCCGTGATGCCATCGCCGTGGACTTCATGCACATCGCCACGGCATACGGGTTTGAGGATGCCGACATCGAGGAGCTGGTGGCACCGCGGGCGTGGTAGCCCGCTAGCGGCGCTTTCGTCCGTCGCGGCAGGCGTGAACGCCTGCGGCGGCTGCCGCGAGGGGGCTGACTAGGGCCTGAGAAGCGCTGCGCTCATTTCATCGAATGCCGTCGCTGTCGCACACGGCCCATGCCGGGCGCTCCGGATGGCCTCGCCACTGGCGCTGATACCTTCACTTCAACCACCACAATCATCGTTGTGACCACGCCCTGAAGTGCGCCGGCATTGTACGTGCAACACCAGTGTGCACACTGCCATTCCCATTCCCCTCGCCGCTCCGTACAATCGCGAAAAATTCCTATTCGCACTCTTCCTTGGAGGCGCAATGTCATCGGGATCCGATTCGGCGGGCCATGCAGAGTTCGAAGCGCTCTACCGGCACCACCATGGGTGGCTGCATAGCTGGTTGCGCCAGCGCCTGAACAGCTACGCCGATGCCGCCGACCTTGCCCAGGATACGTTCGTGCGCGTGCTGCTGGCGCGCACGGCGCAGACGGTACGCCAGCCGCGCCACTACCTGAGCACCATTGCGCGCGGGCTGGTGATCGACCTGTATCGCCGCCGCGCCCTGGAGCAGGCGTACAAGGAGGCGTTGGCGCTGATTCCCGAACATCTGCAGCCCTCGCCCGAAGACCAGGCACTGCTGTTTGAAGAACTGCTTGAAATCGACCGGCTGCTCGACGGCATGGGCGCCAAGGTAAAACGCACGTTCCTGCTGGCCCAGCTCGACGGCCTGACCTATGCGCAGATCGCCGAGCGGCTGGGCATCAGTGTACGCACCGTGAACAACCACATGGCCAAGGCCGTGGAACACTGCTGCCTGATCGTGGCCGGCCTGTGACCCGGCACACCGCCGCGCAGGACGACAGCCGCGCACGGCTGGCCATACGCGCCGCCTCGCAATAGTACGTGCGGCTCAATGGCGAAACCGTCAGCGAGCGTGAGCGCGAGCGCTGGCAGCACTGGCTCGACGCCGACCCGGCCCACCAGCAAGCCTGGCAGCATATTGAGACCATGAGCCGGCAGATGGGCCGCGTCAAAGGTGAACTGGCCTCCAGAACCCTCGGCAACACCGGCCCGTCGCGCCGCCAGGTACTGCGCACATTGATGGTGCTGGCATCGGTCGGCGGCGTGACCGCACTGGGCTGGCGCAGCAACCTGGGCGCGCAGTTGACGGCCGACTATCGCTCGGCAACCGGCGAACGGCGCACCTTCACGCTCGCCGACGGCAGCCAGTTGATGCTCAACACCGCCAGCGCGGTAGACATGCTGTTCGATACCCAGCAACGGTTGCTGAAGCTGCGCACGGGCGAAATCCTGATCAGCACCGCAAGCGACGCGCAGCATCGGCCCTTCTTGGTGGAAACCGCCCACGGGCGGGTGCACGCACTCGGCACCCGGTTCAGCGTGCGTACCGATCAACACGGCAGCGAAGTGGCCGTGCTGGAGAAAGCCGTCGAGCTCAAGGTACCCGGCATCGCCCAGCCCCTGCGCCTTGAAGCCGGGCAGCGCGCACGCTTCACCGCCCACGCCATGCACGGGCCGCACCCCACCGATGCCTCGGCTGCGGCCTGGCAACAGGGCAGCCTGATCGCGATCAACCAGCCACTGGGTGAGTTGATCAGCGAGTTGAGCCGCTATCGCACGGGCTGGCTGCACTGCGACCCGAGTATCGCCAGCCTGAAGGTGTCCGGTGCCTTCCCGGTGGACGATACAGAGCGCGCGCTGAACGCGCTGGCTAAGAGCTTCCCGGTGCAGATCATCCGGCGTACGCGCTACTGGGTAACGGTGGCGCCGCTGGCGTGAGGCGGCGCGCTTGCGGGGCGGCGGTGAAAATAATTGTGAAGGTGTTTCACTATTTCCAACCCTGTTTCGGCTTTGGCTGCATCATGACCCGTTTGGGTCGCCACCACAGGGGAGACATCATGCCGTACCCGCTCATCCGCAGCCGCCTGGCCCTGCACTTGCACCTCGCCATGTTCAGCGCAGCCACGCTGGCGCTGCCGACCGCCCACGCCAGCGACACGCTGGCACCTGCCAATGCAGTGGCAGGCGTGCGCCAGTACGCCATCGCCGCCGGCCCGCTGACCGACGTGCTGAGCCGCTTCGCCAACGCCTCGAATGTGGCCCTGTCGTTCGACGGTACGCCGCTGCAGGGCAGCAATCCGCCGGGCTGCACGGCACCTACTCAGTGGACGGCGGGTTTGCGGCGCTGCTCAACGGCACGGGCCTGCGGGTGCTCAACACCGGTGACAGCTATGTGCTGAGCGCCGCCGTGGACAACGGCGCGATGCTGGAGCTGGGCGCCACCGCCATCAACGGCCAGGGCCTGGCAGCGGTCACCGAGCACAGCGGCGCCTACACCACCGGCGCCACCGCCACGGCCACCCGGCTGCCGCTGTCACTGCGCCAGACGCCGCAATCGGTGTCGGTCATCACCCGCCAGCAGATGAATGACCAGGACCTGGGCTCCATCGCCGAGGTGCTGGGGCAGACCCCTGGCGTGACCGTGATGCATGACGACAGCGAGCGCTACAACTTCTACAGCCGCGGCTTTGCGCTGGACAACTTTCAATACGACGGCGTGCCGACCTCGGACTTCACCACCAACACCAATGGCCTCGGCGTACGCGACATGGCCATCTACGACCGCGTGGACGTGGTGAGGGGCGCGACGGGGCTGATGAGTGGCGTGGGCAGCCCGGCCGGGGTAGTGAACCTGGTGCGCAAGCGCCCCACCACCGAGTTCCAGGGCTATGTGTACGGCAGTGCCGGCACCTGGGATCGCTACCGCACGGAGATGGACCTTGCCGGCCCGCTGTCCGAGAGCGGTGCCGTGCGCGGGCGCGTGGTGGCGGCGCAGCAGGACGAACACTCGTTCATCGACTATTACGCGCAGAACAAGGACGTGCTCTACGCCATCGGCGAAGCCGACCTCACCCCGGACACCACCGTGTACGCCGGCATCGACTACCAGAGGATCAACGCCGACGGCTCCAGCTTCGGCCAGTTGCCGCTGTACACCGCCGAGGGCAAGCGCACCGACTTCAAGCGCTCGACCAACCCTGCCGCCAAATGGACCTATGCCGACAGCCAGAGCACCAAGTACTTCGGCGGCGTGGAGCAGCGTTTCGACAACGACTGGATGCTGCGCATCGAGGCCAGCCACTGGAAAGGCACCACCGACCAGTTGCAGGCCAACCTCGTGGGTTGGGGGCCATTCCCGGACGAGACCACGCGCATGGCCGAGTTGCAGCGCAGCCAGGTGAGCTACACCATCAATTCGGATTCTGTGGACGCCTACGCAACCGGTCCCTTCGCGCTGTTCGGCCGCACCCATGAACTGGTAGCGGGCCTGAACGTGAGCAACCGCCGCTCGGACTACGAGTCGCTGGACGGTGGCAGCCTGAACGTGAACTACGACACCTGGGGCAACAACCCGCCCAAGCCCGAGGCGTTCACCTTCCAGCAGAGCCAGGCCTACAAGATCAAGGAGTCGGGCGGCTATGGCGCCGTGCGTCTCAACCCGCTGGACGACTGGCACGTCATCCTTGGCAGCCGGGTGGTGAACTATGAGCGCGAGGGCACCCTCACCTACGGTTGGCGGCCCAATGACCCGTCGGCTGACAGCGCAAGGAAAACCGGCAAGGTGGTGCCGTATGCCGGCATCGTGCACGACCTGAACGACGTTCATTCGGTGTACGTGAGCTACACCGACATCTTTACCCCGCAATCACTGTTCGACCGCAACGACAACGCGCTGGAGCCGCTGACGGGGCAAAGCTATGAGGCGGGCGTGAAGTCCGAGTACTACGATGGCGCCCTCAACACCAGCGTGGCGGTGTTCACCATCAAGCAAGACAACCTGGGCGTGGATGATGGCGTGCG
Organism: Pseudomonas brassicae; assembly: GCF_010671725.1. Taxonomy (GTDB): domain Bacteria; phylum Pseudomonadota; class Gammaproteobacteria; order Pseudomonadales; family Pseudomonadaceae; genus Aquipseudomonas; species Aquipseudomonas brassicae. Next base: position 33,264 of record NZ_JAAHBU010000028.1, on the reverse strand, counting down.
CAGCGGTGGGCAGTCTGCCTACAAGGCCGTGAGCGGCACGACCACCAAAGGGTTTGAACTGCAGTTGTCGGGCCAGTTGACGCCGGGCTGGCAGATGCTGGCCGGGTTTACGTATGCGCAGCCGCGGGACAAGGATCACAACCGCATCAACACCAACCTGCCAGAGCGCCAGTTCAAACTGTCTACCGCTTACACGCTGGACGGTGCGTTGCGTGACCTGACAGTGGGCGGCAATGTGGTGTGGCAGAGTTCGACCTACAGCGCCATTACCTACCCGATGGACGCGCGCGCCGATGAAGGCAGCTTTGCGGTGGTGGGGTTGATGGCGCGGTATGAGCTGAGCAAGCACCTGAGTGCGTCGCTGAACCTGAACAATGTGTTCGATCGCGAGTATTACGCGGGGTATGGGCTGTACAGCAGCGCGTTTTATGGAGACCCGCGCAACATGACGGTTGGGCTCAAGTATCAGTTCTGAAGTTGTCAGGCCTGGGTACGGGCCTGATGACGGCCGCCAGGGTCAACCCTGGCGGCTGAAGCCAGACAGGGGCTGATAGGTCGGTTACGCTGGGAGCCCCAATCGCACGCCAGCTTGAGCGACGCCATGAACACTTCATTTGACGACTTGATCGACCGAGCGATGTACCTGGGCGTACATCAGGTGGCCTACCCGATCGATATCTTCAGTACTGCGCAGTTGTTGGCCGAGCAGGTATCCGACGATGCAGACTTCGGAAAAATAGTGTCGCTGGTTTCAGACCCCGAGAACCACTTTACGCGGTGGGCCGCCATCCGCGCCATCGTGATACTGGGGCCTGCATCGGTGGCCAACGCTCATGCCGCGCTGAGCGCCCAGTTCGCGCTGGAGGACTACCCGCTTGTTCGCCAGGAGCTGCGCAAGGCGCTGGCTACGACAACAAGCTGAAGCTTGCTGGGGCCATGCCTACGTGGCCAGCGCCTGCAAGTGTCATCGGGCACGGTCTCAAAAACCCTGCGCCCCTGAGTGAAAGGCAGCGAGTCGCTAATTCAAAACTGTGTAAGCTGGGCGACGGCTTGGCCTGCAACGCGACCGGCAAGCACTCACGCAAAAGCACAGCACAAGGACTTGATGACAGTGGCCAAGGAAATCATCTTGATGCGTCATGGCCAGCCAGATATGGCCGTGGCAGGCAGGCTTTCAGCGCGCGACATGAAACGCTGGATCGAGCAATACGAACGGTCCGAAATCGTCGACCAGCCTGCCCCCGAGGACAGTGTGGCGCTGGCCGCGATCGCCAAGGTGATCGCGGCCAGCACTGCACCGCGCGCGCTGACGTCCGTTCGGGCGTTGGGCTTGCAGGCGGTTCTGGTCGACGAGATATTCTGCGAAGCACAGTTGCCCCATGGGCGCTGGACGCTACCGCGCCTTTCGCCGTTTACGTGGGCATTCATTCTGCGGGTGTTATGGCTGTGCGGTTTCTGCGGGCAGGTCGAGTCTGCCCGCACGGCCAGAATGCGGGCCAGTACAGCGGCGCAACGGCTTCAGGCCCTTGCTGGCGAAGGGCCCGTGCTACTGCTGGGCCACGGCATCATGAACCGGATGATCGCCAAGCATCTGGAAGCGGCCGGGTGGGTGCGCCAGCAACGCAGTGGCAGTCGTTACTGGAGCGCAACGGCGTATCGAATGGGGTAACACAGCACGCAGGCCCTGTCGCGCGTTGCACCTTACTTGACCTTCCTGCTCACCGCTTCGAGGCTGCGTCCCTATCATCATGGTTGCTGTTGAGCGAGACGTTTTCATGGATGACGGATTTTGGGGCTTTCACCTGTTCGGCGCGAATTTCGCGAGTGGCGAGGAGGCAGCGCTGTACGCCTTCGAACAATGGGAGCCAGAACCTCCCGAAGCGGCCACCGAAGCGCAATACAGCGCTTGGGAATATCGCAACCCGACTTGGCGCATGGCTGACGAACTTGAGTACCGCATTGATTCTGACTTTGTGGAGCTTGCTGATGCGCTCGACAGCGTGATCTCACAGATGCGCTCCGCTGTAGAGCAGGCTGAGGTGAGCGCCAAGGGCTCGGCGTTTAGTCATTTCATTATGATTGGCACACATTCCTCGGCGATCTGGCACGACCTGCGCGCGCCGTCCTCTCAGGTCAAGCCAGTAACGCGTCTGCCTGAAAGTACTGCCACCCTCACCTACCTGGGCAAGTACAACTGTTGAGTGGTTGCGCCAGCCCCCAAAGGCTCGAAGATGCGAGCCTCGGCATCAAACGCTGCCAGCGGGACTAGAGCGAGCCGATGCGGGCGAGCGCAGCTTTCAGTGCATCCTGGCTCAGTTGCTGAACAGGCAGCGCAAGGAAGGCGCGCACGCGCTCATCGATCTTCGCCAGGGTGGCCTGGAAAGCTGCTTCGATTGCCGCCTCGCTCCCGGTGACCGCCGAAGGATCGGCCAGGCCCCAATGGGCCTTGAGCGACGGACCGAAGAAGATCGGGCAGGCCTCGCCGGCAGCCCGATCGCACACGGTGATGACGATGTCAGGGGGCGTTTTTTCGAAGGCATCCGATGCCTTGCTCGAAAGGCCGGCGGTGGAGATACCGGCGCGGCCAGGGTCTTCAGGGCTCGCTCATTGACCTTGCCACTGGGGAAGCTGCCCGAGCTCACAGCCTGCATCCCCTCGGGGGCCAGGTGATTGAACAGCGCCTCGGACAGGATGCTGCGACAACTGTTGTGGGTGCACATGAACAAGACGTTCATCGATTCTCTCCGGTTCAGACGCTCAGGCGGATGGCCAGGGCGGCCAGGGTGGCAAGCAGGATCGGCAGCGTCAGCACGAGGCCGGTGCGAAAGTAGTAGCCCCAGGTAATGACGATGTTCTTGCGGGCCAGCACATGCAGCCACAGCAAGGTGGCCAGGCTGCCGATAGGGGTGATTTTCGGCCCCAGGTCGCAGCCGATGATGTTGGCGTAGACCATGGCCTGCCTGACCACACCAGTGGCCTCGGCGGAATGGATCGACAGGGCGCCCACCAGCACGGTGGGCATGTTGTTCATGACCGACGACAGGCCAGCGGCCAGCAGCCCGGTGCCGAACGACGCCCCCCACACGCCATGGCCAGCGAACACCTTGAGGATTTGCGCCAGGTAATCGGTGAGGCCGGCGTTACGCAAGCCATAGACCACGAGGTACATGCCGAGCGAGAACACCACGACCTGCCAGGGCGCCTCCTTGAGCACCTTGCGGGTGGAAATCACATGCCCACGGGCGGCGATCAGGTAGAGGATCAGTGCACAGACGGCAGCGATGGCACTGATTGGAACGCCCAGCGGTTCGATGGCGAAGAAACCCACCAGCAACAGCGCCAGCACCCACCCGCCGGCCATGAATGTCGCCTTGTCGCGGATAGCGGATGCAGGGGCCTTCAACGCGTCGAGGTCGTAGGTGCGGGGCAGGTCCTTGCGGAAGAACCAGAGCAGCATCGCCAACGTTGCAGCCACACTGACCAGGTTCACCGGCAGCATGACCGAGGCGTACTCGCTGAAGCCGATGTCGAAGTAGTCGGCAGAGACGATGTTCACCAGGTTGGACACCACCAGCGGCAGGCTCGCGGTATCGGCGATGAACCCTGCGGCCATGACGAATGCCAGTGTCGCCGCCGCAGAAAAGCGCAGGGCCAGCAGCATGGCAATGACGATGGGGGTCAGGATCAGCGCCGCGCCATCGTTGGCGAACAACGCCGATACCGCTGCCCCCAGCAGGATGATGAACGCGAACAGCTTGCGACTGCTACCGTTGCCCCAACGGGCCACATGCAATGCCGCCCACTCGAAGAAGCCCGCCTCATCCAGCAACAGGCTGATGATGATGACGGCGATGAAGGTTGCGGTGGCGTTCCACACGATCTGCCACACCACAGGGATATCGGCGAGGTTAACCACGCCCGCCAGCAGCGCCACGACGCCCCAAGGGCCGCGCTCCAGCCCACGCCCAGGCCTTTGGGCTGCCAGATGACGAGAACGATGGTCACCAGAAAAATCAGCAATGCGATCAGCATGACAACAACTCGATCAGCGAAGGGAAAGGTCAAGCACAGCCGGCGGGGCTCTGTGACCGCTCGCCCATTTCAGCGAGGCGCAGCGCATCGGGGCTCAACCATTCGGTGTTCGAATCAACCGCACTCCTGAGCATTACCTGCACCCATTCCGGCAGGGCCGGGTTCAGGCGGTAATAGACCCATTGCCCCTGGCGCCGGTCCATGAGGATTGCGGCTTCGCGCAGTTGCGCCAAATGCCGGGAAATTTTCGGCTGGCTCAGGCCCAGCGCGCAGGTGAGCTCACACACGCACAGCTCACCTTTACTGGCTATGAGCAGGGTCATGCGGGCTCGGGTTTCGTCGGCCAGGCATTTGAAAACGACGGGGGGTGTGAGGGTTGCCTGCATGTGACCTCCTCAGGAGTGTGTGGGTGGCTCATATCTGGGTTTTCGAATATATGATTATTCGAATATATGGTAAAGCAGATATTAACCTGATGCAGCGGAAGGTGTGGAGAGGCATCTGCTGGGGACCAGCTACGCTAAAGCCTCAAGCAAGGAGTCCTGACATGGCAGATAAATATGTTGGAAAAATCGTTGGCGTTGGCACGGACAATCTGGAATACGTGATCAACATCTACCAGGACGAGATCGTTGAACGCTCTTCAGGCGGCATGGTTCGGCATGAAGGGATAAAGCACTTCGAGGTGCGATCGGGGGGGGCCGTGAAAAGGATTTCGGAAACCGAGTACGAGATCGTGGCTACGGGGGTTAGAGTCACGGTGAGGGATGGCGAAAGCTGAGTGAGCCGGCCTGTGTTCCGGGCGTTTGGCAGGCAGTGGCGCATGGTAGGGGCAGAAACAACAAAACCCGCACTAGGCGGGCTTTGCGGGGCGTTTCCAGAGGGGTATGGACGTCTGGAAACGCTTTTCTGGTGCCGGAGACAGGAATCGAACCTGCGACCTTCGCGTTACGAGTGCGCTGCTCTACCGACTGAGCTACACCGGCGTGGCGACAACGCTACCACTGCCGCCACACTTTCGCAAATCACTGTTTATCAACAGCTATTGCCCACTGCCCGGCTGCGTGGAGGTGCACCCGGCCGGGGCCAGGTCGGCCTCGATGTCGGTGCTGCAGGCCCAGCCAGTAGCCGAGCGGTTCAAGGTGAGGGCCTTGCCCAGCACCGGGGCCGGCGCGTCCACCAATACGCAGGCAATGCTGCCCACGCCGGTAGCCGCCACGCCCGCGGCACTCAAGGTGCAATTGGCGGTGCTCGCCTGCCCACCCAGCACCGCCACATCAGCCACGTCCGCGCCCTGGTTGATGCGCACTTCAAAGGCGGTCTTCAACGCCGAGACTTCCGCCAACCCCGCCGTGGCCTTGGCCCGCGCCTGGTGGTTGGTGTACATCGGCATGGCAATGGTCGCCAGGATGCCGATGATCGCCACCACGATCATCAATTCGATCAACGTAATACCGCGCTGCCCTTTCATGGCCATTTCCCCTCTCACAAAAACTCACAATCGCGGCCCGGGCCCCGCCCGCCGACAAGCGCGCCAGTAGGCCCGAACAGACACCTTTTGTCACCCTGCGCCGGCTTATCCGACCAAGGCGCTCGACTACTCTAGAGGTCGCCGGGCCGCAGTGCCCGCCGCACCCACCCTCAAGCTGTTACCGGGTTTGTGCCCACCTTCCGCCACAAGGATGTAGCGATGAATCTCAAGACAAGGACTTACGCCTGGCACGGCATCGACCGCAGCGGCACCCACGTCAGCGGCCACAGCAGCGGGCAAAGCCCCGCACTGATCAAGGCGCTGCTGCGCAACCGCGGTATCCGGCCCACCCAGGTCCATACCAAGCGCGCCTTTACGCTGCGCCTGCCCGCCACGCTGGGTACACGCGACCTTGCGCAGTTCAGCCGCCAACTGGCCACGCTGTTCAAGGCCGGGATACCGCTGCTGCAAGGGCTGGATATCATTGCCGAGGGCTGCAAGCACCCACAGCTGCGCAGCCTGCTCGCCGCCCTCAAGACGGATATCGCCGCCGGCTGCGGTCTGGCCGATGCGCTGCGCAAGCACCCGCGCCATTTCGACCCGCTGTACTGCAACCTGGTGGCGGTGGGCGAACAGTCCGGGCGCCTGGACTGCCTGCTCGATCAGTTGGCAACCCTGCAGGAAAAGCGTCAGGCCCTGCGCGCACGCCTGAAAAAAGCCATGATCTACCCCGCCCTGGTGCTGCTGGTGGGGCTGGGCGTGGCGTGCCTGTTGCTGCTCAAGGTGGTGCCGCAGTTTCAGGTGATGTTCGCGGGCTTCGGCGCGCAACTGCCGGGGTTTACCCTGCTGGTCATCCAATTGGCCGACTGGCTTGGGCAGCACCTGCTGTTGTTGCTCGGCGGCGCGCTGGGCCTGGGCATTGGCATGCGGCACCTTTACCAGCGCCAGCCCGCCGTGCGCCTGTGGGCACTGCGCACGGGGCTGCAACTGCCGATTGCCGGGCCGCTGATGCAGCACGCCGCGCTGGCGCGCTTTGCGCGCACGCTGGCTACCTCGTTCAGCGCCGGCGTACCACTCACCGAAGCGCTGGGCCCGGTGGCCGCTGCCTGCGGCAATGCGCTGTACGAGCAGGCCGTGCTGCGCCTGCGCCACGACATCGGTAGCGGCCTGTCGCTGAGCAGCGCGCTGCGCAGCAACCAGTTGTTTCCCGTGCTGTGCGTGCAGATGTGCGCCATTGGCGAGACATCCGGCACGCTCGACGATATGCTCGAGAGGATCGCCAGCTACCACGAAACCGCTATCGACCACCTGCTCGACACCCTGGCCAGCTTGCTGGAACCGGTGATCGTGCTGGTGCTTGGGCTGGTGGTGGGAAGCCTGGTGGTCGCCATGTACCTGCCGATCTTCCAGCTGGGCGATGTGATCTGAATATGGACGTGTTCGAAACCCTGGCCAGCCACCCGCTGGCCTACCTGAGTGTTGCCCTGCTGCTGGGCCTGATCGTGGGCAGTTTCATCAATGTGGTGGTGCACCGCCTGCCGCTGATGCTGGAACGCCAATGGCGCAGCGAAGCCCGCGATGTACTGGCCCTGCCCGACCCACCCGAGCCACGCTTCGACCTGATGCTGCCGCACTCGCATTGCCCGCATTGCGCGCACCGTATCCGCGCTTGGGAGAACATCCCTGTGCTCAGCTACCTGTGCCTGCGCGGGCGCTGTTCGGCCTGCAAGGCACCGATCAGCGCACGTTACCCACTGGTGGAGCTGGCCAGCGCCGGCTTGAGCCTGTTCGCCGCCTGGCAGTTCGGTTTCAGCGCAAACGCGGCGGCCTTCATGCTGTTGAGCTGGGGGCTGCTGGCCATGAGCCTGATCGATATCCAGCATCAATTGCTGCCCGATGTGCTGGTGCTACCGCTGCTGTGGCTGGGGCTGGTGCTCAATGCCTTCGAGCTGTTCGTGCCACTGGACCAGGCGCTGTGGGGTGCGGTTGCCGGCTACCTGAGCCTGTGGACGGTGTACTGGGTGTTCAAGTTGATCACCGGCAAGGAAGGCATGGGCTATGGCGACTTCAAGTTACTGGCGATGCTCGGGGCCTGGGGCGGCTGGCAGGTGCTGCCGCTGACGCTGATGCTGGCCTCGCTGGTGGGCGCCCTGCTCGGCCTGGTGCTGCTGCGCCTGCGCGGCCAGCAAACCAGTACGCCGATACCCTTTGGTCCCTATCTGGCCATTGCGGGCTGGATCGCACTGCTCTGGGGTGGTCAAATAACCACTTCCTATCTGCAATTTGCCGGACTGCAATGACCACTCCCGCCTTCACCCCCTGGATTCTCGGCCTCACCGGTGGCATCGGCAGTGGCAAGAGCGCTGCCGCGCAACGCTTCATCGAGCTGGGCGTGCACCTGGTGGACGCCGACCAGGCGGCACGCTGGGTGGTCGAACCGGGCCGGCCGGCGCTGGCCAGCATTGTCGAGCGCTTCGGCCCCGGCGTGCTGCAAAGCGACGGCCAACTGGACCGTGCCGCCCTGCGCCAGCTGATCTTCAGTGACCCGGCACAACGCCGCTGGGTCGAGGCCCTGTTGCACCCGCTGATCGGCCAGGAGATTTTCAGCTACCTGGCCAAGGCCGAGTCGCCGTATGCGGTGTTCGTTTCACCGCTGATGGTCGAGTCGGGGCAATACAAGCGTTGCCAGCGCCTGTTGGTGATCGATGCGCCGCAAGCCTTGCAGATCGAACGGACCCTGCAGCGCGACCAGACCAATGCCGCACAGGTGCAGGCCATTCTCCAGGCGCAGACCAGCCGCGAAGAGCGCCTGCGCCACGCGCACGACGTGCTGGTCAATGACCGCGACCTGGCCTGGCTGCACGCGGAGGTCGATCGCCTGCATCACTTTTACCTGACTTTGCGTGGAGGCCAAGCATGAGCCAACCCCTGACCGTAGACTGCCGACCTGTGGCGCCCCTGTTGAGTGGAGCGCGGCCAACACCTACCGACCCTTTTGCTCCGACCGCTGCAAGCTGATCGACCTGGGCGCCTGGGCCGCTGAAGAGCACAAGATCCCGGTGGCGCCAGACGCCGAAGACGAGCTGTTCTCCGGTGACATCAACCCGCACCAGCACTAGGCGCGCGGGTCGTCATCCTTCCACGGGGCCTGCAGGTAGCGGGTCCGGTTGAAGGTTTCGAGCCACTCGGGGCAGAACACCACCAGCGCGCTGACCACCATGCCGTTGATGAAGGCTTCGGGAAAGATGATCAGCCACAGGTAGCCGATAAAGTCCGACAGCCACTCGGGCATCACGAAGCGCCCGTCCAGCCACAGCACGCCCAGGCTCGCCAGCAGGCACAGCAGTGCCGACAACGCGGCGGCAAAAAAACCCGAGCAGAAGATGTACACGAACAGGTTCCTGGGCTGCGCGCGCTCCACCAGCATGGCGCACACCTCCGTCACCAGCACTGGCAAGCCGATCAACAGCAGGCCGTTGACGCCCATTGCCGCCAGGTCCTGACGGCCCAGCGCCACCAGCCCCACCTGTGCAATCAGTGCGGCAACGATCGCCAGCGGCCAATCCAGCAGCAGGGTCACGGCGGTCATGCCGATGAAGTGATACGACACCCCGGTATCGAAGTCGCGTCGCACCAGCCACAGTGCAAACAGCGCGAACATGGTGCCGAACAGCAGGTGCTGGCGCCGCCGGTCGGCAAACAGCTCGACCCACGAAGTGCGCCACACTGCCCACAGCAGCAGCGGTACGTAGCCCAGCCAGCCGAACAGCATGCTCTGATCCGATAACACTTGCGCGCCAATCACCGGCTTGTACCCCTTTTGTGCCATGCGCCATACCCTGGCAAACATTCTACACGCCGATACGACCGGTTCAGCTGGCCTCGGTCATGGTGATAGACGGCTATTCGTCGTCGCGGGGCGCGGGCTGGCTCTGGAAACTGGCGCCTTCGACCACCAGCGACCGTTCAGCCGGCATGGCCATTCCAGGGCATATCTTTCAGCCACATAGCGTTGAAAGATCGCCCATGAGGAATTCGGCATTGTCATGATTTGGGCGCTAAGCTTGTTCCCATGGATGACTCAGACTACCTTCGCCTGCTTACCATTCAGGCCGAACAAGCCAATGCGTTCCTCTCCAATGCCCGCAAATGGGAGCGTGAGCGTTGGGTGTGCCAGCGCCTGCTGCAAGGGCTGAACATCCCCTACCGCAGCGAAGACTTCACCGCAGCCGGCCAGGAGCCGCCCGACGTGCTGTTTCGCGATGCGGCCTTCGAAGTGTTCTTTGTGCTCGACGAAGGTCGCCGTCTCAACGACGAATGGCGTGAAGAGCTGCAACGCCGTCGCAGTGCGTTTTCCCTCGCCCAACTGGTACGCCGCGAGGCCCGCCCCCGGCGCATCAGCGCGCAGGAGCTGCTGCAACGCCTGGCGCCGACCCTGCGCAAAAAATCGCACAACTACCGCGAACGCAACCTGGACCTGAGCGAACTGGACATCATTGCCTTCGCCAGCCTCAAGCGCGAAGTGCTCGACCTCAACAGCCATTTCCCGCCGCCCACCGAGTACCTGCGCCAGGGCTGGCGCTCGCTGTCGCTGGTGGGCCCGACCTTCGCCCGGGTGCTGTTCGCGCACCCCGATGCGCCGGATTTCCTGCGCGCCAACCTGGGCCGCAGCATCGTTTTCGACGTGGGCATCAGCCTGTGAGGCAAAGCCCCTGCAAAAGCAGGATGGATAAATTCCGACGCTGGTGATACAAAGCGCAATCATTCGCTGGCACCACCGCTTCGTGCCCACCAGGCAAGCCCGTGCGACCGACTACAGTGAACACTGTAGCGTTCCCGCAGTCACATGCGTCTACCTGACGAGGCCTCCATGACCAGCCGCCTGAATCCCGAAGACCAGCGACGAGTCGATGAATACCTGCGTGCCCCCCAACACCAAGTCGAGCGCAAGCCTTTCCGGCCGTGGCTGCTCCTTGTGCTGGTGGTCGCCGTGACCATCAGCCTTGGCCTGTTGAGCCGCCTCCTGAGTTACCTGGTGCTATGAGCTGCCTTGCGCTCGCCCTCACCGTCCGCTGTGCGCGGCCGGCCACTCAGGCCCCGACCCCGAATTCCGTAAACCTTATGAGATATCCCCATGACTCACCGTATCGTGATTGTCGGCGGCGGCGCCGGCGGCCTGGAACTGGCGACCCGCCTGGGTAAAACCCTGGGCAAGCGGGGCACCGCAGCCATTACCCTGGTCGACGCCAACCTGACGCACATCTGGAAGCCACTGCTGCACGAAGTGGCGGCCGGTTCGTTGAACACCTCCGAAGACGAGCTCAACTACGTCGCGCAGGCCAAGTGGAACCACTTCCAGTTCCAGCTGGGGCGCATGAGCGGCCTGGAGCGGGCGACCAAGCAGATCCAGCTGGCCGCCACCCTGGATGAAGACGGCCGCGAGCTGTTGCCGGCGCGCACCCTGGCGTATGACACGCTGGTGATCGCCGTAGGCAGCAACACCAACGACTTTGGCACCCTGGGCGCGGCGCAGCACTGCCTGTTCCTCGACACCCGCAAGCAGGCCGAACGCTTCCACCAGCAACTGCTCAACCATTACCTGCGCGCCCATGCAGGCGACCTGGCCAGCGAAAAGATCAGCGTGGCCATCGTCGCGCCGGCGCACGGGTGTGGAACTGGCAGCCGAGCTGCACCACGCGGCCCACGAACTGGCGGCGTACGGCCTGGACCGCATCCAGCCCAAGGACATGCAGATCACCCTGATCGAAGCCGGGCCACGCGTGTTGCCTGCCCTGCCCGAACGCATCAGTGTGCCGGTGCACAAGACCCTGGAGAAGCTGGGCGTGACCGTGCTGACCAACGCATCGGTCAGCGAAGTGAATGCAGACTCGCTCAAGACCGCCAACGGCGAGGTGATCCACGCCAGCCTGAAGGTGTGGGCGGCCGGCATTCGTGCGCCGGGTTTCCTCAAGGACATCGACGGCCTGGAAACCAACCGCATCAACCAACTGCTGGTACGCCCGACCTTGCAGACCACCCTGGATGACGACATCTTCGCCTTTGGCGACTGCGCCGCCTGCCCGCAGCCGGGCAGCGAGCGCAATGTGCCGCCACGCGCGCAGGCCGCTCACCAGCAGGCATCGCTGTTGGCCAAGGGCTTGAAGGCACGCCTGGAAGGCAAGCCGTTGCCAACCTACGCGTACCGTGACTACGGCTCGCTGGTGTCGCTGTCGCGCTTCTCGGCAGTGGGCAACCTGATGGGTAACCTTACCGGCAGCGTGATGCTCGAAGGCTGGCTGGCGCGGATGTTCTACGTGTCGCTGTACCGCATGCACCAGATGGCGCTGTACGGCACCTTCCGCACGCTGATGCTGATGCTGGGCAGCCGCATCGGGCGCGGTACCGAGCCGCGCCTGAAGCTGCACTGATCGGCTGGCCCCTCGCCCTCCTGTGCAACGCCGGAGGGCGACTAACTATCTAACGCCGCGCACCGCAGGGGTTATCGCAGGCTGGACTTTTTTCAGCCAGGACCTACTGCGATGCCCCTTATCAGCGAACAACAACGCCTGACCCGCGTGGCCAGGCAATGGGTCAAGACCTTCCCCGACCTGTATGCAACGGCCAAGGCAGCAGCAGGCGATATCATCCGCAAGCACACCGGCAGGCAACTGGACCCGGACACCCTGTGGTGGCACCGCTTCGACAGTGCCGTCAGCAGCCCGTACAGCTACACCGGCTGGGAGCACCGCGGCCCGCCGCTGCAATCGCTGACCTTTGTTGAACTGATGCTGCAGCGCTTTGCCGTCAGCGACCAGGACAGCCTCGATAACCTGCAGGTGATGGGCGGCTTCTATACCGATGGCCCGAACCATGGGCTGTTCGATCAACACAATGAAGTGAGGATGCTGGCGGCAGATGTCGCACGGGATTTCTGGGCCATCGACTTTGCCACCCGCTACACCGACACGCTGCGCGCGTTCTGGCAGCATCAGGGCGATGATTTCATCCGGTTGGGCAGGGCCCGCCTGCTGGCCGAGGTGCGCAAGGCCAGGGCAGCCAGACAGCTGAGCGCGGATGACCTGCAGATGATCGAGCAAGGCCTGGCCGGGCGGCTGAACGGCCCGCTGACCGTGGCCGCGCTGGGCCTGCCGTCACCTGCCCAGGGACAGGTCGCGCTGTACACCTTCAACCTCGGCACCTTCAGCGCCCAGGACGTGCTGCGCCTGAGCAATGCCCACGGCCGCCAGGTGCTTTACCTGCCAGGCGAGACCCCGAGCCTGCAGGCGTTCGACGACATCACCATGCTGTACCGCTGGGTGCGACAACAACTGGCCGACAAAACCAGCCGCCAGGCGATGCTCAAGCACTTCACCGCCTTTGCCAAACTGGAGCGCTACCAACTGGACGCCCTCGCTGCGCTGTTCGATCAGGTCAGCGACGACCCCAACACGCAGCACCTTGGCCTGCTGCTGCAGTACACCGAGCATATCGAAGGCGACGGTTTCTACTACCTGCGGGACAAGGCCAAGGCCCAGATGGAACACCAGGCGCAGGTGCTGCTGGAGTCCAATGCACACTTGCGTGCACAACTGTGGATTGGCTACCTGGGCGCCTTTATCAAGCTTGCCTCTCCCGCCGCCCCGCTCAGTTGGCCACTGGCACTGGCGGTGATCGGTGCCGGCGTGACCAATGTGGTGCTCAACAGCCGCGAGGCCATGCATGCCACCACGGCACAGAAACGCCGCGAAGCCATCATCAATGCAGTGGAAAGTGCAATCATCGTCGCCTTCAGCCTGCCTTTTGCCTTTTCCAGCGAGGCTGGGGAGCTAGAAGCGCTACCCGGCCCACCGCTGGAGCGCGACCTGGAGCTGGCGCCACTGGGTGCGGCAGAAGGTGCCGACACCGCACCGCTGGCCGATGCAACACCGATGTTGCGCGCCGGTGAACGCTTCAACCGCCTGGGCATGATCGAGCGCAGTGACTATCACCGCCTGTACGTGGTACGCGAGATCGCACGCACCGAAAACCCTGCGCGCAGCCTGCATGACGGCTTCGCACCCACGCGCACCTTCAGTTGGGCACGCAAGATGATGCCGGGGCGCATGCTGCGCGCCTTCGCCAGCCGCGACGGTGCCCGGGCGTTTGCCCAGGCGCAGTTCGCCGGGCCCTACGCCGCTTATGAAATTGATGCAGAAGGCCTGAGCGTGGCTTCGCTACGCCACAATCTGCAATACAACACGCGCTTTACCTTGAGCCGTGAGGGCATGCCCGAAGATTTTCTGATGCAGCACCTGCGCGGTCAGGCCACGCTTGAGGACATTGGCGCAGGCGCATGGCTGTACGATGAAGTGCATGTGCCGCTGGATGATCTGGATACCACCCAGGCCCGCCTGCTCTCGATGAGCGAGTTCGAGCCTGTCGAACCCGGCCCGAGCACAGGCAACACGGGCGTACTGCGTGGGGTACAGGTGCGCGAGCCGTTTGGCAGCCACCCGGTGCGCACCTACATGATCGACGCCGAGGGCTACTCGCAGCAGGTGCGGTACGACATCGATACCGACAGCTGGCGCAACAGCGACGGCGAGGCGTTTCGAGTGGGGCCAGACGGCAAGACGTTCCTGCGCCTGGACGCGCGCAATCCGGTGCCCAAACCTTCTGTACAAGACATGGAACGCGCCCTGGGCGAAATGGGCCTGCATGCACGAATGCCGCTGCAGCTTGCAGCGTTGGACCGTACTGGAGCACTGGCGATCCCACGCAAGCTGCACAGCATCTGGATCGGCCGACACATGCCGGCACGCTTTATCCGGCGCGTCATCAACAATGCCACGATGGCGGCAGACGGCAGCGATCCGTTCGCTACCCACTTGTACCTGTCGATCAGCGACGCACAGGAGCTGGAGCGCACCCTTGCCCGACTGGCCGGGCGCCCGTCGTGCCTGCACGTGCACCTGCTCGAGGATGCACCGTTCTTCTCTCAGTTCAAGGCGGGGCCGTTCTACAACCAGTTTCGTGCGGCCAGCCTGGGCGACGGCCACAACTATGCCAGTGCAGTGGATATCCTGCGTTATCAGTTGCTGCGCTTCGAGGGCGGTATCTACATGGACGTGGATGACTTCGTGCGCACACCGATCGGGGATAGCCCCGGCATGGGCGATGTGCAGCTGCATGCGCGCCCGGGTGAGTTGTTGCTCAACAACCTGGTGCATCATCAGCGCCTGGGCATGCTGGCCGACTTCAACAACAGCAACTTCGGCTCGCTGCCCGACAATCCATTGCTCGACCGCATCAGCGAAGAGAGCCTGCGACGTTTCATGGCCAACCGTGACCTGTACCGCGCCCGCCCCTATGACTACCTCAACACTGAAGAGGAAATGAGCCAGTACGGCCGCCGCATCTATCATGTGACCGGGCCGGGCGTGTTCAATGACGTGATCGAGCGCGAACTGCCGGCGCTCCGGCAGTACCGTGCGCTGGGGCGGCTAGCCCGAGGCGAGCTGTACTTCAGCGAGCAGGCGCTGTTGCAGTTGCGCTTCATGCTCAAGGACGGTGCGCGCAGCTACAGCCCGTTGCAGGCGTTGCTGGGGATTGGCTCGACCGGCAGTTGGCTGCACACGCGCTGAAGGCCAAGGCTGACAAGGCTGGCAGCAAAAACCCGAGACGAAAAAAAGGCACCTTTTACAAGGTGCCTTTTTTCTGAAGATGGTCGGGGTAAGGGGATTCGAACTCCTGACATCCTGCTCCCAAAGCAGCGCGCTACCGGACTGCGCTATACCCCGGTTTGAAATTTGGCTCCGCGACCAGGACTCGAACCTGGGACCCAATGATTAACAGTCATTTGCTCTACCGACTGAGCTATCGCGGAACTATCAATTTCAATTACTACAGTGCTGCAATTTCGAAAACCGTATCACTACTGCTTCGAACCCTTCGACCTTGTGCATCGCTGCGTTCATGTCTCTGAGGCGCGCTATTTTACAATTTTCAAAACCCTTGTCAACCCTTAATTTGCATTCAACACACTGATTTGCAACTTTTTTTTCAGATTCCCACTTCTGCCGGAAACCTGCGGGGTGACATACAGCGGGGCGCACTTTACAAGCAGTCAGCGCAAAATGCAAAGAAAAAAGGCCTCGAAATTCGAGGCCTTGACGTAAGCCGCCGAAAACTCAGGCAAAGACGATCTCGTCGCCCTCCAGCTTGGCGGTAATGCGGGTACCCGGGATGAAGCGTCCGGACAGGATCAGTTGCGCCAACGGGTTCTCGATCAGCGCTGGATTGCCCGTTTCAGCGGCCGCGCACCATATACCGGGTCGTAACCGACCGCGATCAGCTTATCCAACGCCTCGGGGCTCAGCTCCAGGCTCAGCTCGCGCTCGGCCAGACGGCTGAGCAGACGCGACAGCTGGATCTGGGTGATACCGGCAATCTGGTCGCGACCCAGCGGCTCGAACACCACCACTTCGTCGATACGGTTGATGAACTCGGGGCGGAAGTGCGAACCCACGGCGTCCATCACCGCTGCCCGTTGCGCTTCGCGATCACCTGCCAGTTCCTGGATCTGCGCCGAGCCCAGGTTGGAGGTCATCACGATCACAGTGTTGCGAAAATCCACCGTGCGCCCGTGGCTGTCGGTCAGGCGGCCATCTTCAAGCACCTGCAGCAACACGTTGAACACATCCGGGTGGGCCTTCTCGACCTCATCCAGCAGCACCACCGCATACGGCTTGCGGCGTACCGCCTCGGTCAGGTAGCCACCCTCTTCGTAACCCACGTAGCCTGGTGGTGCACCAATCAGCCGTGCCACGGAATGTTTCTCCATGAACTCGGACATGTCGATGCGCACCATGGCCTCTTCGGTGTCGAACAGGAACTCGGCCAGCGCCTTGCACAGCTCGGTCTTGCCCACACCGGTGGGGCCGAGGAACATGAACGAACCGCTCGGACGATCAGGGTCGGACAACCCGGCACGCGAGCGGCGTACAGCGTTGGCCACGGCCACCACGGCCTCTTCCTGGCCGATCACGCGCTTGTGCAGCAGGCTTTCCATCTGCAGCAGTTTTTCGCGTTCGCCTTCGAGCATCTTGGCCACCGGAATACCGGTCCACTTGGACACCACTTCGGCAATTTCTTCCTCGGTCACCTTGTTGCGCAGCAACTGGTTCTCGGCCTTGCCGTGCTGGTCGACCATCTGCAGGCTGCGCTCCAGGTCCGGGATCACCCCGTACTGCAGCTCGGCCATGCGGCTGAGGTCACCCTTGCGGCGGGCGGCTTCGAGCTCCTGGCGGGACTGCTCGATCTTTTGCTGGATCTGCGCAGAGCCCTGCACTTCGGCCTTTTCCGAGGTCCAGATTTCTTCCAGGTCGGAGTACTCACGCTCCAGCCGGACGATTTCTTCGGTCAGCTTTTCCAGGCGCTTGAGCGCAGCCTCGTCGTCTTCTTTCTTCAAGGCCTGGGATTCCACCTTCAACTGGATCAGGCGGCGCTCCAGACGGTCGAGCACCTCAGGCTTGGAGTCGATCTCCATGCGGATGCGGCTGGCCGCCTCGTCGATCAGGTCGATGGCCTTGTCGGGTAATTGACGATCGGTGATGTAGCGGTGGCTCAGCTTGGCCGCGGCAATGATCGCGCCGTCGGTGATCGCAACCTTGTGGTGCACCTCGTAACGCTCCTTGAGGCCACGCAGGATGGCGATGGTGTCTTCCTCGCTGGGCTCTTCCACCAGCACCTTCTGGAAACGACGTTCGAGCGCCGCATCCTTCTCGATGTACTGGCGGTACTCGTTCAGCGTGGTGGCACCGACACAGTGCAGCTCACCGCGCGCCAGCGCAGGCTTGAGCATGTTGCCGGCATCCATCGAACCTTCGCCCTTGCCGGCGCCGACCATGGTGTGCAGCTCGTCGATGAACAGGATGATCTGGCCTTCCTGCTTGGACAGCTCGTTGAGCAGGCCTTTGAGGCGCTCTTCGAACTCGCCGCGGAACTTGGCACCGGCAATCAGTGCGCCCATGTCCAGCGACAGCAGGCGCTTGCCCTTGAGGCCATCCGGCACTTCGCCATTGATGATGCGCTGGGCCAGGCCTTCGGCGATGGCGGTCTTGCCCACGCCAGGCTCACCGATCAGCACCGGGTTGTTCTTGGTACGCCGTTGCAGTACCTGGATGGTGCGGCGGATTTCGTCGTCACGCCCGATCACCGGGTCGAGCTTGCCGTCTTCGGCACGCTTGGTGAGGTCGACGGTGTACTTGTCCAGGGCCTGGCGCGACTCTTCGGCGTTGGGGTCATTCACCGCTTCGCCGCCGCGCAAGTTGCTGATGGCATTTTCCAGGGCTTTCTTGCTTACGCCCTGGCTCAACAGCAACTTGCCCAGTTTGCTGTTTTCGTCCATGGCCGCCAGCAGCACGAGCTCGCTGGAGATGAACTGGTCGCCCTTCTGCTGGGCCAGGCGGTCAGCCTGGTTGAGCAGGCGCGCCAGGTCCTGCGACATGTTCACGTCGCCGGTAGGGTTCTGGATTTTTGGCAACTGGTCGAGTTCTTTGCCCAATGCCTTGCGCAGGCTGTTGACGTCGAAGCCCACCTGCATGAGCAGGGGCTTGATCGAGCCACCCTGCTGGTCGATCAGCGCCTGCAAGAGGTGCGCAGGCTCGATCGCCGGGTGGTCCATGCCCACCGCGAGGGATTGAGAGTCGGATAACGCCAGTTGCAGCTTGCTGGTCAAACGGTCTATTCGCATAACTTACCTTCCTTTAATGGGCAGGCCGGAGCGATGGACACACCTGATGAAGAAAAACCTGCCTGAGATACCCCTATAGATAAGGGTGATTGTGGAAGATTCAAGCGTAGCGGGCTTGATCCAGGTCAGCGCGCGGCGAGCCAGACCAGCGAGGCCATGCGCCCGGTGACGGGGCTGCGGCGAAAGGAATAGAAGCGAGGGTCGGTGACCGTGCACAGGCCACCCCCATACACAGCCGTGACGCCACGTGCCGCCAGGCGAATGCGCGCCAGGGCATAGATGTCGGCCAGGAACTTGCCCGGTTGGGCGCCCGGTATGAAGGCACAGGCACTTTCCGGATGAACGGTCGTGAACGCATCGCGCACTTCGCCACCCACTTCAAAGGCCTGCGGGCCAATGGCCGGGCCCAGCCACACCAATACCTCCTGCGCCGGCACGCCCAGGCTGTCCAGCGTCGCCTCCAGCACACCACCGACAACCCGCGCCAGCCGGCATGCGCCGCAGCCACACGGCTGCCGGCACGGTCGCAGAACAGCACGGGCAGGCAATCGGCAGTCATCACCGTGCACGCGATGCCGGGGGTCGCCGTCCAGCTGGCATCCGCCTCGGCGATCAGCGCCGGGTCGGCGTGCGCGACCGCCAGCCCGTGAACCTGTTTGAGCCAGGCAGGCTGGACGGCGAAGGTATCGGTCAGGCGTCGACGGTTCTCGGCCACCGCCGCCGGCGCATCGCCGACATGATCGCCCAGGTTCAGCGCCTGGTAGGGCGCCAGGCTGACGCCCCCGCCCCGGGTGGTGACGCACGCCTTGACCCAGGCTGGCACGGGCCAGTCGGGGATCAGCAGGTCGGGCGTCAGGGTGCTCATCCGACGAAAGCCTCGCGGTCCTGCTTGAGCAGCGACAGCAGCCAGACGAAGTCATCCGGCAGCGACGATTCCCAGCCCATGCGCTCGCCGGTTACCGGGTGGTCCAGCTCCAGGAAACGTGCGTGCAGGGCCTGGCGCGGGAAGGTCTTGAGCGCTTCGACCATGGTCACGCTGGCCGCTGGCGGAATACGGAAGCGCCCGCCATACACCGGGTCGCCGACCAACGGGAAGTTGACGTGGGCCATGTGCACGCGGATCTGGTGGGTACGCCCGGTTTCCAGCTTGACGCGCACGTGGGTGTGCGAACGGAAACGTTCGAGCACACGGTAGTGGCTGACGGCCTGCTTGCCACCTTCCATCACCGCCATGCGCTGGCGCTGCTGGCCGTGGCGGCCGATCGGGGCGTTGATCTTGCCGCCGGCGGTGACCACACCAATCACGATGCACTCATAGATGCGGCTGACACTGCGGCTTTGCAACTGCGAAACCAGCTGGGTCTGCGCCTGGATGGTCTTGGCCACCACCATCAGACCGGTGGTGTCCTTGTCGAGGCGGTGCACGATACCGGCGCGCGGCACGTTGATGATGTCGGGCACGTGGTGCAGCAGCGCGTTGAGCAGGGTGCCGTCTGCATGCCCCGCCGCCGGGTGTACCACAAGCCCGGCCGGCTTGTTGATGACCAGGATGTGGTCGTCTTCGTAGACGATATCCAGTTCGATGTCCTGCGCCACCCACTCGCCCTGGGCTTCCTGCTCGGCATCCAGCGCCAGCAGTGCACGCCATGGACGATGTCGCGAGGACGCACGACGTTGCCGTCGACGGTCAGTAGGCCTTCTTTGATCCAGGCGGACAGGCGCGAGCGTGAGTGCTCGGCAAACAGTTGGGCAGCGACTTGGTCGAGGCGTTGCCCGCCCAATTCGGACGGTACCTCTGCGCGAAGTTCAATTTTCTCGGACATGCTCGAATCAGGCGGAGGCACAGCCTTTGGTTTCAGCTGCACGCTTGTGGTTAAATACGGCGTCTTTTGCCCCGAGGGTTCCAACCGGGGTGCTCATCATAACAGGACGGCCTCGCCCAAGACAGCAGCCGTCATAGGGACGCAAGCCGCCATGCAAGTGAAACACCTGCTGCTGATCGCCATCCTCGGACTCACTGCTGCTTGTTCTTCGAAGGAAGTCGTCGACGAAAACCTCAGCGAAACCGAGCTGTACCAGCAGGCGCAGGCCGACCTGGACAACCACAGCTATACCAGCGCCACCGCCAAGCTCAAGGCGCTGGAATCGCGCTACCCGTTCGGCCGCTATGCCGACCAGGCGCAGTTGGAGCTGATCTTCGCGAACTACAAGAACGCCGAGCCAGAGGCTGCCAAGTCGGCTGCCGAGCGGTTCATCCGCCTGCACCCGCAGCACCCGAACGTCGACTACGCCTACTACCTCAAGGGCCTGACCTCGTTCGACCAGGACCGCGGCCTGCTGGCGCGCTTCCTGCCGCTGGACATGACCAAGCGTGACCCGGGCGCAGCGCGTGACTCGTACAACGAGTTCGCCCAGCTCACCAGCCGCTTCCCCAACAGCCGCTACGCGCCAGACGCCAAGCAGCGCATGATCTACCTGCGCAACCTGCTGGCGTCCTACGAGATCCACGTGGCCGACTACTACCTGACCCGTCAGGCCTATGTAGCCGCCGCCAACCGTGGTCGCTACGTGGTGGAGAACTTCCAGGAAACCCCATCGGTCGGCGACGGCCTGGCGGTGATGACCGAAGCCTACATGCGCCTGCACCTGGACGACCTGGCGGCCACCAGCCTGGAAACCCTGAAGCTCAACTACCCTGATCACCCGAGCCTGGTCGATGGCCAGTTCGTGCCCCAGCAGGACGAAGCGGACAACCGCTCGTGGCTGTCC
Source organism: Pseudomonas brassicae (assembly GCF_010671725.1). Lineage (GTDB taxonomy): Bacteria > Pseudomonadota > Gammaproteobacteria > Pseudomonadales > Pseudomonadaceae > Aquipseudomonas > Aquipseudomonas brassicae. The sequence continues at coordinate 12,259 of NZ_JAAHBU010000028.1, read as the reverse complement.
AAGGCCACTTTGGGCCTGATCGAGACTGCAACGCCGCTGCCGCCGGGCGAAACCCGCGCCAACCAGGACGTGCAGAAGCAGTATCAGGATGCCAAGGACGCGATTCCCGACGAACTGCAGCCTAAAGATGAAAATGGCGACGTGATCGAAGAACAGAATCACCAAGCCGAAGGCAACAACGAAGACCGCTCGTGGTTCAGCTACATGACCTTTGGCGTATTCGACTGATACGTGCGACAGCAACAATAAAGGGAGGCCAAGGGCCTCCCTTTTTTATTGCCAGGCCCTAAACTGGTGGCTCTTCATTCGACAAAGCTGGACACCATGGTTCGCCTACTTTTCTGGATTGCCCTGATTGCCGCTGCGTTCTGGTTGTGGCGCAAGTTCAAGGCCAGCGCCAACGCCGATAATCGCCCGCCCCTCGATGACCCGCTGAAAATGGTGCGGTGCGCCCATTGCGGCGTGCATCTGCCCAGTGATCGCGCGTTGCACCGGGGGCAGTTGTGGTTCTGCAGCCCGGCGCACCTGGAGCAAGGGCCGGCAGATAGTCGTCAAGGCTGAATGCCGCTTCGCTGGCAAGCCAGCTCCCACAGGTCAGGCAGTGTTCAACCATCCGGTGAGTGGCTTGCCAGCGAAAGGCTGCAACACAGCCCCGCGGTCAGCTCAGCCGGCCGGCCGGCGCATAGGGCGCAGGGTCGATGATCGGTGCGCGCCCCAGTAGCAGGTCGGCAAACAGCTGGCACGAAGCCGGCGCCAGCACCAGCCCGTTGCGGTAATGACCGCAGTTCAGCCACAGCCCCGCATGCCCCGGCACCTGGCCAATATAGGGCACACCCTCTGGCGAACCCGGCCGCAGCCCCGCCCAATGCCCCACCGGCGTGGCATCTGCCAGCGCCGGCAGCAACTCGACGGCAGACGCCTTCAGGCTCGCTAGCGCATCATCGGTAGGCGTCTTGTCGTAGCCGGCATGCTCCAGCGTACTGCCCACCAGAATGTGCCCATCACGCCGCGGGATCGCGTACCGCCCCTTGGCCAGCACCATGCTCGGCAGAAAATCGTCCGCGCCCTTGAACAGGATCATCTGCCCCTTGACCGGCTCGACCGGCAGATCCAGCCCCAACGGGCGCAGCAGGTCGCCGCTCCAGGCCCCTGCGGTGAGTACCACCTGATCGGCCATGATCGGGCCCTCGGCCGTTTCAACACCCGTGATACGCCCGCCCTCGCGGCTGAAGCCGCTGATCTCGCAGTGCTCGCGCAACGTGACGTTGGGCAGCGCCAGCAGCGCCGCCTTGAGCGACTTGACCAGGCGCGGGTTGCGCACGTTGGCCACGCCAGCCATGTAGATGGCCCGTTCGAAACCAGGCGCCAGCACGGGCACCGCAGCATAAGCCTGGGCAATATCTACCGCACGCAGTGGACGTCCCTCGCGCGCTGCCCACGCCAAGGCCTGGGCCTCGTCATCCAGGTCTAGCCAGTACAGCCCGGTGGTGTGGACCTCGGGTCGACCCCGGTGCTGCTGAACAGGTGCGCGCCCAACTGCGGATAGAAATCCTGCGACCAATGCGCCAGCGCAGTGACCGCAGGGCTGTAGCGCCAGGGGTACAGCGGCGAAACGATCCCGCCTCCGGCCCAGGAGGACTCCTGGCCGACTGCGCCCTTGTCGCATACCACCACCTGCTCGACATCGGCCGCCAGGTTGAACGCGGTCAGCAGGCCAATCACCCCGCCGCCGACAATCACTACTTGCTTGGTCATCTATTGATCCAGTACCCGAATGAAAGACTTCAGTTGCCCCAGCAGCCCTGCCCTGCATCACCGTGCGGGTTACCCCGTACACCCCGGTGGTCGAGTTCGAAGTCGCCACACCGGTCACCGGCCATCAACCCTTCGACGCGGCGCCTGGCCACCAGGCTGAAGCGCTCGGCCTCACGGCTGGCATGCAGGCTGTAATGACGTGTACCGGGGGGCAGCGGGGTCGTCACGCTATCGCTGTCGGCATACTCACCAGTGCGCGCACGATGACGCTCCAGTTGCTGCGCACTCGCCAACAGCATCCCGGCCACCTCCGTGCGTGCGGCACTTTTCACCGTATCGGTGTAACTGGGGTAGGCAATGCTCGCCAGAATGCCGACCACGGCGACGACAATCAACAGTTCGATCAGGCTCAAGCCCTGGGCGTACGCGCGCATGCCTCACCTCCTTACAGAATTTGCCGCCACGCGATGCGCCGGGGCGCTTGTTTGCCAGGCGCCAGCGGCTGCGCATGCACACTTTCGAGCACCACCCGCGCCTGTTGCCGCCAGCCCACGGCGGTGATGCGGAACAACTGCACGGGCAGGCCGTCGGGCAGGCCAGTGGCACGGCTGCTCTCACCCAGCGGCTGGATCAGGTAGAGACCACGCGCATACGCCTGCCAGACCAGACCCGAGCTGGCAGCTGCATCGGCATGCACCCCGGCCGCACGTACCCGTGCGGCCTCTGGCGGCGGCAGGCAGTAGGTGCAGGGCAAGGACGGGACATGCCCTGCAAGCACCTGTGCCTCACCCTCTCGCAAGGTTGCCTCGGCTGACTCGAATGCCTGCAACGCCGCGCCCAGGTTGCCGGCCATGCGCGCCTGCAGGGTCGCGCCCTGCAGCGCCGACATCGCCAGCAAGGCCAACAACAGCATCATCACCAGGCTGACCAGCAGCACCATTCCGCCTTGCGCTCTCATGGCGCAGGGTTACGCACAGCAGCCACCAGGTGATAGGTCTGCGCCCGTACGCGCTGCAGTGGATCTGCCAATGTCAGGCGAATGCGCACGCTGCGGATTCTGGCAGGCTCGGGCGTCGCCACCACGTAGGCCACCCGCCCCGCCGCATCGGCCACGCCAAAATCCATGCGCAGGCGATGAACATTGTCGACCAGCACTGCCTGGGTACTCCCACTGCTCAGGCGCAGCTGCCCGGCGACCAGCTGGTACACCTGCCGGTGGATCGGCAAGGCGAACTCGCCCGGCCCCGGCGAGTGCTTGCCCGCATAGGCACGTGCCACGCGCGCGCAGTCGGTCACCAGCGTCCAGTGCGCCGGGCTGCCGGTATCGCCGCTCTGCGCACCCACCAGGCTCAGGCTGCGCAGGTTGCCGTCGGGCTCTAGGCTGATGCTCAATGGCAGTGCAAACACTGCGGCAATCGCCGGGTCGGCAAAACTGACCGCCTCCTGTCGCAGGCAACCGAATGCACCCGCCATGCGGATGTCACGCGCCATGCGCTGCAAGGCCAGGCGTGCGTCCTCCTGCAACTGTGCCGCCACGCCCTGCGCCTGCCAGCTGTGCAGCGCGGCCAGCAACAGGTGGCTGGCGGCCAGCACCAGCAACAGGCCCAGGCTCAATGCCAGCAACGCTTCCACCAGGCCGAAGCCTGCCGCGCGCCTCATGGCATCACCCGCCCACGAATCACAAACGCGCCCTCTGGCCAACCCAGGTCGAGTGCAATGTCAGCGCCAGCCTGAGTGACACGCGCCTGTGCCGAGGCGCCCACCACGGCTTGCAGGTCGCGTTGCAGTTGCGCCCCCTCCCCGGCACCCAGCCGGCCTGCCGCACGCACCCGCTCCAGTACCTCCTGGGCCAGCAGCAACACCTGGGTGCTGCGCAAGGCGCTGTCGGTGGTCGATAACGCCCGCCCTTGCAGTGCCGCTGCCGTGAACACCCCCAGTGACATGACCACCAATGCCACCAGCACCTCGATCAGGGTCATGCCTCGCTCCACTTTCCTTGTCATGGGTTCGCCTCCTGCGAAATTTCCCTGCGCAATTGCCGCCCCGCCTGACTGGACGTCAGCCCGCGTGGCGCTGAACCTATAGAGAAGCACTTCCAGGGAGGGATGCACGATGGCGCAACAGGGCGTAACACTGATTCAAATGATGTATGCACTGGCGCTGCTTGCCGTGCTGGTACAGCTCGGGGTTCCTGCCTACAGCACCATGAGCAGCGACCTACAGCGCCAAGCCGTCGCTGAACAGCTGGCCCAGGCATTGCGCGGCGCCCGCAGCGAAGCATTGCTGCGCAATCACGCGGTCAGCCTGGTGGCGATCGAAGGGAACTGGAGCAACGGATGGCGAATGGGCACTGAAACGCAGCAGGTGCTGCAGGAGCACCGCGCCAACCGGCGGGTGCGGGTGGTGGGCAATCAACCGCTGGCGCGGCAAGTCCGTTTCGGCGGGCTGGGTGTACCGGAACAGACGGGCGGGTTCCAGGCCGGGACCCTGCATGTCTGCGCAGAGCCCGGTCACCGGAGCCTGTATCAGGTGGTGCTGTCACGCACCGGGCGGGTCAGCGTGCGCCGTACCGCCAGCGAGGAGCCACTGTGCGCGGCCCCCGGCTCAGATCAATGAACGCACGCGCAGCTCTTTAGGCATCGAGAAGGTGACATTCTCTTCGCGACCATCCAGCTCGTCGGCACCCGTGGCACCCCATTCCTGCAACTGCGCGATCACGCCACGCACCAGCACCTCGGGGGCCGAGGCACCGGCGGTGATACCGACCCGCGCCACGCCGTCGAACCAGCTGCGCTGCAGGTCTTCCGCGCCATCGATGAGGTAGGCCGGGGTGGCCATGCGCTCCGCCAGCTCGCGCAGGCGGTTGGAGTTGGAGCTGTTCGGGCTGCCCACCACCAGCACCACATCGCACTCGTCCGCCAGTTGCTTGACCGCGTCCTGGCGGTTCTGGGTGGCGTAGCAGATGTCGTCCTTGCGCGGCCCGCCAATGCTCGGAAAGCGCGATCGCAGCGCATCGATGACGCGGCTGGTGTCGTCCATCGACAAGGTGGTCTGGGTCACGAAGGCCAGGCGCTCGGGGTCGCGCACCTGCAGGCTGGCGACATCCTCTTCATCCTCGACCAGGTAGATCGAACCGCCATTGCTGGCGTCGTACTGGCCCATGGTGCCTTCGACTTCGGGGTGCCCTGCGTGGCCGATCAGGATGCATTCCTTGCCATCGCGGCTGTACTTGGCTACCTCGATGTGCACCTTGGTCACCAGCGGACAGGTCGCATCGAACACCTTCAAACCGCGCCCTGCCGCCTCTTGGCGCACGGCCTGGGAAACACCGTGGGCACTGAAGATGACGATGACGTCATTGGGCACCTGGTCGAGTTCTTCGACGAAGATGGCCCCGCGCGCGCGCAGGTCTTCGACCACGAACTTGTTGTGCACCACTTCGTGACGCACGTAGATCGGCGGGCCGAACACTTCAAGGGCGCGGTTGACGATTTCGATCGCCCGGTCCACGCCGGCACAGAAGCCGCGTGGGTTGGCGAGTTTGATCTGCATTGCTGACTCCTGGCTCAAAGGGCCTTGACCGCGAGGATTTCCACCTCGAAGTTCAGGGTCTTGCCGGACAGCGGGTGATTGAAGTCGATGGTCACTTGCGCGTCATCGAAGGCTTTCACCACACCGGGCAACTCGGCGTTGGCCGCGTCGTTGAAAATCACCAGCAGGCCTTCGGACAGGTCCATGTCCTGGAACTGCGAGCGGGGAATGATCTGCACGTTCTGCGGGTTGGGCTGGCCGAAAGCGTTCTCTGGCGGCACGCTGACGGTACGCTTGTCACCGGCCTTGAAACCGAAGATTGCGGCTTCGAAGCCGGGCAGCAGGTTGCCGTCGCCGACCTTGAACACTGCCGGCGCTTTGTCGAAGGTGCTGTCGACGGTGTCGCCGTTTTCCAGGTGCAACGCGAAGTGCAGGGTGACTTCGGTGTTCTGGCCAATACGGGTATCAGTCATGCACGGGTTCTCCGGACTTTTTGCTCTTGAACATATCCAGCGCCAGCATCACCGCGCCCACGCTGATGGCACTGTCGGCCAGGTTGAAGGCCGGGAAGTACCAGCGGTTCTGCCAGTGCACCAGGATGAAGTCGACCACATGGCCGAGCACGATCCGGTCGTACAGGTTGCCCAGCGCGCCGCCGAGCACCAGGGCCAGCGCGACGGCCAGCCAGGTTTCGTTGCGCCCCAGGCGCTTGAGCCATACCACCAGCACCGCGCTGACCACCAGGGCGATCAGGGCGAACAGCCAGCGCTGCCAGCCCGAGCTTTCGGCCAGGAAGCTGAAGGCTGCGCCGGTGTTGTAGGCCAGGGTCCAGCTGAAGTAGTCGGGGATGACCACGATCTGCTGGTACAGGCTCAGGGCACCTTCGAAGTAGTGCTTGCTGGCCTGGTCGAGGACCAGTACCAGCAGGCTCAGCCACAGCCAGGCGAGGCGCCCGAAGCGCCCCACGTTGGGGTTAGGCATAGTGACGCACCTCACCTTTGCCACTGATGTTGTCGACGCAACGACCGCAGATTTCCGGGTGCTCCGGGTTCACGCCCACGTCGGCACGGAAGTGCCAGCAACGGCCGCACTTGGCATGGCCGGACTTGACCACCTTGAGCTTGAGGCCGGCCACTTCGGTGACCACCGCATCGGCCGGGGCATCGACGAACGGGGCGACGCTGGCGGCCGAGGTGATCAGCACGAAGCGCAGCTCGTTGCCCAGCTTGCCCAGGTCGGTGCTCAGCGCTTCGTCGGCGAACAGGGTAACTTCGGCTTGCAGGTTGCCACCGATGGCCTTGGCGGCACGCTGGTTTTCCAGTTCCTTGTTGACGGCGGCTTTCACGGCCATCACGCGGTCCCAGTAGGCGCGGTCCAGCTCGATGCCTTCGGGCAGCTCGGTCAGGCCCCGGTACCAGGTGTTGAGCATCACGGATTCGTTGCGCTCGCCCGGCAGGTACTGCCACAGCTCATCGGCGGTGAACGCCAGGATCGGCGCGATCCAGCGCACCAGTGCTTCGCTGATGTGGTACAGCGCGGTCTGGCACGAACGGCGCGCGATGCTGTTGGCGCCCGTGGTGTACTGGCGGTCCTTGATGATGTCAAGGTAGAAGCCGCCCAGCTCCTGCACGCAGAAGTTGTGGACCTTGGAGTAGACGTTCCAGAACCGGTACTCGCCGTAGTGCTCTTCCAGCTCGCGCTGCAGCAGCAAGGTACGGTCCACGGCCCAGCGGTCCAGTGCCAGCATGTCTTCGGCCGGCAGCAGGTCGCGGGCCGGGTCGAAGCCGGACAGGTTGGAAAGCAGGAAGCGCGCGGTGTTGCGGATACGCCGGTAGGCGTCGGCGCTGCGCTGCAGGATCTGGTCGGACACGGCCATTTCGCCGGAGTAGTCGGTCGCCGACACCCACAGGCGCATGATGTCGGCACCCAGGGTGTCGTTGACCTTCTGCGGCTCGATGGTGTTGCCCAGCGACTTGGACATCTTGCGGCCGTTCTCGTCCACGGTGAAGCCGTGGGTCAGCAACTCGCGATACGGCGCGTGGTTGTCGATGGCGCAACCGGTCAGCAGCGAGGAGTGGAACCAACCGCGGTGCTGGTCGGACCCTTCCAGGTACAGGTCGGCGCGCGGGCCGCTTTCGTGGCCGATGTTGTGCGAGCCACGCAGTACGTGCCAGTGGGTGGTACCGGAGTCGAACCAGACGTCGAGGGTGTCGGCGATCTTGTCGTACTGCGCGGCTTCGTCACCGAGCAGTTCGGCAGCGTCCATCTTGAACCAGGCTTCGATGCCTTCCTGTTCGACGCGCTGCGCGACCTGTTCCATCAACTCGACGGTGCGCGGGTGCAGCTCGCCGGTCTGCTTGTGCAGGAAGAACGGGATCGGCACGCCCCAGTTGCGTTGGCGCGAGATGCACCAGTCGGGACGGTTGGCGATCATGGAGTGCAGGCGGGCCTGGCCCCAGGCCGGGACGAACTTGGTCTGCTCAATGGCGCTGATGGCACGCTCGCGCAGGGTTTCGCCGCTGTCTGGCTGTTTGTCCATGCCCACGAACCACTGCGCGGTGGCGCGGTAGATCAGCGGGGTCTTGTGACGCCAGCAGTGCATGTAGCTATGGCTGATGGTGTCGGTGAACATCAGCGCGCCGACTTCGGCGAGCTTGTCGACGATATGCGGGTTGGCCTTCCAGATGAACTGGCCGCCGAAGAACTCCAGCGCATCGACGTACACGCCGTTGCTCTGCACCGGGGTGAGGATGTCGTCGTTGACCATGCCGTAGCGCTTGCAGCTCACGAAGTCGTCTTCACCGTAGGCCGGGGCCGAGTGGACCACGCCGGTACCGGCGCCCAGTTCGACGTACTCGGCCAGGTAGACCGGCGACAGGCGCTCGTACAGCGGGTGACGGCAGTTGATCAGTTCCAGCGCCGAACCCGGTGCAGTGGCGATCACCGAGCCTTCCAGCGAGTAACGCTTCAGGCAGGCTTCGACCAGCTCTTCGGCCAGCACCACCAACTTGTCGCCGACATCGACCAGGGCGTACGTGAACTCGGGGTGCACGTTCAACGCCTGGTTGGCCGGGATGGTCCACGGGGTGGTGGTCCAGATCACGATCGCGGCAGGCTTGGCCAGCGCCGGCAGGCCGAATGCCTGGGCGAGCTTGGCCTCGTCGGCCACGGTAAAGGCGACGTCGATGGTCTGCGACTTCTTGTCGGCGTATTCGACTTCAGCTTCGGCCAGGGCCGAACCGCAATCGAAGCACCAGTTCACCGGTTTGAGGCCCTTGAACACGAAGCCGTGCTTGACCATTTCAGCCAGGGCGCGGATTTCGCCGGCCTCGTTGCTGAAGTTCATGGTCTTGTAGGGGTTGTCCCACTCGCCCAGCACGCCCAGGCGAATGAATTCCTTCTTCTGCCCTTCGATCTGCTCGGCGGCATAGGCACGGCACAGCTCACGGGTCTTGTCCGCGGTGAGGTGCTTGCCGTGGGTCACTTCGACCTTGTGCTCGATCGGCAGGCCATGACAGTCCCAACCCGGTACATACGGCGCATCGAAGCCGGACAGGGTTTTGGAACGCAGGATCATGTCCTTGAGAATCTTGTTGAGCGCGTGACCGATGTGGATCTTGCCGTTGGCGTAGGGCGGGCCGTCGTGCAACACGAACTTCGGACGGTCCTTGCCAATTTCGCGCAGCTTCTGGTACAGGCCAATGCTGTCCCAGCGCTGCAGGATCTGCGGTTCGCGCTGTGGCAGGCCGGCCTTCATCGGGAAGGCGGTGTCCGGAAGGTTTAGCGTGGCTTTATAGTCGGTCATTTCAGGCTCTTCGTTAGCGGTTGACCGTGCCAATGGGCACGTGCGGCGGCGATATCCGCATCGATCGCCGACTTCAGCGCCTCCAGGGAGGCGAATCGCTGCTCGTCGCGCAGCTTGTGGTGGAATTCCACGTCAGACGCCGGCCATATAAATCGCCGGCAAAATCCAGCAGATGCACTTCCAGGTGGGCACGGCCATCACCTGCAACCGTTGGCCGCACGCCGATGTTGGCGACGCCAGGCCAGCGCTGGCCATCGAGTTCGACACTGACCAGGTAGACACCGGTGAGCGGTACGCGATGGCGCTTGAGTTGTATGTTGGCGGTGGGCGTACCCAGCTGGCGGGCCAGCTTCTGCCCGTGCAGGACCCGGCCGCGAATGCGGAACGGCCGCCCCAGCAGGCGCTCGGCTACGGCGAACTCGGCACGCGCCAGGGCCTCGCGCACTTGCGTGCTGCTGACCCGCAGGCCGTCGAGCTCGACGGTTTGCGCCGCTTCGACGGTAAAGCCCTGGCTCAGCCCGGCCTGCTGCAGAAACTCGAAATCGCCCAGCCGGTCGCAGCCGAAACGAAAGTCGTCACCCACTTCCAGGTGCTGCACGCCCAGCCCGTCGACCAGGATGGTGTCGACGAACTCGGCGGCGCTGAGCTTGCTCAGGCGCTGGTTGAAGGCCAGGCACAGCACCCGGTCGACGCCCTCGGCGGCCAGCAGCGCCACCTTGTCGCGCAGGCGGGCCAGGCGCGCCGGCGCGGTGTCGGGCGCAAAGTACTCACGCGGCTGTGGTTCGAAAATCACCACGCAGCTGGGCACGCCCAGCTCTACCGCGCGCTCACGCAGGCGCGCCAGGATAGCCTGGTGACCACGGTGAACACCGTCGAAGTGCCGATAGTGGCAACACAGCCCCGATGCTCGGGGCGAAGGTTGTGAAGGCCTCGAACCAGCTGCATAACGCGCTTCTTGCTCATAAAGTGGTCGATTATAACCACACCCGGGCGCCGCGACAGGCAGCAGCGCGATGGCGGGGCATGGAATGTACAAAACCGACGCCTGACCCGCGCCGACCATCAGTGCAGTGCCTTACGGGCGAAGTCCCGTGGGCGGAAACCAAACAGGTAGAGACAGCCGAAATAGGTCACCACACCCGCACCAATCAGGGCGCCCAGGCGCAGGAAGCGCTCCAGCATGTGGCCTTGCTCCCATGGCGGCATGTAGCACATTCCCGCGACCAGCACCCCGGCCATCAGCAGCACCGCCACCAGCAACTTGAGCAGGTAGCGCGTCCAGCCAGGCTGAGGCTCGAACAGGTTCTGCTGGCGCAGCTTCCAGTACAGCAGGCCGGCATTCAGGCACGCGCCGACGCTGATGGCCAGGGCCAGCCCGGCATGCTGCAGGTGGCCGATGAACACCAGGTTGAGCAGTTGCGTCGAAATCAGGGTGAAAATCGCGATCTTCACCGGCGTGCGGATGTTCTGTTGCGCATAGAAGCCTGGGGCCAGCACCTTGACCAGAATGATGCCCAGCAGGCCGACCGAATAGGCGATCAGCGCGCGCTGGGTCATCAGTGCATCGAAGGCAGTGAACTTGCCGTACTGGAACAGCGCGACCGTCAGCGGCTCGGACAGGATCGCCAGGGCGAAGGTGCACGGCAGCACCAGCAGGAAGCACAGGCGCAGGCCCCAGTCGAGGATGCGCGAATACTCATGGCGGTCCTTGTTGGCGTAGGTCTTGGCCAGGGTCGGCAGCAGGATCGTGCCCAACGCCACCCCCAGCACCCCCGATGGCAGCTCCATCAGACGGTCGGCGTAATACATCCAGGACACCGAGCCTGCGACCAGGAACGAGGCAAAGATGGTGTTGATGATCAGCGAGATCTGGCTCACCGACACCCCGAGGATCGCCGGCAGCATCTGCTTGAGTACACGCCACACCCCGGTATCGCGCAGGCTCAGGCGAGGCAGCACGAGCATGCCGATCTTTCTCAGGTGGGGCAGCTGGTACACCAGTTGCAGCACACCACCGGCCAGCACTGCCCAGCCCAGTGCCATTACCGGCGGGTCGAAATACGGCGTGAGGAACAACGCGAAAAAGATCATCGCGACGTTGAGCAGCGTCGGCACGAAGGCCGGCACCGAAAAGCGGTTCCAGGTATTGAGAATCGCGCCGGCCAGCGACGACAGCGAGATCAGCAATATATAAGGAAAGGTCACCCGCAACAGGTCGGTGGTGAGCTCGAATTTTTCGGCACTGTCGACAAAGCCCGGTGCGGTGACCCACACCACCCAGGGCGCAGCCAGGATACCCAGGGTGGTCACCACTGCCAGTACCAGGGTCAGCAGGCCGGCGACATAGGCCACGAACGTGCGGGTTGCCTCTTCCCCCTGCTGACTCTTGTATTCGGCCAGAATCGGCACGAACGCCTGGGAAAATGCGCCTTCGGCAAAGATCCGCCGCAGTAGGTTGGGCAGCTTGAAGGCAATGAAAAAGGCGTCGGTGGCCACCCCCGCACCAAAGATTCGCGCCAGGATCGTATCGCGGATAAAGCCCAGCACACGCGACACCATTGTGATGGAACTGACCGCTGCCAGGGACTTGAGGAGATTCATCGAAAGTTTTTCATGCCATATGGATGAAGGAGAGGCCTAAACGGCATCCAAGTATGCGATACTCCGCCGCGCAAAGCAGACAGAGCAAAAACTCCCGAGTTTACAGGTCATGCGCCAGAAGGGAATCATCCCCTCCAGTGAATCGACCGCTCAGCGGAACCTAACAAGCGCCCTTGACAACCGATTAACTCATCGGCATGATTCGCGGCCTATTTTGTTTGCTATTTACCAAGTCTTTCGAGGAGCTCGACGGTGGCCAACTCACCTTCCGCCAAAAAACGTGCAAAACAGGCTGAGAAGCGTCGCAGCCACAACGCCAGCCTGCGTTCCATGGTTCGTACCTACATCAAGAATGTAGTTAAGGCCATCGACGCAAAAGACGCCGAAAAAGCGCAAGCTGCTTACATCCTGGCTGTTCCAGTTATCGACCGCATGGCCGATAAAGGCATCATCCACAAGAACAAGGCTGCTCGCCATAAAGGCCGTCTGAATGGCCACATCAAGGCACTGAAGATTGCTGCAGCTGCCTAAGCGACGCTTGTTAAAAAACCGACCCTAGGGTCGGTT
>NZ_JAAHBU010000279.1 GCF_010671725.1 Pseudomonas brassicae | reverse complement strand
GCCTACCTGATCTACACCTCCGGCTCCACCGGCAAGCCCAAGGGCGTGGTGGTCAGCCACGCTGAAATCGCCATGCATTGCCTGGCTGTGATCGACGCGTTCGGCATGCGCAGCGACGACTGCGAGCTGCACTTCTATTCAATCAACTTCGATGCCGCCACCGAGCGTCTGCTGGTACCGCTGCTCAGCGGCGCACGGGTGGTACTGCGCGCCCAGGGCCAGTGGGGTGCCGAGGACATCTGCGGGCTGATTCGCCAGCAGCAGGTCACGGTGCTGGGCTTCACCCCAAGCTATGGCAGCCAGTTGGCGCAGTGGCTGGCCAGCCACAACGAACACTTGCCGGTACGCCTGTGCATCACCGGCGGCGAAGCGCTGACCGGCGAACACCTGCAACGTATCCGCGCGGCCTTCACGCCTGCGCAGTTCTTCAACGCCTACGGGCCGACCGAAACCGTGGTCATGCCGCTGGCCTGCCTGGCGCGGCCACCCTTGAGGCCGGTGCGGGCAGCGTGCCGATCGGCCGGGTGATCGGTGCCCGCGTGGCGTACATCCTCGATGCCGACCTGGCGCTGTTGCCGCAAGGTTCGATTGGCGAGTTGTATGTCGGTGGCGCGCCTGGCCCAGGGTTACCACGCGCGTCCGGGGCTGAGCGCCGAGCGCTTTGTCGCCGACCCGTTCAGCGCTGGCGGCGGTCGCTTGTACCGTACCGGCGACCTGGTGCGCCAGCGTGCCGATGGGCTGCTCGAGTACATGGGGCGCATCGACCATCAGGTGAAGATTCGCGGCTTCCGTATCGAGCTGGGCGAAATCGAAAACCGCCTGCTCGAACACCCCGCCGTGCGCGCAGCCGTGGTGCTGGCGCTGGACATGCCGGGCGGCAAGCAACTGGCCGCCTACCTGGTGTGCGACCAGGCCGGCGCCGAGGCCCAGGTGCAGGCGCACCTGCGCGACAGCCTCAAGGCGCAGTTGCGGGTCAACCTGCCGGACTACATGGTGCCCGCGCACCTGGTGCTGCTGGCGCAGATGCCGCTGACCGGCAATGGCAAGCTCGACCGCCGGGCACTGCCGCTGCCAGACATGGAGCAAGGGCGCCAGCAGTACGAGGCACCGCGCAGCGAGGTGGAGCAGCAACTGGCCGGGATCTGGTGCGACGTGCTCAACGTCGGGCGGGTCGGCCTGCAGGACAACTTCTTCGAGCTGGGCGGCGACTCGATCCTGTCGATCCAGGTGGTCAGCCGTGCGCGCCAGCTCGGGCTGCACTTCACCGCCCGTGATCTGTTCCAGCAGCAGACCGTGCAGACCCTCGCAACCGTGGTCAGCCGCCTTGCACTGAACGTGATCGAACAAGGCCCGCTGAGCGGCGACGCCGCGCTGACGCCGATCCAGCACTGGTTCTTCGACAGTGAAATCGTGCAACCCCAGCACTGGAACCAGGCGGTGCTGCTGCAACCGGCCGAGCGCCTTGACGGCGCGCAGCTGGAGCAGGCCTTGCAGGCCCTGGTGCTGCACCACGACGTGCTGCGCCTGCGCTTCATTGAAGGCCGCGCCAGCTACGCGCCGGCCGACAGCCGTGATCTGCTGTGGCAGGCCTCGGTCCACGACCTGGGCGATTGCCAGGCCCTGTACAGCGACGTGCAACGCAGCCTCGACCTGGCGCACGGCCCGCTGTTGCGCGCCTTGCTGGTAGAGGACGGGCACGGTGTACAACGCCTGCTGCTGGCGATCCATCACCTGGTGGTCGACGGCGTGTCATGGCGCGTGCTGCTCGAAGACCTGCAGGCGCTCTACCGTGGCCAGACGCTGGCGGCCAAGACCAGTGCCGTGGGCCAGTGGGCCGCGCGCCTGGGCGCCTATGCCGGCAGCGATTCGCTGCGCGACGAACAGGCCTGGTGGCAGACCCAGCTCAACGCCGCCAGCCGCGAGTTGCCGTGCGACCACCCGCAGGGTGCCAACCTGCACCGCCAGGCACACAGCGTGAGCGTGCACCTGGACGCCGTGCAGACCCGCCAGCTGTTGCAGCAAGCCCCCGGCAGCCTACCGCACCCAGGTCAACGACCTGCTGCTGACCGCGCTGGCCCGTGTACTGTGCCGCTGGAGCGGCGACACCTCGGTGCTGGTGCAGCTCGAAGGGCATGGTCGCGAAACCCTGTTCGACGACATCGACCTGAGCCGCAGCGTCGGCTGGTTCACCAGTGCCTACCCGCTGCGCCTGAGCCCGCTGGGCAACGAAGCGGCGGGCGGGCAGGCAGCCTCGATCAAGGCGATCAAGGAGCAATTGCGCGGCGTGCCGCACAAGGGCCTGGGCTACGGCGTGCTGCGCTACCTGGCCGATGAAGCGACTCGCGAAGCCATGGCAGCACTGCCGCAGGCGCGCATCACCTTCAACTACCTGGGGCAGTTCGACCAGCAGTTCGGCAGCGCGGCGCTGTACCAGCCGGTGGACGAACCTGCCGGCCTGGCCCATGACCTGGACGCACCGCTGCCCAACTGGCTGAGCGTCGATGGCCAGGTGTATGGCGGCCAGTTGCAGCTGCGCTGGACCTTCAGCCGCGAGCGCTACAACCGGCAGACCATCGAGGCGCTGGCGCGTGCCTATGTGGACGAGTTGGCCAGCCTGGTTGCGCATTGCCTGGAGGAGGGCAACGGCAGCTTCACCCCGTCGGACTTCCCGCTGGCGCACCTCACCCAGGAACAGGTCGACAGCCTGCCGGTACCGGCGGTGCAGATCGAGGACGTATACCCGCTGACGCCGATGCAGGAGGGCATGCTGCTGCACACGCTGCTCGAACCGGGCACCGGCATCTACTACATGCAGGACCGCTACCGGATCAACAGCGAGATCGATCCGCAGCGTTTCGCCCAGGCCTGGCAGGCCGTGGTGGCGCGGCACGAAGCCCTGCGTGCGTCGTTCTGCTGGAACGCCGGCGAAGCCATGCTGCAGATCATCCACAAGCCCGGCACCACCACGGTCGACTACCTCGACTGGAGCGCCGACCCGCAGCAAGAGCACGAAGCACGCCTGCAGGCCCTGCACAAGCAGGAGCGCGAAGCCGGCTTCGCGCTGCTGCACCAGGCACCGTTCCACCTGCGCCTGATTCGCGTGGGCCAGGCGCAGTACTGGTTCATGATGAGCAACCACCACATCCTGATCGATGCCTGGTGCCGTTCGCTGCTGATGAACGATTTCTTCGAGATCTACGCGGCCCTGGGCGAAGGCCGCGAGGCGCAATTGCCGCTGCCTCCGCGCTATCGCGACTATATAGGCTGGCTGCAGCACCAGAGCCTGGATGAGGCACGCCAGTGGTGGCGGCACAACCTCGAAGGCTTCGAGCGCACCACCTATATCCCGAGCGACCGCCCGCTGCTGCGCGAGCACGCGGGCGAGCATGGCGGCATGCAGGTAGGCGACTGCTATACACGCCTGGCGGTCGAGCAAGGGGCGCGCCTGCGTGAGCTGGCCCAGGCCCATCAGTTGACCGTCAACACCTTCGCCCAGGCGGCCTGGGCACTGGTGCTCAGCCGCTACAGCGGTGAACGCGACGTGGTGTTCGGCGTGACCGTGGCCGGGCGCCCGGTGAGCCTGCCGCAGATGCAGCACACCGTCGGGCTGTTCATCAACAGCATCGCCCTGCGCGTCACCTTGCCTGCGCCGGGCCAGCGCTGTTCGGTGCGCCAGTGGTTGCAAGGCCTGCTCGAACGCAACATGGAGGTGCGCGAATACGAGTACCTGCCGCTGGTGAGCATCCAGGCGTGCAGCGAACTGCCCAACGGCCAGCCGCTGTTCGACAGCCTGTTCGTGTTCGAGAACGCGCCGGTGGAAACGGCCGTGCTGGACCATGCGCAGAGCCTCAACGCCAGCTCCGACTCGGGTCGCACCCACACCAACTTCCCGTTGACGGCGGTGTGCTACCCCGGTGATGACCTGGGCCTGCACCTGTCGTTCGACCAGCGCTACTTCGACACGGCCACCGTCGAGCGCCTGCTGGGCGAGTTCAAGCGCCTGCTGCTGGCACTGATGGACGGCTTGCACGGCGATGTGGCCGAACTGGCGCTGCTGGGCGAGCAGGAGCAACGTTTCCTGCTCGACGACTGCAACCGCAGCCAGCGCGACTACAGCCTGGAGCAGAGTTATGCCGCGCTGTTCGAAGCCCGCGTTGCGGCGCACCCCGAGCGAGTGGTGGCACGCTGCCTGGAACAGCAGTGCAGCTATGCCGAGCTGAACCGCCAGGCCAACCGCCTCGGGCATGCCCTGGTGGCGGCCGGTGTGCAGGTGGACCAGCCGGTGGCGCTGTTGGCCGAGCGAGGGCTCGAATTGCTGGGCATGATCATCGGCAGTTTCAAGGCCGGTGCCGGCTACCTGCCGCTCGACCCCGGCCTGCCGGGCTCGCGCCTGCAACGTATTGTCGAACTCAGCCGCACCCCGGTGATCGTCTGCAGCCAGGCGTGCCTGGCACAGGCGCAGGCCCTGCTCGACACCTTGTCGTGTGCCGAACGGCCACGCCTGCTGGTGTGGGAAACGGTGCAGGGCGCTGGCGTGGCTGACGGCAACCCGGGCATCTACAGTGCCCCGGACAACCTCGCCTACGTGATCTACACCTCCGGCTCCACCGGGCTGCCCAAGGGGGTGATGGTCGAGCAGCGCGGCATGCTCAACAACCAGCTGAGCAAGGTGCCGTACCTGCAACTGGACGAGCACGACGTGATTGCCCAGACCGCCTCGCAGAGCTTCGACATCTCGGTGTGGCAGTTCCTCGCCGCGCCGCTGTTCGGCGCGCAGGTGGCGATCGTGCCGAATGCCATTGCGCATGACCCGCAAGGCCTGCTCGAACATGTCCAGGCCAGCGGCATCACCGTGCTCGAAAGCGTGCCGTCGCTGATCCAGGGCATGCTCGCCAACGAGCGCCAGCACCTGAGCGGCCTGCGCTGGATGCTGCCCACCGGTGAGGCGATGCCGCCGGAGCTGGCCTGGCAGTGGCTGGAGCGTTACCCGCAGATCGGCCTGGTGAATGCCTATGGCCCGGCCGAGTGCTCCGATGACGTGGCGTTCTTCCGCGTCGACGTGGCCTCGACCCGGGGCAGCTACCTGCCGATCGGTACCCCGACCGACAACAACCGCCTGTACCTGTTTGGCGAAGATCAGGAGCTGGTGCCGCTGGGCGCGGTGGGCGAACTGTGTGTCGCCGGTACCGGGGTAGGGCGCGGCTATGTGGCTGACCCGCTGCGCACTGCGCAGGCGTTCATCCCGCACCCGTTCGGTGCACTGGGCGAGCGCCTGTACCGTACCGGCGACCTGGCGCGCCGGCGTGTCGACGGGGTGCTGGAGTACGTGGGGCGCATCGACCACCAGGGAAGATTCGCGGCTACCGCATCGAGCTGGGCGAAATCGAAGCGCGCCTGCACGAGCAGGCCGAGATCCGTGATGCGGCGGTGGGTGTGCAGGAAGGCGCCAATGGCAAGCATCTGGTCGGCTACCTGGTAGCCGCCGAGGCCAGTGCCGATCCGGTGGCCTTGCTCGAACAGGTGCGTCAGCGCCTGCGTGCCGAACTGCCGGAGTACATGGTGCCGCTGCACTGGGCATGGCTGGCCGCGCTGCCACACAACGCCAACGGCAAGCTCGACCGCAAGGCGCTGCCGGCCATCGAGTTCGGCCAGCAGTTGGGGCAGGACTACCTGGCGCCACGCAGCGAACTGGAACAGTCGCTGGTCGCGATCTGGGCCGATGTGCTCAAGCTGGAGCGGGTGGGGGTGCGCGACAACTTCTTCGAGTTGGGCGGGCACTCGTTGCTGGCCACGCAGATCGCCTCGCGGGTACAGAAGGTATTGCAGCTGAATGTGCCGTTGCGGGCGATGTTCGAGTGCAGCACCGTCGAAGAACTGGCTATCTATGTGGAGGGCCTGCAGGCCAACGCGCTGAGCGACGACACAGTCGACCGGCTGAGTGACCTGATGGCGTCGCTGGAGGCGTTCTAGGCAGCCGAGCAAGGCGTTTTGGTTTAGCATCGCCGATTCGTTCATGTGCGCCAGCCTCCCTGGCGCACTGCTGTTCATCTGCACATGGTTGGTATCGATGCGCCTTCTGTCTTCGTTGTTGCGTGGTTCTCCCTGGGGTTCGCTGCTGGGTGTACTGTTGTTGCTGTGCCTGCCAGGGGCGGCCTCGGCCGCCGAGGTCGATGGCGCCGCCATGGGCCTGCTGTGGGCCTTGCCATTCGCCGGCATCCTGCTGAGCATCGCCTTGCTGCCGATGTTTGCCGCTTCGCTGTGGCATGAGCATTTCGGCAAGATCACCCTGGGCTGGACGCTGCTGTTCGTGGTGCCGTTCAGCCTGACCTTTGGTTGGCACGCCAGCCTCGGGCTGGGGGTACACGTGCTGCTGGGCGAGTACCTGCCGTTCATCATCCTGCTGTTTGCGCTGTTTACCATTTCGGGCGGCATTCTGCTGCAAGGCAACCTGCATGGCTCGCCGTGGCTCAATACACGCCTGCTGGCACTGGGTGCGCTGCTGGCGTCGGTGATGGGCACCACCGGTGCGGCGATGCTGCTGATACGCCCGTTGCTGCGCGCCAACGACAACCGCCAGCACACCGCGCACGTGGTGGTGTTCTTCATCTTCCTGGTGGCCAACGTCGGTGGCGGTTTGACCCCGCTGGGTGATCCGCCGCTGTTCCTGGGCTTTCTCAAGGGCGTGAGTTTTGCCTGGACACTGCAGCACATGGCCTTGCCGGTGGTGCTGCTGGCGGTGCCGTTGCTGGGTGTGTTCTACCTCATCGACCGTCATTATTACCGGCGCGAGAGTGAGCTGTTGCCTGAAGACCCGACGCCGGACTCCTCGGTACGGCTGCTGGGCAGGCGCAATTTCGTGCTGCTGGCCGGGGTGGTGCTGGCGGTGTTGATGTCCGGCGTGTGGAAGCCGGGTATTGGCGTCGAGCTGATGGGTACCCACGTCGAGGTGCAGAACCTGTTGCGTGACGGTGTACTGGTGGGGCTGGCGCTGCTGTCGCTATGGCTGACCCCGCAGGCGTTGCGCACGGCCAACGAGTTCGACTGGGGGCCGATCATCGAGGTGGCCAAGCTGTTCGCCGGGATATTCCTGACCATTGCCCCGGTGATCGCCATCCTGCGTGCCGGCAGCGACGGCCCGTTGGCGGCGCTGGTGGCCAGTGTCACTGGGACGGGCGGTGAGCCGATCAACAGCATGTACTTCTGGCTCAGCGGTACCCTGTCGAGCTTCCTCGACAACGCGCCAACCTACCTGCTGTTCTTCAACATGGCGGCCGGGGATGCCCAGGTGCTGATGGAGCGCATGCCGCAGACATTGCTGGCGATCTCCATGGGCTCGGTGTTCATGGGCGCGATGACGTATATCGGCAATGCGCCGAACTTCATGGTCAAGGCCATTGCCGAGCAGCGCGGGGTGAAGATGCCGAGCTTCTTCGGGTACATGGGATGGTCATGTGCGGTGCTGTTGCCGTTGCTTGTGGTGTTGGTGGTGGTGCTGTTGTAGGGCACAGGGCACAGGGCGATCTGAAGCCCCCAACTTCAGCGCTTGCCCAGGATCTTGCCCAGCATCTCCGGCCGCGGCGCACCCTGCTGGGTCTGCAGCTGCTGCTGGTCATCCAGGTAGAAGATGGCCGGGGTGGCCGACAGGCCCAGCTCTTCCATCAACGCCAGGTTGCCATCGAGCTTGGCTTGGACCTCGGCCGGGATCTTCGCCAGCGGTTTGAGCGTGCTGGCCTTGCCGGCGCTTTCATGGGCATGCAGGGCGTGTTTCGGGTCGCTGCTGGCCAGCAGCGCGGCCGATTTGGCCGGGCTGTCCGCGCGGATGATCCCCACCATGATGTGGCGCAACTGCACCTTGCCCGAGTCAACCCAAGGCCGCGCCTGCTGCCAGAACATGTTGCAGTACGGGCAGTTGGGGTCGCTGAACAGGTATACGACACGCGGTGCATCGGCCTTGCCATCGGCAATCCAGGCGGTCTTGTCGAGTTTGCCCCAGACCTCCTTGGCCAGCGGCGCATACACCAGTTTCTCCAGCGGCGCCTCGCTCAGGTCCTGGCCCTGCTCGTTGAACAGGCTGCCCACCAGCACGTGCTTGCCGTCCGGGGTCAGGTACAACGCCACACCCCGGTTCTGGAACTGCGCGGCATAGCCCTGCAGCCCATTGGGCGCGTCGAAGCGACCCACGATCTTGGCGCCCTTGGCTTCGATCTGCTGTACCGCTTTGGGGAGGTCTTCAGCCTGCGCCAGTTGGCTGCCCAGCAGGCCCAGTGCAACGCTGAGGGTGACGATTTTCATGGTGGGGTCCTTGCAGAAACGGAAGTGTCGAGCGCTTCATCGCGGTCGAAGGGTTCGAGGGCGTGGCGCAGGCTGGCGCGCGACAACTCGCCCAGATGGCTGCCCACCAGGCGCCCGTCGGTGTCATAGAACAGGGTGGTAGGCAAGGCCATGGAGCCGACTTGCTGGGCCAGGTGGCCACCGGTGTCGAACAGCACGTGTGACAGATTCAGGCCCGTGGTGGCAAGAAAGTTGGTGACGATCTGCGGGGTCTCTCCCTGGTTGACGAACAGGAACGTGACATGCGGGTAGTCATGCTGGGCCTGTTGCAGCACCGGCATCTCGCGCCGGCACGGCGGGCACCAGGTGGCCCACAGGTTGATTACCAGCGGGCGGCCGCGGTGGGTGTCGAGCGCTACCGAACGGCCCTGGGCATCACGCAATGACAGGCTCGGCAGTTGCGTGCCCCGTTCGTACAGGTGGCTGGCCCAACTGGCCAGCAGCCAGAACAGCGCGCCACTGAACAGCCCCCAGCCCAGCGGGCGGCGCAGGCTGGCCTGACGCCAGCCTGCCCACACCGCCCCGATCAACACGGCACAAAGGCCTGCCCAGGGCATGAAGCCACCATCGCGTATGTCTACGATCTGCAAGGGATCTTCGGCGTACATCGGCCAGTAACGCAGTACGAAGCCCAGCCGAGCACACAGCAGGCCGATCAGGAACAGGCGAAACAGGGTCGACTCGGGGTTGTCGCCGCCGCGCTTGGCCACCCGCCAGCCCACCAGGGTGGCCAGGCCCAGTGCACACAGCAGCAACAGGTGGTCCAGGGCCAGGGTCAGGGGGCCGAGATTGACGGTCAGCATCAGCCTTGGCTCCGAGTGGCGGTCCAGTGCTGCAGGAAGGTGGCGGCATCGACTTCGCCGGTGATGCGTCGGGCCCGTCGTTCATCGCCCTCGGGGCCGATCCACAGCAGGCTTGGCGGGCCGGGTACCTGGTAGCGCTGCAGCAGTTGCGTGCTGGCAGGGCTGTCGGCGGTCACGTCCAGGCGTACCAGGCGCACGCCTTCCAGCGCCGCCAGTACATCGGCACGGGCAAACACCTGCTTTTCCATGACCTTGCACGACACGCACCAGTCGGCATAGTAGTCCACAAACACCCACTGGCCCTGCGCCTTGCTTCGTCCAACTGGGTCTGCAGTTCAGCCGGCGTGCGTACGGTGGTGAAGGCGTCGGCGTGAGTGAGCGCAGTTGCCACGGCCTGGCTGCCGGCAAAGGGCTGCAGTGGCTTGAACGGATCGCTGCCACCGCCGGCGGCGCCGACAATCAGCAGGCTGCCCCACAGGCCGGCCAGCAACGCCGCCGGTTGCAGCG